>NZ_CP132203.1:6532500-6880000 GCF_030719035.1 Hahella sp. HNIBRBA332
GGCGAATTAGTCGCTAGGCGTAGACCCGAAACCGAGTGATCTAGCCATGGGCAGGTTGAAGGTTGAGTAACATCAACTGGAGGACCGAACCGAAATCTGTTGAAAAAGATTCGGATGACTTGTGGCTGGGGGTGAAAGGCCAATCAAACTCGGAGATAGCTGGTTCTCCCCGAAAGCTATTTAGGTAGCGCCTCGGACGAACGCCTACGGGGGTAGAGCACTGTTTGGGCTAGGGGGTCATCTCGACTTACCAACCCCATGCAAACTCCGAATACCGTAGAGTGATATCCGGGAGACACACGGCGGGTGCTAACGTCCGTCGTGAAGAGGGAAACAACCCAGACCGCCAGCTAAGGCCCCCAAGTCCATGTTAAGTGGGAAACGATGTGGGAAGGCACAGACAGCTAGGAGGTTGGCTTAGAAGCAGCCACCCTTTAAAGAAAGCGTAATAGCTCACTAGTCGAGTCGGCCTGCGCGGAAGATGTAACGGGGCTCAAACATGGCGCCGAAGCTGCGGATTCATCCAATGGATGAGTGGTAGGGGAGCGTTCTGTAAGCTGATGAAGGTGGATCGAGAGGTCTGCTGGAGGTATCAGAAGTGCGAATGCTGACATGAGTAACGATAATGCGGGTGAAAAACCCGCACGCCGGAAGACCAAGGGTTCCTGCGCAACGCTAATCGGCGCAGGGTGAGTCGGCCCCTAAGGCGAGACCGAAAGGTGTAGTCGATGGGAAATCGGTTAAAATTCCGATACTTTGTATTGCTGCGATGGGGGGACGGAGAAGGCTAGGTCAGCCTGGGATTGGTAGTCCAGGTTTAAGCCTGTAGGCAGTGTGTTTAGGCAAATCCGGACACACAATGCTGAGGGGTGATGACGAACTCTCTTTAAGAGAGTGAAGTGATTGATGCCCAGCTTCCAGGAAAAGCCTCTAAGCTTCAGGCAATACGAAACCGTACCCCAAACCGACACAGGTGGTCAGGTAGAGAATACCAAGGCGCTTGAGAGAACTCGGGTGAAGGAACTAGGCAAAATGGTGCCGTAACTTCGGGAGAAGGCACGCCGTCATGTACGTGAAGGCCCTGCGGCTGGAGCGGAAGGCGGTCGAAGATACCAGGCCCCTGCGACTGTTTATTAAAAACACAGCACTCTGCAAACACGAAAGTGGACGTATAGGGTGTGACGCCTGCCCGGTGCCGGAAGGTTAATTGATGGGGTTAGCGTAAGCGAAGCTCTTGATCGAAGCCCCGGTAAACGGCGGCCGTAACTATAACGGTCCTAAGGTAGCGAAATTCCTTGTCGGGTAAGTTCCGACCTGCACGAATGGCGTAACGATGGGGGCGCTGTCTCCACCCGAGACTCAGTGAAATTGAAATCGCTGTGAAGATGCAGTGTATCCGCGGCTAGACGGAAAGACCCCGTGAACCTTTACTATAGCTTCACAGTGGACTTTGAACCTGCTTGTGTAGGATAGGTGGGAGGCTTTGAAGCGAGGACGCCAGTTCTCGTGGAGCCATCCTTGAAATACCACCCTGGCATGTTTGAGGTTCTAACTCTGACTGGTAATCCCGGTCGAGGACACTGTGTGGTGGGTAGTTTGACTGGGGCGGTCTCCTCCAAAAGAGTAACGGAGGAGCACGAAGGTGCGCTAAGTACGGTCGGACATCGTACGGTTAGTGTAAAGGCAAAAGCGCGCTTAACTGCGAGACAAACACGTCGAGCAGGTACGAAAGTAGGTCTTAGTGATCCGGTGGTTCTGTATGGAAGGGCCATCGCTCAACGGATAAAAGGTACTCCGGGGATAACAGGCTGATACCGCCCAAGAGTTCACATCGACGGCGGTGTTTGGCACCTCGATGTCGGCTCATCACATCCTGGGGCTGAAGCCGGTCCCAAGGGTATGGCTGTTCGCCATTTAAAGTGGTACGCGAGCTGGGTTTAGAACGTCGTGAGACAGTTCGGTCCCTATCTGCCGTGGACGTTGGAGATTTGAGGAGAGTTGCTCCTAGTACGAGAGGACCGGAGTGAACGAACCGCTGGTGTTCGGGTTGTGATGCCAATCGCATTGCCCGGTAGCTATGTTCGGACGGGATAACCGCTGAAAGCATCTAAGCGGGAAGCCCCCTTCAAGATAAGATCTCCCTGAGGACTTGATCCTCCTAAAGGGCCCTTGTAGACCACGAGGTTGATAGGCTGGGTGTGTAAGCGCTGCGAGGCGTTGAGCTAACCAGTACTAATTGCCCGAGAGGCTTGACCATATAACACCGAAGTAATTTACCGGTATTGATTGAGTATAACTGCTTATCCAAGTTAAAGGTCTTCTGACCAAGCGCCAACTAGACAAGCTAGAACTAAGACAAAGCTTAACGGTTTTGCCTGATGATCATAGCGGACTGGAACCACCTGATCCCATTCCGAACTCAGAAGTGAAACAGTCCAGCGCCGATGGTAGTGTGGATTCCCATGCAAGAGTAGGTCGTCGTCAGGCTCTTAATACGAAGAACCCGTCCTCGTGACGGGTTTTTTTATGCCTGGAGTTTATGCCCAGGCCAGGCGTCAGAGCCCCTCTTACTATTCCCGTAGAGCGCTTCATCTACCACAAACAAACCCTTCAAGCTCAGTGAAAGTCCCTTGATCGCGACTCCAGTTCCTCCAGGTGCGGCGTCAGGTCCGTCAAACGATGGGCGATGACGTGCGCTACGCTCCCTTCGTCATCCTTATCGATCTCTCCGTATACCATTAGCTGTCGCGCTTTGATGAGGACGTCCATCTGCGCCATCGCTGTTTTTTTCCAAGCAATGATATTGATTGAGCCCGTTTCATCTTCCAGCGTGATAAAAGTTACTCCTGTCGAGGTTTTTGGGCGTTGCCTGTTAATGACCACGCCTGCTACATAGGTCTTGAGGCCTGCTTTTTGTGTAGTCACTTCAGCTGCCTCTATGGATCTATGGGCTGTGCAACTGGCTAGAGCGTGAGTGATATGTCTGCCCAGTGAAATTGGCGCGCGCGACGCCTCCATGATTTAGTGGTTTTGGCCTAATGGGAACTTTGTCATAATCGAAAGCTTCCTTTTTAAAAGGGAGGCTGGGAAAAGGCTTTGTGTATGAATGAGAAATTAGTCGAAATTCTTTCTGATGGAGAGTTTCATTCCGGCGTCGAGCTGGGTGAGCTTTTGGGAGTTACGCGGACTGCAGTGTGGAAGCATGTCTCGCAATTGGCGGCTTATGGTTTAAAGGTTGAATCAATTAAAGGGAAAGGGTACCGGCTTGAGCGTCCTTTGTGCCTGCTTGATGGGGTGCGGCTGCGTAATGACATAGAGGTGCGCTGGAAGGGCAAGTTGCGCGAGTTTAGCGTGGCGCATTCTGTAGGCTCCACTAACGCCGAGCTTCTTGCAAGTAGCAAGGATCTGCCTGTTGGTCTTTATGATATTCTGCTTGCTGAGAGGCAAACTGCGGGGAGGGGAAGAAGGGGTAGGGCATGGGTTAGTCCGTTTGCTCAAAATATTTATATGAGTGTGGCCGTCAGGCTCCCAGGTGGGTTTTCGGTTCTAAATGGTTTGAGTCTTGCGATTGGGGCGGCTGTTGCAGACGCTATAAAAGCTATATGCAACATACAGGTTTCCCTCAAGTGGCCAAATGATGTCTGGTATTCGGAGAGAAAATTGGCGGGTCTATTATTGGAGGTGCAGGGGGAGCAGGAAGGGCCCGTGCATGTGATCATTGGCTTGGGGGTTAATGTGCTTATGGAGTTGGAGGCAGGGAGTGCTATTGATCAGCCTTGGACGGCTTTGTCCGAAGCGTGTGAGGTAAAAGTGGAGAGGAATCAGCTATGCGTGGCTCTAGTTGACTCCATCTTGTCTTGTCTTGAATCTTATAAATCTGAGGGCTTTTCTGGTTTGAAAGGGTTGTGGGATAAGTATGATCTGCTTAAGGGGCGGAAGGTTATGGTCTCGAGCGGAGATCAGTGCTGGGGGGGCGAGTATATTGGTGTTTCCGATGAGGGGTATGCTCTTGTTCGGGGAGAAGATGGGTTGGTCAAATCTCTTGCCGGAGGGGAAATTACAGTTAGGCCGGTTGCATGAGGGAGCTTGATCTTGACGCGGGAAACTCAGG
Source organism: Hahella sp. HNIBRBA332 (assembly GCF_030719035.1). NCBI lineage: Bacteria > Pseudomonadati > Pseudomonadota > Gammaproteobacteria > Oceanospirillales > Hahellaceae > Hahella > Hahella aquimaris. The sequence goes on from NZ_CP132203.1 coordinate 6,536,612, forward strand.
GTTAAAATGGCGTCTCGTTGAGTCGGGTCGAGTAGTTGCTCGCGGGAGTGTTGTCTATGGCGCAACTTCTATAAAGTGGAGCGTTCCTATCGAGGGGGTCGATAGAGCTCTTGTTAGTAGCGTTGCATCTGAAGAGGTTAACGACTCGCTGCGAAAACTCCTTAATGGAATTGCAAATGTATTCTGGGCGAAAACGACTTCTTCATATGGCTCGTTGGTTAACGCTTATGCGGATTATGCCTCGTTGGGGGTTGATCGGTGGTTGGCTTTAATTGCCGCTTATAGTAAGTATCCCGAAGATCTATGTGTTATTGATTGTGGTACGGCAGTAACAGTGGATTATGTGGATAGATTTGGGGTGCACAAAGGGGGCTACATTGTGCCTGGGGCTGCGCTAATGTTGCGGTCTTTAAACATGAATACGGCGGCGCTTAAAGGGAGCTATGGGTATGACTCTGAGCTCGTTCCAGGCTCCTCCACCAGGGAGTGTATTGAGAGGGGGGTGTTTTACATGCAGAAAGCATTTGTTTTAAGTATCGCTCGCAGTTGTGTTGAAAGTCGAATGGTTTGTACTGGTGGGGGTGTGAGGGCTTTACTAGAAAATGATGAGGCTTATACCTATATCGAAGACTTGGTTTTGGATGGGTTGCGAATCGTTGGTAATGGTGTTCCTGTGAATTGACTGGGGTTGAACCTGTGCGCTGGATCTTTATTTCTCTGCTTATGCTCAATGGGCTTGTTTTTGCTGTTCAATGGCTAGAACTGCAAAAACGAGAAGGGTTGGAAGAGGCTCGTAATAGGGTTGCATTATCTGAAACTGATGCCAACCGTTTAACTTTGCTTAGTGAAGTCGATGTGAAAGAGGAAAGGGCTGTCGTTGATCTCGGTATAGAAAAGAGGTCCGAAACCCTGGCTTCAAAGGACGAGAAATTTTGTCTCTTGATGGGGCCTTTCGAAGAGGATGCTCAGGCCCAAGGCTTAAGAATGGCTTTGGCAAAAAGGAGTGTTGAGTCTGTCGTATTTCCAAAGAATATTAGTTTGGCGCCTGAGTATTGGGTCTATTTAGAGCCAATGGAGAGTCGTAAAACGGCGATAATAAAGCTAAGGGAGCTTCAGGTGAGGAAGATTGATAGCTATTTGATTAGCCAGGGTGAGCTGAGAAATGGTATTTCTTTGGGTTTGTTCAAAAATGTGGACTCGGCAAACCGCTTGTTAAAGCAGAGAATCAGTGAGGGCTATGATGCTAAGATCAAGGAAGTCCCAAAGGAAAGGCTTGAGTATTGGGTGGCTACAAAAGATGAAGCGAACCTTCAAACAGTGGCGAGGGTGGATAGGGTTTTGAATGAAAGAAACTTAAACACAAATAAGAGACAAATTTTTTGTAAAAGTATTGCATCGGGTGTGGAACTTCCGTAGTATAGCGGCCTCGCGAAACAGGCGAGATGTAGAGCTGGTGTAGCTCAGTTGGTAGAGCAGCTGACTTGTAATCAGCAGGTCGGGGGTTCGATTCCGTCCACCAGCTCCATTTTTTTAGGGTTTCACCTTGTGGTGGGTGAGCCTGGTCTGGGAGGGGTTCCCGAGTGGCCAAAGGGATCAGACTGTAAATCTGACGCGCAAGCTTCGCTGGTTCGAATCCAGCCCCCTCCACCACTTATTCAAGTGCGGGCATCGTATAGTGGCTATTACCTCAGCCTTCCAAGCTGATGACGCGGGTTCGATTCCCGCTGCCCGCTCCACGCTTTGTGGTTTTGGTTTTGCTCATGTAGCTCAGTCGGTAGAGCACATCCTTGGTAAGGATGAGGTCACCGGTTCAATTCCGGTCATGAGCTCCACTAATTAATTCACTGAAGTCTCGGCTGCTGCATTTCTTTAGGGGATGGTCAAATGGCAAAAGAAAAGTTTGAGCGTAGTAAGCCTCACGTAAACGTAGGCACCATTGGTCACGTTGACCACGGTAAGACTACTTTGACAGCGGCCTTGACCCGCGTATGTTCTGAAGTTTGGGGTGGTCAGGCGGTGGCGTTTGACGGTATCGATAATGCTCCAGAAGAAAAGGCGCGTGGTATCACTATCGCGACTTCTCACGTTGAGTACGAATCCCCCATTCGTCACTATGCGCACGTTGATTGCCCTGGGCACGCTGACTATGTGAAGAACATGATCACTGGTGCGGCTCAGATGGATGGCGCTATATTGGTATGTTCCGCAGCTGACGGCCCTATGCCTCAGACTCGTGAGCACATCCTGTTGGCGCGCCAGGTTGGCGTTCCATATATCGTTGTGTTCCTGAATAAAGCGGACATGGTTGACGACGAAGAGTTGTTGGAACTGGTTGAGATGGAAGTTCGCGACCTGCTGAGCCAGTATGAGTTCCCAGGTGACGATACTCCAATCATCGTTGGTTCCGCGTTGTTGGCGCTGGAAGGTAAAGATGATAATGGCATGGGCACCAGTGCTGTTAAGAAGCTCGTTGAAACTCTGGATGCGTACATCCCAGAGCCTGAGCGTGCAATTGATAAGCCGTTCCTGATGCCGATTGAGGACGTATTCTCTATCTCTGGTCGCGGTACAGTTGTAACTGGTCGTGTAGAGCGTGGCATTATCAAAGTTGGTGAGGAAGTTGAGATTGTTGGTATCAAGGATACCACGAAGACTACCTGTACTGGCGTTGAGATGTTCCGTAAGCTGCTGGACGAAGGTCGCGCTGGTGAGAACGTTGGCGTATTGTTGCGCGGCACCAAGCGTGATGACGTAGAGCGTGGTCAAGTATTGGCTAAGCCAGGAACTATTACTCCGCATACCGTTTTTGAGTCAGAAGTATACGTGCTGAGCAAAGACGAGGGTGGCCGTCACACTCCTTTCTTCAAAGGTTATCGTCCTCAGTTCTACTTCCGTACAACGGATGTGACTGGTGCGTGCGAATTGCCAGAAGGCGTAGAGATGGTTATGCCTGGCGACAACGTAAAAATGAAAGTCAGCCTGATCGCTCCAATCGCGATGGAAGAAGGTTTGCGCTTCGCGATTCGTGAAGGCGGCCGTACAGTTGGCGCTGGTGTTGTTGCTAAAATTTTCGAGTAACCTTTTTTAAGGTAGGCCAGTAGCTCAATTGGCAGAGCGGCGGTCTCCAAAACCGCAGGTTGGGGGTTCGATTCCCTCCTGGCCTGCCACCTTAAATTTTGGGTTTGGGTGGTTATGTCTTCAAACGTAGAGAAAAGCTCTGGAGCTTTCGATAAGCTGAAGTGGCTGCTTGTTGTTGCTTTGGTTGCCGTAGGGGTTGTTGGTAACTCCTTTTACGCTGATCAGTCACTTCTTTATCGAGTGCTTGCTCTTGTTGCTTTGGCTCTAGTTGCGGGCTTTGTGGCTGTGCAAACGGAGAAAGGTAAGTCCTTTTTGGTTTTGCTAAAAGAAGCTCGAGTGGAGATAAGGAAGGTGGTTTGGCCAACCAGGCCCGAGTTGACTCAGACGACCTTGATAGTGGTTGTCTTTGTCCTTGTAGTAGCGTTGCTGCTATGGGTCATTGATTCCCTGATCAGCTGGCTTGTGTCAGGCTTAATAGGGTAGGAGAAGGCCTTTGTCTAAGCGATGGTTTGTTGTTCAAGCCTATTCCGGCTTCGAGAAGCATGTTATGCGCTCCCTTAAGGAGCGCATAGTGCTTAAAGGAATGGAGGATCAGTTTGGAGAGATCTTAGTTCCTACAGAAGAAGTTGTAGAGATGAAAGAGGGTAAGAAGCGCAAGAGTGAACGCAAATTCTACCCTGGATATGTGCTTGTTCAAATGGAAATGAATGACGATACTTGGCACTTGGTTAAGTCTACGTCTCGTGTGCTTGGTTTTATAGGTGGAACTCCTGATAAGCCTGCGCCAATAAGCGATAAAGAAGCTGAGGCAATTCTTCGTCGAGTTGAAAGTGGCGCTGATAAGCCTAAGCCAAAAACATTGTTTGAAGCTGGTGAAGTGGTTCGTGTCATTGATGGTCCTTTCGCAGATTTTAATGGCGTGGTTGAAGAAGTGGACTACGAAAAGAGTCGGGTGAAAGTGGCGGTTCTTATTTTTGGCCGTTCGACGCCAGTTGACCTGGAGTTTAGTCAGGTCGAAAAAGATTAATGTTCGCATGACGACTGCTCGCTTCGCCTTAGGTGGGGCGAGCTTTTTGTGTCTGTTCGGGGAGCACTAAGTGCGTTAAACCCATTAGGAGGAAAAATGGCTAAGAAAGTTAATGCCTATATTAAGTTGCAAGTAAAAGCCGGTCAGGCTAATCCAAGTCCCCCTGTTGGTCCTGCGTTAGGTCAGCATGGTGTAAACATCATGGAATTTTGTAAGGCGTTCAACGCCAAGACGCAAAATCTTGAGCCTGGTTTGCCGACTCCAGTTGTAATTACCGTTTATAGTGATCGTAGCTTTACGTTTATTACGAAAACTCCACCTGCTTCAGTGTTGCTTAGAAAAGCTGCTGGTATTAAGAGCGGTTCTGGCCGTCCGAATACAGAAAAGGTAGGTACAGTAAATCGTGCGCAATTAGAAGAAATTGCGAATGTTAAAATGCCTGATTTGTCTGCGGGTAGCCTCGACGCTGCTGTTCGAACTATCGCTGGCACAGCTAGAAGCATGGGTCTGAACGTAGAGGAGTAAAACGTGGCTAAGTTGACTAAGCGCCAAAAGGCGATTCGTGAAAAAGTACAAGCTGGTAAGGCGTACAGTGTAGAAGAGGCGGTAACCCTTTTAGCTGAGCTGTCCGGTTCTGTGAAATTTAAAGAATCTATTGATGTATCTGTGAACCTTGGTGTGGATGCTCGCAAATCAGACCAAGTAGTCCGTAGCTCTACTGTACTGCCAAACGGGACAGGGAAAACTGTTCGCGTTGCGGTCTTCACTCAAGGTGCAAATGCGGATAAAGCAAAAGCAGCTGGTGCTGATATCGTCGGTATGGACGATTTGGCTGAAGAAGTAAAGAAAGGCAACTTGGATTTTGATGTTGTGATCGCAACGCCGGACGCTATGCGTGTTGTTGGTCAGTTGGGTCAGATTTTGGGGCCTCGCGGTCTTATGCCTAACCCTAAAGTAGGCACTGTAACTGCTGATGTTGAAGCGGCAGTTAATAATGCTAAAGCGGGCCAGATTCGTTACAGAACAGACAAAAACGGCATCATCCATGCTCCTTTAGGTAATGTTGAGTTCTCTGCGGAGCACATCAAGCAGAACTTGGAAGCTTTGATTGCTGACCTGAAGAAAATTAAGCCTTCTTCAGCGAAAGGCGTTTACCTCAAGAAGGTAACTCTTTCATCAACAATGGGCCCAGGTCTGTTGATTGATCAGAATAGCTTGGCTGTATAAATATGAAGATTTTGGTGGTCTTTCGGCATAAGCCGTAGGCTGTCCAAGACCGCAGGCTTTTCCCGGCGTAAGCCGGGAAAATTAAAAGTTCCTGCGCAGACGGCTGATAGTAGTTTTCCTGCTTAAAAGCCGTAAACGTCTCAGTGAGACATAGTACGACTAACCGGCTTGGCCGGTACACATAGGAGAAATCCGGTGGCAATTAGACTCGAAGACAAGAAAGCGATTGTCGCTGAAGTCAATGAGACTGCCAGTAAGGCCTTGTCATTGGTGATTGCCGACTATAGAGGCGTAACCTCAAATAAGATGTCTGAACTGCGCGCTAAAGCTCGTGCAGAAAGCGTTTCTTTGAGGGTTGTGCGTAACACTCTGGCTCGCCGTGCTGTTGACGGCACCGAGTACGAGTGCGCGCGCGAAGCTTTTGTTGGCCCCACAATCTTGGCGTTTTCTATGGAAGATCCAGGAGCAGCAGCTCGTTTGCTCAAGGATTATGCAAAAGAAAACGACAAGTTTGAAATCAAGGCTCTTGCTGTTGGTGGTGAGATGCTTGGCGCTGATCAGATCGATCGTCTGGCCAAACTCCCGACAAGGGATCAGGCTCTGGCGATGTTGATGAGCGTAATGCAAGCACCTGTCACCAAGCTTGCACGTACACTAAACGAAATTCCTTCGAAAGTGACTCGTGCGGTTGCTGCAGTTCGCGACAAGAAGCAAGACGCGGCATAACGGTTTTTTATTTTTGGCTTTTAGGAGATTTTAGAAATGGCTCTGTCAAAAGACGATATCCTTAATGCAATCGCAGAAATGAGCGTAATGGACGTAGTTGCGCTTGTTGAAGCAATGGAAGAAAAATTCGGCGTTTCCGCTGCAGCAGCAATTGCAGTAGCTCCTGCTGCTGCTGGTGAAGTAGCAGCAGTTGAAGAAAAAACCGAATTTGACGTAGTTCTGCAGTCTGCAGGCGAAAAGAAAGTGAACGTGATCAAAGTGGTTCGCGGTATCACTGGTCTGGGCCTGAAAGAAGCTAAAGATCTGGTTGACGGCGCGCCTTCAACTGTTAAAGAAGCTCTTTCCAAAGACGACGCAGAAAAAGCTAAGAAAGAACTTGAAGAAGCCGGCGCTACGGTTGAACTCAAGTAAAACTTTGCTAGCTTTAGGCTATTAAAGAAGAATTCGGCTGGCGTTTATTCAACGTCAGCCGTTTTCCGTTGTGCAAGCTATAACTTTGCGACCAAAATTTCGCACGAACCGTAATAAGCATTTGCGGTTGTCGAACTCCTTCGAGCACACCAGAGTCAGTTTGAAGAAAGCTGGGGAATATCGATGACATACTCCTATACCGAGAAAAAACGAATTCGTAAAGACTTCGGAAAGCTTCCAGCAGTAATGGACGTTCCGTACCTCCTGTCCATACAGCTAGACTCCTATCATGATTTTTTACAGCAAGACGTAGCAGTCGAAGACCGGCAGGAAGTCGGCTTGCATGCTGCGTTCAAGTCGGTATTTCCAATTGTCAGCTTTTCGGGAAATGCGGCCCTAGAATATGTGAGTTACCGGCTGGGCCAGCCCGTATTTGATGTAGCTGAATGTCAGCTGCGCGGCGTTACTTATGCAGCGCCCCTAAGAGTTAAAGTTCGCTTGATTATCTACGATAAAGAGTCGTCCACCAAGGCGATTAAAGATATCAAGGAACAAGAAGTGTATATGGGAGAAGTTCCGTTGATGACTGAAAACGGGACTTTTGTTATCAATGGAACTGAGCGTGTCATCGTATCTCAGCTCCATAGATCCCCTGGCGTATTTTTTGACCACGATAAAGGCAAGACTCATTCTTCCGGTAAATTGCTTTACTCAGCGCGCATCATTCCTTATCGCGGCTCTTGGCTTGACTTTGAGTTCGATCCGAAGGACTGCGTGTTCGTTCGTATTGACCGTCGCAGGAAGCTGCCAGCGACAATCCTGCTGCGCGCACTGGGATATGCGGCTGACGAAATGCTCGAAATGTTCTTCGAGAACAGCCTATTTGAAGTAGAAGGCGGCGAATATTTCCTGGATTTGGTTCCTAGCCGTTTGCGCGGCGATATCGCTATCTTTGAAATTAAAGATGACGAAGGCAACCTTATCGTAGAAGAAGGGCGTAGGGTTACGGCCAGACATATTCGGCAAATGGAGAAGGCGGGCCTGAAGCGTCTGCGTGTTCCAAGCTCCTATCTATTAGGCAAAGTTACTGCAACTAATATTGCTGACCCGTCAACTGGGGAAGTTATTGTTGAGTGTAATACTGAGATTACTGACGACGTTATCGAGAAGATTGAAAAAGCGGGCATTAAGAGAATTGAGACGCTTTATACCAACGACTTGGATTGTGGTCCCTTCGTTTCTGATACTTTGAGAATCGATGCGACGCGTTCTCAGTTAGAGGCCTTGGTCGAAATCTATCGCATGATGCGTCCGGGGGAGCCGCCGACGAAAGAGTCTGCGGAAAATCTATTCAACAACCTTTTCTTTTCCGAAGAGCGCTATGACCTGTCCGCTGTTGGACGCATGAAGTTTAACCGTCGGTTGGGGCGTGAGGAAACTGAGGGGCTGGGTGTTCTGAGCCATTCCGACATTATTGATGTTTTGAGAACATTGATAGATATTCGTAATGGCAAAGGCGTTGTGGATGACATCGACCACCTCGGTAATCGTCGTGTTCGTTCCGTTGGCGAGATGGCTGAGAATCAGTTCCGTGTAGGGTTGGTTCGCGTTGAGCGTGCGGTGAAAGAGCGTCTGAGCATGGCTGAGTCTGAAGGGCTTATGCCTCAAGACCTGATCAACGCCAAGCCAGTTGCTGCAGCAGTAAAAGAGTTTTTCGGGTCCAGTCAGTTGTCTCAGTTTATGGATCAGAATAACCCTCTGTCTGAAGTGACGCATAAGCGTCGCGTCTCTGCGTTGGGGCCTGGTGGTTTGACACGCGAACGTGCTGGCTTTGAAGTGCGCGACGTACACCCGACTCACTATGGTCGTGTTTGTCCTATCGAGACGCCTGAAGGTCCAAACATCGGTTTGATCAACTCACTGGCGACATACGCCCGCACAAATACCTACGGCTTCTTGGAAAGCCCGTATCGTAAGGTTGTGGATGGCTTGGTGACTGACGATATTGAGTATCTGTCAGCTATTGAAGAGAGCGACTATGTCATTGCTCAGGCAAGCGCGGCAGTTGACGAAAACGGTCGCTTGATTGACGAGTTGGTAACTGTTCGTCATAAGAACGAGTTTACCGTAATGCCGCCTGAAAAAGTGACGCTGATGGATGTATCCCCCCGTCAGGTTGTATCTGTAGCTGCGTCTCTGATCCCGTTCTTGGAGCACGATGATGCTAACCGAGCATTGATGGGATCGAACATGCAGCGACAGGCTGTTCCTACGCTGAAGGCGGAAAAGCCTCTGGTTGGTACAGGTATGGAGCGTTATGTGGCCCAGGACTCCGGCGTGTGCGTGGTTGCGCGGCGCGGTGGGGTTGTTGTTAGCGTTGACGCTGCTCGTATTGTTGTTCGCGTGAGCGATGATGAAACTGAGGCCGGTGATGCTGGGGTTGATATCTACAACCTTACTAAGTACCAGCGCTCCAACCAGAATACCTGTATAAACCAGCGTTCCCTGGTGATGGAAGGTGACGAAGTTGCACGTGGTGATGTACTTGCCGATGGCCCATCTGTTGATTTGGGTGAGTTGGCTCTGGGGCAAAACATGCGTATCGCGTTTATGCCTTGGAATGGTTACAACTTCGAGGACTCCATCCTTGTTTCTGAGCGAGTCGTACAGGAAGACCGGTTCACCACGATTCATATCCAGGAACTAACATGCGTTGCAAGGGATACCAAGCTAGGGCCAGAAGAAGTCACGGCGGATATTCCCAATGTGGGCGAAAGCGCACTGGCGAAGCTGGACGATTCTGGAATTATCTATATTGGCGCGGAGGTTGAGCCGGGCGACATCCTGGTCGGCAAGGTAACGCCTAAAGGTGAAACCCAGTTGACTCCTGAAGAGAAACTGCTGCGCGCTATCTTCGGTGAGAAAGCGTCTGATGTGAAGGATACTTCCCTGCGTGTATCGACTGGTATGCGTGGAACAGTTATCGATGTGCAAGTCTTCACTCGCGATGGTGTTGAAAAAGATCAGCGCGCGAAGGAGATCGAGCAAACTGAACTGAATAAGTTCCGTAAAGACCTTAACGATGAATATAAAATTGTTGAGGGCGCAACATTCGAGCGCTTGCGGTCGGCATTACTGGGGCAATCGGTAATCGGCGGCCCTGGATTAAAGAAAGGCGACACGCTGACAGAAGTTCACTTCAACGCATTCGAGAAAGAGGAATGGTTCAAGCTGAACATGGCTGACGAGCAACTGAATGAACTGCTTGAAAAGGCGGAAGGGCAGTTGCAAGAGCGTCGCAAGAGTATCGAAGACCGCTATGAAGATAAGAAGCGCAAGCTGCAGTCAGGTGATGACTTGGCTCCGGGCGTTTTAAAAATCGTCAAGGTCTATGTTGCCGTAAAACGCCGTATCCAGCCAGGTGACAAAATGGCGGGAAGACACGGAAACAAAGGTGTTATCTCCGCGATCAAGCCAGTTGAAGATATGCCTTACGACGAGCAAGGCAATCCGGTCGACATCGTATTGAACCCGCTGGGCGTACCGTCCCGTATGAACGTGGGACAGGTTCTCGAAACTCACTTGGGTGCTGCGGCGAAGGGACTTGGCGACAAGATAAACCGTATGCTGGCGGAGCAAAAGCAGGCTGCGGAAATTCGTAAGTTCTTGCACGAGATCTATAACGGAATCGGCGGACGTAACGAAGATTTAGACTCATTGTCTGACTCTGAGGTTCTAGTGTTGGCGGCCAACCTGAAGAAAGGCGTGCCGATGGCTACACCGGTTTTCGACGGCGCCAAAGAGAAAGAGATCAAGGAGATGCTACGTCTTGCGGATATGGACGACAGCGGGCAGGTTTGGCTGTACGACGGTCGTACCGGCGAGCGCTTTGAACGTCAGGTAACTGTAGGTTACATGTACATGCTGAAGTTGAATCACTTGGTTGACGACAAAATGCATGCTCGTTCTACCGGCTCTTACAGTTTGGTTACGCAGCAGCCGTTGGGCGGTAAAGCTCAATTCGGTGGACAAAGGTTCGGGGAAATGGAGGTCTGGGCTCTGGAAGCATATGGTGCAGCGTACACGTTGCAGGAAATGCTTACTGTTAAATCCGATGACGTTAATGGTCGTACGAAGATGTACAAAAACATCGTAGACGGCGATCACCGTATGGAGCCGGGTATGCCAGAGTCCTTTAACGTATTGGTTAAAGAGATTCGCTCTTTGGGTATCGATATCGAGCTCGAGGCCAATTAATACGCGGCGTTAACCTTCACAAACATCCGCAACCAAAGAATGGGGCGGATGTTTGCTGCGAACCGAATTAACTAGGGGGCGAGAAGATCGCTTCTATTGATCAGTCAGAGGCCTTAGCCAATGAAAGATTTGCTGAACTTACTTAAAAACCAGAACTACGCTCACGAGTTTGACTCGATTCGTATTTCCTTGGCGTCGCCTGATATGATCCGTTCATGGTCATTTGGTGAAGTCAAAAAGCCTGAAACCATTAACTACAGAACTTTCAAGCCGGAAAGGGACGGCCTCTTCTGCGCCAAAATTTTCGGCCCAATCAAAGATTATGAATGTCTTTGTGGAAAATATAAGCGTCTCAAGCATAGAGGCGTTATTTGTGAGAAGTGCGGCGTAGAAGTTGCTCCGGCCAATGTTCGTCGTGAGCGTATGGGGCATATTGAATTGGCCTCGCCAGTTGCGCATATCTGGTTTTTGAAATCTCTTCCTTCGCGTATCGGCTTGCTGTTGGATATGACTCTGCGTGATATCGAACGCGTTTTGTATTTCGAGTCATTCATCGTCATTGATCCAGGCATGACTACCCTTGAAAAAGGGCAGCTGCTTTCTGATGAGCAGTATTACGAAGCTTTGGAAGAGTTCGGAGATGAATTTGACGCACGCATGGGCGCCGAAGCAATCCAAGGACTGCTGGCTGATTTGGAGTTAGAGGACGAAATTGAGCGTCTTCGTGAAGAAATTCCAAATACTAACTCCGAGACTAAAATCAAAAAGCTATCCAAGCGTTTGAAGCTTATGGAGGCTTTTGCTGAGTCCGGAAACCATCCGGAATGGATGATCCTGACTGTATTGCCAGTTCTGCCTCCTGATCTGCGTCCATTGGTGCCTCTTGACGGTGGTCGATTCGCTACAAGTGACTTGAATGATCTGTATCGTCGTGTCATCAACCGAAATAACCGTTTGAAGCGCCTATTAGAGCTGAATGCTCCAGACATCATCGTACGTAACGAGAAGCGAATGTTGCAGGAGTCTGTGGACGCACTGCTGGATAACGGTCGTCGCGGTCGTGCGATTACCGGTTCCAATAAGCGTCCGCTGAAGTCTTTGGCTGACATGATCAAAGGTAAGCAGGGCCGTTTCCGTCAGAACCTTCTTGGTAAGCGGGTTGATTACTCGGGTCGCTCCGTAATCGTCGTAGGGCCAACTTTGCGTCTGCATCAGTGTGGTTTGCCCAAGAAGATGGCGCTGGAGCTATTTAAGCCGTTTATTTTCTCCAAGCTTGAGCATCGTGGTTTGGCTACAACGATTAAAGCAGCCAAGAAGATGGTCGAGCGTGAAGAGGCTGTGGTTTGGGATATTCTGGACGAGGTTATCCGGGAACACCCTGTTATGTTGAACCGTGCGCCAACTCTTCACCGGTTGGGTATTCAAGCGTTCGAACCTGTTCTGATCGAAGGTAAAGCGATACAGTTGCATCCGTTAGTGTGTACAGCATATAACGCTGACTTTGACGGTGACCAGATGGCTGTACACGTTCCTCTGACGTTGGAAGCTCAGTTGGAAGCGCGTGCGTTGATGATGTCTACAAACAACATCCTTTCGCCTGCTAACGGGGATCCTATTATTGTTCCTTCGCAGGACGTTGTTCTTGGTCTCTACTTTATGACCAGGGAGCGAATTAATGCCAAGGGCGAGGGGATGGTGTTCTCCGATATTAAGGAGGTCCAGCGCGCCTACGGAGCTAAGAAGGTTGACCTCCAGGCGAAGGTCAAAGTTCGAATTCGCGACGTAGTCATCGACGAAGAGCGCAACAAGACTGTCACTGTGTCTGTACTTGATACGACTGTTGGTCGAGCGTTGCTATTTGATATTTTCCCTGAAGGTCTCGCGTTCTCGCTGGTTAACCAGAACATGACGAAAAAGGCGATTTCACGTTTGATTAACGCCTGCTACCGTCGAGTTGGTCTAAAGGAAACGGTCATTTTTGCTGACCAGATAATGTATACCGGCTTTTATTACGCGACTCTCTCGGGAGCATCAATTGGTGTGAACGACTTCGTTATTCCTGATGAGAAGGCGAAGATTATTGACGCTGCGGAAAATGAAGTTAAAGAGATTGAATCGCAGTTTGCTTCCGGTCTGCTAACTCAGGGCGAGAAGTACAACAAGGTTATCGATATTTGGTCGCGCGCCAACGATAAAGTCTCCAAAGCGATGATGGATCGTCTTGGGAAAGAAAAAGTCGTTAATAAGGACGGTAAAGAAGTCGATCAGGATTCCTTTAACTCCGTTTACATCATGGCTGACTCTGGCGCGCGGGGTTCTGCGGCTCAGATTCGTCAGTTGGCTGGTATGCGTGGCCTGATGGCGAAGCCCGATGGATCTATCATCGAGACGCCTATTACGGCTAACTTCCGGGAAGGTCTGAACGTTCTCCAGTACTTTATATCTACGCACGGGGCGCGGAAGGGGCTGGCGGATACAGCATTGAAAACTGCTAACTCTGGATACTTGACTCGTCGTCTGGTTGATGTCGCCCAAGATTTGGTTGTAACTGATTTGGATTGCGGTACTTCCGAAGGTCTGCTGGTTACTCCTCATATTGAAGGGGGGGATGTTGTTGTTCCTCTGGGCGATCGAGTGCTGGGGCGTGTCACAGCAAGCGATGTGTACTCCGCATCCGACAACCAGAATGTTGTTGTTCCAGCGGGAACATTGCTTGACGAGACGACTGTAGAAACGCTTGAAAAGGCTGGTGTTGACGAGATTTTGGTTCGCTCTCCTATTACTTGTGAAACCAAATATGGCGTCTGTGCAAGCTGTTATGGTCGTGATCTGGCGCGTGGCCACTTGGTTAACGTCGGTGAAGCTATTGGTGTAATCGCTGCCCAGTCCATCGGTGAGCCTGGAACTCAGCTGACGATGCGTACTTTCCACATCGGTGGTGCGGCATCGAGAGCTTCTGCAGTCGATAACATTCAAGTTAAGCATGGCGGAACTGTCCGTTTGCATAACCTTAAGCACATCGAGAGAAAGAATGGCAATCTGGTTGTTGTCTCTCGATCATCAGCTTTGGCGATTGCAGACGAAGCCGGTCGGGAAAGGGAGTGGTATAAACTTCCTTACGGCGTTGAGCTGAGCGTGAAGCAAGGACAGCAGGTTGCGGCAGGCGAAATCGTCGCCAAATGGGACCCGCATACGCACCCGATTATCACAGAGGTTGGTGGTAAAGCGATCTTTGTTGGCGTTGAAGAGGGTATTACTGTTAAGACCCAGACAGATGAAATTACAGGTCTGTCGAACATTGAGGTAATGGATCCGAAGGATCGCCCGGCTTCTGGAAAAGATATTCGTCCGATGCTGCAATTGCTGGATGCTAATGGCAAAGAGATGAAGTTCCCAGGTACTGATACGCCAGTACAGTACTTCCTGCCTCCAAACTCACTTTTCAGTTTGAAGAATGGGGATACTGTTGAAGTTGGTGATGTAATTGCGAGGATTCCGCAAGAGTCATCTAAGACACGGGACATTACAGGTGGTCTGCCACGAGTTGCCGACTTATTCGAGGCTCGTAAGCCTAAAGAGCCATCTATTCTTGCTGAAATTTCAGGGATCGTTTCGTTTGGTAAAGAAACGAAAGGGAAGAAACGTCTTGTTATTACGCCAACCGATAATACTGATCCGTTTGAGATTTTGATTCCTAAATGGCGTCAGCTAAACGTATTCGAAGGTGAGAGCGTAGAAAGAGGAGAGGTTATCTCAGACGGCCCATCTAATCCGCACGACATCTTAAGATTGTTGGGGGTTGGTGAGCTGGCCAAGTACATCATTAACGAAATTCAAGACGTATACCGTCTCCAAGGCGTTGTTATAAACGACAAGCATATTGAAGTTATCGTGCGCCAAATGATTCGTAAGGTTGATGTATTGAGCTCTGGGGATACCACTCTCATTAAAGGAGACCAGGTTGAGCTGGTAAAAGTCCTGGAGGAAAACGAGAAAGCGGAAGAAGAAACGAAGATGCCTGCGCGTTACGAGCGAGTATTGCTGGGTATAACTAAAGCATCTTTGGCGACAGAAAGCTTCATTTCCGCAGCATCGTTCCAGGAAACTACTCGCGTTTTGACCGAGGCGGCTGTAACTGGCAAGCAGGATCACTTGCGTGGTTTGAAAGAAAACGTGGTTGTAGGGCGACTGATTCCTGCTGGAACGGGTTCGGCTTACCACCAAGAGAGAAAACGCAAACGTATGCAGAAGGAAGGCGGCGTTAGCGCGGCAGATGTTGTTCAGGCGTTGAGCGCAGAACTGAATAAATAATCTGCAAGGTCGAAGGTGGCTGGTGGTTTTTTAGCCTTGGTCGCCTTGACTCGTTGATTGGGCGTCAGTACACTTGGCGCCCTTATTAGTTGGGCACTAAATATCTATCTGTTGTTAACGGAGTAAGCTTGAATGGCAACCATTAACCAATTGGTACGCAAGCCTAGAAGCCGTAAGGTCGCAAAAAGCGACGTTCCTGCGCTTCAAGGTTGTCCGCAGCGTCGCGGCGTATGTACCCGTGTATATACGACTACCCCTAAAAAGCCGAACTCAGCTTTGCGGAAAGTATGTCGTGTTCGTTTGACGAATGGCTATGAAGTAACCTCCTATATTGGTGGTGAAGGTCATAACCTGCAAGAGCATAGCGTTGTGTTGATTCGCGGAGGCCGGGTAAAAGACTTGCCAGGCGTACGCTATCACACTGTACGTGGAACTTTGGATACTGCTGGCGTAAACGATCGTAGACAAGGTCGTTCAAAATACGGCGCCAAGCGTCCGAAGTCTTGATAATAGTTGTTGGATAAGAGTAAGGCTGGCTGACTTTGAGTTATGTCAGATTTACCTGAAGACCTTTTTTATTTTTGAGGGCTTATCATGCCAAGAAGAAGAGTCGCTGCGAAGCGTGAAATCCTGCCGGACCCTAAGTTCGGAAGTAAGAAGCTGGCTAAATTTATCAACCATGTGATGGAAAGTGGTAAGAAGTCAGTGGCGGAGCGTATTGTTTATGGTGCTCTGGATATTGTGTCCAACAAAGCCAAAAAAGAGCCGATTGAAACATTTGAGCTTGCTCTGGAAAACATCCAACCTCTGGTAGAGGTTAAATCCCGTCGTGTAGGTGGCGCCACCTACCAAGTGCCCGTAGAAGTTCGTCCATCTCGTCAAATGGCGCTGTCTATGCGTTGGTTGGTTGAGTACTCCCGTAAGCGTGGTGAGAAGTCCATGGCTGCGCGCCTAGCGGCAGAGATGCTGGAGGCTGCTGAAGGTCGTGGGGCTGCTGTCAAGAAGCGTGAAGACGTCCATCGTATGGCGGAAGCTAACAAGGCTTTCTCCCATTACCGTTTTTAATATTTGGAGTAATTAATCGTGGCACGTAAAACTCCCATAGAGCGCTACCGTAATATCGGTATCTGTGCTCACGTTGATGCAGGTAAAACCACGACAACGGAGCGTGTTCTGTTTTATACCGGTCTTTCTCATAAGATTGGTGAGGTGCACGACGGCGCAGCAACAATGGACTGGATGGAGCAGGAGCAAGAGCGCGGTATTACTATTACTTCCGCGGCGACGACTTGTTTCTGGGCTGGTATGCAGCAGCAGTTTGATCAGCACCGCGTCAATATCATCGATACTCCTGGGCACGTTGACTTTACAATTGAAGTTGAGCGCTCGCTGCGTGTTTTAGACGGCGCAGTGGTTGTGCTTTGTGGCTCTTCCGGTGTTCAGCCGCAAACAGAGACTGTATGGCGTCAGGCTAACAAATACGAAGTTCCTCGCATGGTGTTCGTTAATAAAATGGACCGTGCAGGCGCTAACTTTGAGCGTGTTGTTAAGCAGTTGAAAGATCGATTGGGTGCTACCCCCGTTCCTCTTCAGATGACTATTGGTGCTGAAGACGAGTTTAAAGGTGTGGTTGACCTGGTCAAGATGAAGTCGATCATCTGGAACGAAGCCGATCAAGGTATGACCTTTGAATACCAGGATATTCCGGCTGACCTTCAGGAGAAGTGCGCTAAGCTTCGTGAGCAATTAGTTGAGGCTGCTGCTGAAGCTAATGACGACTACATGAATAAGTATCTGGAAGAAGGCGAGTTAACTGAGGAAGAAATCAAAGCTGGCATCCGTGCTCGCACCTTGGCTAACGAAATAGTTCCTGTATTGGGCGGTTCCGCATTCAAGAACAAGGGTGTTCAGGCGGTGCTTGACGCTGTTATTGAATATCTGCCTTCGCCAACAGAAGTCAAGGCGATCGAAGGTATACTGGATGACGGAGAAACTGTCGCGGTACGCAAGTCTGACGATAATGAGCCGTTTTCAGCGCTGGCGTTTAAGATTGCTACGGACCCATTCGTTGGAACGCTTACCTTTATTCGCGTTTACTCAGGTGTTCTGGAGTCAGGCACGGGTGTTTATAACCCGGTTAAGAGTAAGAAAGAGCGGATCGGTCGGATGGTGCAAATGCACTCAAACAACCGTGAAGAGATCAAGGAGGTTCGCGCTGGCGACATCGCGGCGATGATTGGTCTTAAAGATGTTACAACTGGTGATACATTGTGTGATCCGGATAACATCATTACTCTGGAGCGTATGGAATTCCCGGATCCGGTTATTTCTGTTGCAGTAGAGCCTAAGTCTAAGGCGGATCAAGAGAAAATGGGTATTGCTCTGGGCAAGTTGGCTCAGGAGGATCCATCTTTCCGTGTTAAGACTGATGAGGAGACTGGTCAGACTATTATCTCAGGAATGGGTGAGTTGCACCTTGATATTATCGTTGACCGTATGCGTCGCGAGTTCAAGGTTGAGGCGAATATTGGTAAGCCTCAAGTCGCATACCGCGAGGCTATTCGCAATACCTGTGAAATCGAAGGTAAGTTTGTTCGTCAGTCCGGTGGTCGTGGTCAGTATGGTCACGTCTGGATCAAGTTTGAGCCGCGCGCAGAAGGCGAGGGGCTGGAATTTGTGAATGAGATTGTGGGTGGTGTGGTTCCGAAGGAGTATATTCCCGCAATTCAAAAGGGTATCGAAGAGCAGATGCAAAACGGTATTCTGGCTGGCTATCCTTTGTTGGCTTTGAAGGCGACTGTTTTTGATGGATCCTACCACGACGTTGACTCTAACGAGATGGCGTTCAAAATTGCCGCCAGCATGGCTACCAAGCAGCTTGCAGGCAAGGGTGGTGCCGTACTGCTTGAGCCTATTATGAAGGTTGAGGTGGTCACTCCTGAAGAAAATATGGGTGACGTAGTGGGTGATTTGAACCGACGTCGCGGCTTGATTCAGGGTATGGATGAAAGCGTGTCTGGTAAGGTTGTGAATGCAGAGGTGCCTTTGGCTGAGATGTTTGGCTACGCCACTGATCTGCGCTCAGCAACTCAGGGTCGTGCAACATATACGATGGAGTTCGCTCAGTATGCGGAAGCTCCAAACAATGTTGCTGAAGCTATTATTAGCGCACGTAGCAAATAGTTTAATCATTCGTAGTTGAAACTTTTTAGAATAGTGATTTAGAGAGGAACTAACTGTGGCAAAAGAAAAGTTTGAACGCAGCAAGCCGCACGTAAACGTAGGCACCATTGGTCACGTTGACCACGGTAAGACTACTTTGACAGCGGCCTTGACCCGCGTATGTTCTGAAGTTTGGGGTGGTCAGGCGGTAGCGTTTGACGGTATCGATAATGCTCCAGAAGAAAAGGCGCGTGGTATTACTATCGCGACTTCTCACGTTGAGTACGAATCCCCTATTCGTCACTATGCGCACGTTGATTGCCCTGGGCACGCTGACTATGTGAAGAACATGATCACTGGTGCGGCTCAGATGGACGGCGCTATATTGGTATGTTCCGCGGCTGACGGCCCTATGCCTCAGACTCGTGAGCACATCCTGTTGGCGCGCCAGGTTGGCGTTCCATATATCGTTGTGTTCCTGAATAAAGCGGACATGGTTGACGACGAAGAGTTGTTGGAACTGGTTGAGATGGAAGTTCGCGACCTGCTGAGCCAGTACGAGTTCCCAGGTGACGATACTCCAATCATCGTTGGCTCCGCGTTGTTGGCGCTGGAAGGTAAAGATGATAATGGCATGGGCACCAGTGCTGTTAAGAAGCTGGTTGAAACTCTGGATGCGTACATCCCAGAGCCTGAGCGTGCAATTGATAAGCCGTTCCTGATGCCGATTGAAGACGTATTCTCTATCTCTGGTCGCGGTACAGTTGTAACTGGTCGTGTAGAGCGTGGCATTATCAAAGTTGGCGAGGAAGTTGAGATTGTTGGTATCAAGGATACCACGAAGACTACCTGTACTGGCGTTGAGATGTTCCGTAAGCTGCTGGACGAAGGTCGCGCTGGTGAGAACGTTGGCGTATTGTTGCGCGGCACCAAGCGTGATGACGTAGAGCGTGGTCAAGTATTGGCTAAGCCAGGAACTATTACTCCGCACACCGTTTTTGAGTCAGAAGTATACGTGCTGAGCAAAGACGAGGGTGGCCGTCACACTCCTTTCTTCAAAGGTTATCGTCCTCAGTTCTACTTCCGTACAACGGATGTAACTGGTGCGTGCGAATTGCCAGAAGGCGTAGAGATGGTTATGCCTGGCGACAACGTAAAAATGAAAGTCAGCCTGATCGCTCCAATCGCGATGGAAGAAGGTTTGCGCTTCGCGATTCGTGAAGGCGGCCGTACAGTTGGCGCTGGTGTTGTTGCTAAAATTTTCGAGTAAGACTAGCCAGTCATAAGGTAAAGGGGGAGTTTGCTCCCCCTTTTTTATTGAGCTGTTTAAAAAGTGCTCTTGACAGGAAATGGCCAGCTGCTTAAAATGCGGCTCCTTTTTGTAGGGTATGGCTGTCTTCCGTCGTTGGATTCGGAGTAAATAAATGCAAGGCCAGAAAATTAGAATCAGGCTAAAAGCGTTCGACTATCGTTTGATCGATCAGTCAACGCAAGAGATTGTTGATACGGCAAAACGTACCGGTGCGCAAGTTCGCGGGCCTATTCCTTTGCCAACCAAAAAAGAACGCTTTACGGTGTTAATCTCCCCGCACGTAAATAAAGATGCGCGCGATCAGTATGAGATTCGCACACATAAGCGTTTGTTGGATATTGTTGAGCCTACAGAAAAAACTGTAGACGCACTGATGAAGCTGGATCTTGCTGCGGGCGTTGATGTCCAAATTAGCTTAGGCTAAGCAAGATTGACGCATAATGCGTCGCTTCATTGGTGTAACACTTTTGTATGTGGCCATAGAGGGTGAAAGCCCCGTGCACTAAGAGGTGAAAAATGGCGATTGGTTTGGTCGGCCGTAAGGCTGGCATGACTCGTTTGTTTGAAGATGACGGCGCAGCCGTCCCGGTCACTGTGATTCAGGTCGAGAAAAACGTCATTGCTCAAGTTAAAAGCCTTGAGGTTGATGGTTATCGGGCAATTCAAGTGGCTTCTGGTTCAGTTAAAGCGTCGCGTGTAAATAAGCCCATGGCGGGTCATTTTGCTAAAGCTGGCGTTGAAGCTGGGCGTGTTGTTTGTGAATTTACTTTGGACGCCACTGACTCTGCTGAGTACAAGGTTGGCGACGAAGTCCCCGTCACTATCTTTGAAGTCGGACAAAAAGTTGATGTGTCCGGGCGTTCAAAGGGTAAAGGTTTTGCTGGCGTTATCAAGCGCTGGAACTTCTCTACTCAAGATGCCACTCACGGTAACTCTCTTTCTCATCGCGCTCCTGGCTCTATTGGTCAGAACCAGTCTCCTGGACGAGTGTTCAAAGGCAAGAAAATGGCTGGCCAGATGGGAAATAAAAACGTCACTGTGCAGACTCTGAAAATTGTAAGAGTCGACGAAGAGAAAGGTTTGCTTCTGATTAAGGGCGCAGTTCCTGGAGCGACCGGCGCAGACGTGGTTATCAAGCCCGCGGTTAAAGCATAAGAGGGGTGAGAGATGGAGTTAACGATTAATGGTGCGGGTAAAGGTACTGTTTCAGTATCTGACGTGGCCTTTGCAAGAGATTTTAACGAAGCTCTGGTTCACCAAGTAGTTACCGCTTATTTGGCTGGTGGCCGTCAGGGTTCAAAAGCCCAGAAGACGCGTTCCCAAGTGAGCGGCGGTGGAAAGAAACCATGGCGTCAAAAAGGTAGTGGTCGTGCTCGAGCGGGTACTATCCGTAGCCCTATCTGGAGAGGCGGCGGCAAGACTTTCGCAGCTACGCCGCTGGATCACTCTCAGAAAGTGAACAAAAAGATGTACCGCGCAGCAATGCAGTCAATTCTGTCTGAGCTTGTTAGGCAGGAGCGTTTGGTTGTTGTTGAAGAAATGGCGGTAGAAGCTCCAAAGACCAAGCAATTCAATGCGAAGTTGAAGGATCTTGGGCTGGAGAATGTATTAATAGTAGCGGATGCGGTTGATCAAAACCTGTATTTGGCTTCCCGTAACATTCCGCATGTCGATGTGTGTGACGCTGTTGCTATTAACCCTGTCAGCCTTATCGCGCATGACAAGGTTCTGGTTACTGTCTCTGCGCTTAAGAAAATTGAGGAGATGTTGGGATGAACCAAGAAAGGCTCTATAAGGTTTTGCTTGGGCCCCATATTTCGGAAAAGGCCACATTGTTAGCGGAAATCAACAATCAAGTGGTCTTCCGTGTGGCGGCCGATGCCAAAAAGCCCGAGATTAAAAAAGCGATTGAAGCTTTGTTTGATGTTAAGGTTGAGTCGGTACAGGTTGTGAATATCAAGGGCAAAACTAAACGTACCGCACGAGGTATGGGTAAGCGCAACGATATTCGTAAGGCATATGTTCGTCTTGCCTCCGGTCAATCTATCGATTTTGTAGATGTCGAGTAAGGGGGGAGCGAAAATGCCAGTTGTTAAAACTAAACCAACATCTCCCGGTCGTAGACATGTAGTGGCTGTTACGAATCCGTCACTGCATAAAGGCGCTCCTTTGGCGTCGTTGACTGAGAAAAAACGTAAGAACGGCGGACGAAACAACGCGGGTCGAATCACTGTGCGCCATCAAGGCGGCGGCCATAAGCAGTTGTATCGTGTTATCGATTTTAAACGCACTAAAGATGGCATTCCTGCTGTTGTTGAGCGCTTGGAGTATGACCCCAACCGTACCGCGCATATCGCACTGTTAAAATATGCCGACGGAGAGCGTCGTTACATTATTGCTCCTAAGGGCGTATCCGTAGGTGACGCAATCGCTTCCGGGCAAGAGGCTCCGATTCGTGTGGGAAGCTGTCTGCCCCTGAGAAATATTCCTGTAGGTTCTGTCGTTCATTGTATCGAAATGAAGCCAGGCAAAGGCGCCCAGATTGCTAGAAGCGCAGGCGCGTCGGCCCAGGTCGTTGCTCGTGAAGGCGCTTATGCAACAATCCGTTTGCGTTCTGGTGAGATGCGTAAGGTGCTTGTTGAGTGTCGCGCTACGTTGGGCGAAGTATCCAATAGCGAGAACAATCTGCGTGTATATGGAAAAGCTGGCGCCAAACGCTGGCGTGGAGTAAGACCTACCGTTCGTGGTACTGCGATGAACCCAGTTGATCACCCGCATGGTGGTGGTGAAGGGCGTAACTTCGGTAAGCACCCGGTTACTCCTTGGGGTGTTCCTACGAAGGGTTACAAAACTCGTAAGAACAAGCGTACAGACAAAATGATTGTGCGTCGTCGCAAAGCTAAGTAAGGGGGTCTCTCGTGCCACGTTCCTTAAAGAAAGGTCCATTTATTGATCTTCACCTTCTCAAGAAAGTGGAGACAGCGGTAGAAGTCAAAGACAAGAAGCCAATTAAAACTTGGTCTCGTCGTTCCACCATTTTTCCGGAAATGGTTGGCTTAACTATCGCAGTTCATAACGGTCGTCAACATGTTCCTGTCTATGTGACTGAAGACATGGTCGGCCATAAACTGGGTGAATTTGCAGCCACACGTACTTATCGCGGACACGCTGCAGACAAGAAAGCTAAACGGTAAGAGGGTATAGAGATGGAAGTAGCGGCAAAATTATTTGGTGCTCGCTTATCTGCTCAGAAAGCTCGTTTAGTTGCAGATCAGGTGCGCGGTAAGCGGGTTGAAGAAGCGTTGGACATATTGACCTTTAGTCCCAAAAAGGCTTCTAGCATTATCAAGAAGGTGCTGGAGTCAGCTATCGCCAATGCTGAGCATAATGAAGGGCTGGATGTTGATGAGCTGAAGGTGGCCACTATCTGCGTAGACGAAGGTCCTACAATGAAGCGGATTAAGCCTAGAGCGAAAGGTCGGGCGGATCGCATTTTCAAGCGGACTTGCCATATCACCGTCAAGGTAGCCGAAGAGTAGGAGATAGCAGATGGGTCAAAAGGTTAATCCAGTCGGTATTCGACTGGGGATTGTTAAAGATCACAATTCAGTCTGGTACGCAGACAAAAAGAACTATTCAGATCATTTGCTGACTGATATCAAGGTTCGCGAGTTTCTGATGAAGAGGCTTGAGAAAGCTTCCGTGAGCAAAGTCGTCATTGAGCGTCCACCTCAGAACGCCAAAATTACTATTCATACTGCTCGTCCGGGTATTGTGATCGGTAAGAAAGGTGAAGACGTTGATAGACTGCGCCAGGAAGTGGGCGAGTTGATGAAAGTGCCCGTGCACATCAACATAGAAGAGATTCGTAAGCCTGATTTGGATGCTAAGCTGGTTGCTGCCGGTGTCGCCGGCCAATTGGAGCGTCGCGTTATGTTCCGTCGTGCGATGAAGCGCGCAGTTCAGAATGCGATGCGTCAAGGCGCCAAAGGTATCAAAATTCAAGTTGGCGGCCGTTTGGGCGGTGCAGAAATTGCTCGTACCGAATGGTACCGTGAAGGTCGCGTGCCTTTGCACACTCTGCGTGCGGATATCGACTACGCTACGCACGAAGCGCATACCACTTACGGTGTGATTGGTGTGAAGGTTTGGATCTTTAAGGGCGAAATCCTGGGTGGTATCGAACAGGTTCGCGCTGAAAAGAAAGCAGCTAAAAAGAAAAGTTCTAAGTAGGGGGCAGTGAAATGTTGCAACCTAAGCGTACGAAATTCCGTAAAGTCCACAAAGGCCGCAACACTGGCTTGGCGCAACGCGGAAACAAAGTAAGTTTTGGTGAATTTGGTTTAAAAGCGACTGGACGTGGACGCATAACTGCCCGACAAATCGAAGCAGCGCGTCGTACTATGACTCGTCGTATTAAGCGTGGTGGTAAGATCTGGATTCGTATATTCCCGGATAAGCCGATTACCAAGAAACCTCTAGAAGTCCGTATGGGTAAAGGTAAAGGTCCAGTTGAATACTGGGTGGCGGAAATTGAGCCAGGCCGTATGCTGTACGAAATGGAAGGGGTAAGTGAGGAATTGGCCCGCGAGGCGTTTGCGCTTGCAGCGGCTAAACTTCCTGTCGCAACTACTTTTGTGACAAGAACGGTGATGTAAATGAAAGCTGCAGAATTGAGAAACAAAACTCAGGAAGAGCTCAGTAATGAACTGATCTCTTTGTTGAAAGAGCAATTCAACTTGCGGATGCGCAAGGCGACGGGCCAATTAAATCAAGTCCATCTTCTGCGTAAAGTGCGTCGCGACATTGCTCGTGTCAAGACAGTCTTAAATCAGAAGGCAGGTGAGTGATATGACCGCGAACGAGAAAAGCGTGCGCACTGAGACCGGCAAGGTCGTCAGTGACAAAATGGACAAGTCTATAGTGGTCCTGGTAGAGCGTCGCGTGAAGCATCCCCTGTACGGCAAGTATGTTAAGCGCTCAAGCAAGCTTCATGCTCATGACGAGAACAATGAGTGTCGCATTGGCGATACCGTTCAGGTTCAAGAGTCTCGTCCTCTTTCCAAGACTAAGTCGTGGAAGCTTGTGAACATTGTTGAGCGGGCCGAAAAAGTCTAGTCAAGCAAAGCTGTTAGGTGGAGATAACCGATGATTCAGACGCAAACCGTGCTTGACGTGGCCGACAACAGCGGAGCCCGTCGAGTAATGTGTATTAAAGTGCTGGGTGGTTCACATCGTCGTTACGCAAGTATCGGCGACGTGATTAAAGTTTCTGTTAAAGAAGCGATTCCCCGCGGAAAGGTAAAGAAAGGTCAGGTTCTTAAAGCTGTCGTAGTGCGTACCCGAAAGGGCGTGCGTAGACAGGATGGTTCCTTGATTCGTTTTGATGGCAATGCCGCTGTTCTTTTGAACAACCAGGAACAGCCCATCGGTACTCGTATTTTCGGACCGGTGACTCGGGAACTGCGTGGCGAGAAATTTATGAAAATTATCTCGCTGGCCCCGGAAGTGCTATAGGAGTCAGACCAAATATGAACAAGATCAGAAAAGGCGACGAAGTTGTCGTCATAGCAGGCAGAGATAAAGGGAAGCGCGGTAAAGTAAATCGCGTCCAGAAAGACGGTAAGCTGGTTGTCAGCGGCGTCAATATGGTTAAGCGTCATACCAAGCCAAACCCTATGTTGGGTACTGCTGGCGGCATCGTCGAGAAAGAGGCGCCCATTCAAGCTTCAAACGTGGCGATCTTTAATTCAGCCACCGATAAGCCTGATCGTATTGGCTTTAAGATTCTTGAAGACGGTAAGAAAGTGCGCATCTTCAAGTCGACAAACGAACTTGTCGATAACTAAAGGTTAGGTGGTTGATTATGCCAAAGTATAAAGAGGTATATCAGAAAGAGGTTATTCCTGCGCTGATGAAGGAAATGTCCTACAGCAGCGTTATGCAGGTGCCTCGTATTGAGAAGATTACCCTTAACATGGGTGTCGGCGAAGCTCTTGGCGATAAAAAGCAGATCGAAGCGGCGGCAGCGGACTTGGAAGCTATTACCGGTCAGAAGGTTGTAGTAACCAAAGCGCGTAAATCCGTAGCTGGCTTTAAAATCCGTCAAGGTTTTCCTATCGGTTGCAAAGTTACTTTGCGTGGTGATCGTATGTGGGAATTCTTTGAGCGTCTTGTTGATGTAGCTATCCCTCGTGTACGTGACTTCCGTGGTTTGAACCAGAAGTCATTCGACGGACGTGGAAACTACTCTATGGGCGTGAAAGAGCAGATTATCTTCCCGGAGATCGATTACGATAAGATCGATAAAGTCCGCGGAATGGATATCACCATCACGACCTCCGCAAACACTGACGATGAAGGCAGAGCGTTGCTTAACGCGTTCAGCTTCCCGTTCAGAAAATAAGGTGAACTGATATGGCAAAAGTTGGAATGCGCGAGCGCGAGCTCAAGCGTGAAAAAACCGTAGCGAAGTACGCTGAGAAGCGCGCTGCGTTGAAGGCCATTATTGCAAATCCGAATGTCTCTGATGAAGAGCGTTGGGAAGCGCAGATGAAGTTGCAGAAGCTGCCGAGAGACGCTAGTCCTTCAAGACTGCGCAATCGCTGCCAAGTAACTGGCCGTCCGCATGCGGTATTGAGAAAGTTCCGTCTGTCCCGAATTAAACTTCGCGAAGCCGCAATGCGTGGTGATGTGCCTGGTTTGAAAAAGGCAAGCTGGTAACGCTCGACCGTTGGTAAGCGTCTTTCGGCCGTTAGGCCGAAAGCGCTGCACAACTAAAATGTTTGGAGCTATTAAATGAGTATGCAAGATACCTTGGCGGATATGTTCACCCGTATCCGTAACGCACAGATGGCGGAAAAAGAAACTGTGCGTATGCCCTCCTCAAAGATGAAGGTCGCTGTGGCCAACGTCTTGAAAGAAGAAGGCTTTATCACTGACTTTCAAGCTAGTGAAGAAGCAAAGCCTGTTCTTGAGATTACACTGAAGTATTACCAAGGCGCTCCGGTTATTGAGAATATTAGCCGAGTGAGCCGTCCAGGTCTGCGCCAGTACAAAGCCGCTAATGACCTGCCTACCGTAAATGGTGGTTTAGGTATCGCGATCGTATCCACTTCCAAAGGCGTTATGACTGATAGAGCAGCTCGTAAAGCCGGCGTTGGTGGTGAAGTTATTTGTACCGTCTTCTAGGAGTGAATCATGTCTAGGGTAGCAAAAAATCCAGTACAGATTCCCGCTGGCGTAGAGGTTAAGTTCGACGGTCGGCTGGTTAATATCAAGGGCGGTAAAGGCGCTCTTTCTTTGTCTGTTCATCCTTCGGTTGAAGTAAAGCAGGAAGATGACGCATTGACGTTCGGTCCAAAAGAAGGCTCCAACCAAGCGCGTGCTTTGGCTGGAACCACTCGTGCGTTGGTCAACAACATGGTTCTCGGCGTTACTCAAGGTTTTGAGCGCAAATTAGAACTGATCGGCGTAGGTTACAGAGCGCAGGCTCAAGGCAAGGCGATCAACCTGACTCTTGGCTTTTCTCACCCTGTAGTATTCGAAATTCCTGAGGGAATTACAGCTGAGACTCCCACCCAAACTGAAATTGTGATTCGTGGTATCGATAAGCAAAAAGTTGGGCAGGTTGCTGCTGAAATCCGTAGTATCAGACCGCCTGAACCATATAAAGGAAAGGGTGTTCGCTACTCCGGCGAGCAAGTTCGAGTTAAAGAAGCTAAGAAGAAGTAGGGCGCGGCTATGAGTGACAAAAAGATTTCTCGGTTACGTCGGGCTAAGAAAACCCGTTATAAAATTCGTGAACTCGGTGTCGACAGATTGAGCATCAATCGGACGCCGCGTCATATCTACGCGCAAATTATCAGCGCGGATGGAAGCAAGGTTTTGGCTACTGCTTCCACTTTGGATAAAGATTTGCGTGCAGGCGCTACCGGCAACGTAGAAGCTGCAGGTAAAGTTGGCGCAATGATCGCGGAAAGAGCTAAGGCTGCAGGCATTACCAAAGTGGCTTTTGACCGTTCCGGCTTCAAGTACCATGGTCGTGTAAAAGCGTTAGCTGATGCTGCGCGGGAAAACGGACTCGAGTTTTAAGAGGTTGAATATATGACAAATAACGAGCAACAAAAAGGAGCAGAGCTCCAGGAGAAGCTTGTTCAGGTCAACCGCGTGGCTAAGGTTGTTAAAGGTGGTCGTATTTTCGGCTTCACAGCTTTGACCGTAGTTGGCGATGGGAACGGTAAAGTAGGTTTTGGTCGTGGTAAAGCGCGTGAAGTGCCTGTTGCGATTCAGAAAGCTATGGACGCCGCCCGTAAGAACATGATTACCGTAACCTTGAATGGCAATACCTTGCAGTATCCAGTCAAGGCGCGTCATGGGTCCGCTAAAGTCTTTATGCAGCCTGCTTCTGAAGGTACCGGTATTATCGCTGGTGGCGCAATGCGCGCTGTATTAGAAGTAGCTGGCGTACAGAACGTATTGGCTAAGTGTTACGGCTCAACCAACCCTGTTAACGTTGTTCGCGCCACGTTCGAAGGCTTAAAAGCCATGCAAGCTCCTGAGGAGATTGCGGCTAAGCGTGGTAAGACTGTGGAAGAGATTCTGGGGTAAGTCATGGCCAATGCAGCAAAGACTATTAAGGTAACTCTGGTAAAGAGTACTATCGGAATCCTGCCTAAGCACAAGGACTGCGTTCGCGGCTTGGGTTTGAGAAAAATTAATCATACTGTGGAAGTAGAAGATACTGCTGCTGTAAGAGGTATGATTAACAAGGTTAACTATCTAGTGAAGGTGGAAGGAGAGTAATATGAAAATGAATACTCTCAAGCCAGCTGAAGGTTCCAAACAGTCCCCGAAAAGGTTGGGCCGTGGAATTGGTAGCGGGCTGGGTAAAACCGGTGGCCGTGGCCACAAAGGTCAAACTTCCCGCTCTGGCGGAACTATCAGACCAGGCTTTGAAGGCGGTCAACAGCCTTTGCAGCGTCGTCTGCCCAAGTTCGGCTTCACCTCTAGGGTTGGCCGTTTCTCTGAAGAAGTTAGACTGAGTGAAATCGACACCCTTGGTACTGATGTTATCGATTTGGCGGCTTTAAAAGCGGCTAGCATCGTTGCTCAACAGGCTAAGCAGGTCAAGGTTATTCTGTCCGGAGAGATTACCCGTGCGGTGACTGTTAAAGGACTGAAAGTGACCAAAGGCGCGCAAGAAGCAATCCAAGCCGCAGGTGGCAAAGTCGAGGAATAAATGGCCAAACTAAACGCATTACCCGCAGGTGCAGGTAAAGGCCTCGCCGAGCTTCGTGCTCGGCTTTGGTTCGTACTGTTGGCGATACTTGTATATCGAGTTGGCGCCCACATACCTGTACCAGGAATTAATCCCGATAGACTCGCGGCGCTCTTTGATCAGAATCAGGGCACTATCTTGAGCTTGTTTAATATGTTTTCAGGGGGAGCCCTGGAGCGTATGAGTATCTTTGCTCTGGGTATCATGCCTTATATTTCTGCATCGATCATTATGCAGTTGTTGACTGTTGTCAGTCCGCAACTGGAGCAACTGAAGAAAGAGGGAGAAGCGGGTAGGCGCAAAATCAGCCAGTACACTAGGTACGGTACAGTGCTGCTTGCGACTATACAGGCGTTTGGTATTTCCGTCGGTCTGGCGAATCAAGGTGTAACCTTTACAACTGGACCGAGCTTCTTCTTTGTCGCTGTCGTTACCTTCGTTTGTGGCGCAGTGTTTTTGATGTGGGTAGGCGAGCAAATTACTGAAAGGGGAATTGGTAACGGTATTTCGTTGCTGATTTTCGCAGGTATAGTTGCGGGCTTGCCTGGTGCGGTCGGTCAGACATTCGAGCAAGCGCGGCTTGGTGAGTTGAGTGTACTGACATTAATAGCTGTTGCGATTTTCGCGGTTGCAATTATTGCGTTCGTGGTTTTCATGGAGCGCGGGCAACGCCGTATCACTATCAACTACGCGCGTCGTCAACAAGGGCGTAAGGTATACGCTCAGCAAAGCAGCCATCTTCCCTTGAAAGTGAATATGGCTGGTGTGATTCCTCCTATATTCGCCTCTAGTATTCTTTTGTTCCCAGCATCTTTGGGGCAATGGTTTGGCAAAGGTGAAGGAATGGAGTGGTTACAGGTTGTTTCGCAGGCGCTTGGTCCAAGCCAACCGCTATACATTATTCTGTTTGCGATAGCAGTTGTATTCTTCTGCTTCTTTTATACAGCATTAATGTATAACCCCAAGGAAGTTGCCGACAATTTAAAGCGCTCCGGCGCATTTGTTCCGGGTATTCGTCCTGGGGAAAACACTGCTAAGTATATTGATGGCGTTCTTACCCGCTTAACTGTGTTTGGCGCCTTATATATTGCAGCTGTGGCTATATTGCCACAGTTTTTAGTGGTGTCCTGGAATGTTCCATTCTATTTTGGTGGAACTTCCTTATTAATTGTCGTTGTTGTTGTCATGGACTTCATGGCCCAGGTTCAGTCACATCTCATGTCGCATCAGTATGAGTCGCTCATGAAGAAGTCTAACCTGAAAAATTACGGCAAGAGCGGTTTGGTCCGATAGTCGAGCAAGTTTTAAAGTAATCGGCGTGAGACTGGAGAATAGCAATGAAAGTTAGAGCATCTGTAAAGAAAATGTGTCGTGGGTGCAAAATTATCCGTCGTAATGGCGCGGTAATGGTAATCTGCAGCACAGAACCAAGACACAAACAGAAACAAGGCTAATATTTAGCACTGTTGCTTGATTTGTATACACGAAGGCGCTATCATTCTGCGCCTTTTAATTTGTTGGTAATTATTACCAATAACATTTATGCGGAGTAAGATGGATGGCACGTATAGCGGGTGTCAATATCCCCGATAACAAGCACACAGAAGTGTCCCTGACCTATATTTATGGGATCGGGCGCACCACTTCACGTGGCCTTTGTGAGAGAACTGGCATTAGCCCTCAAGCCAAGGTTAAAGACCTTTCTGAGGAGCAGCTGGACGTACTAAGGAACGAAATCGCCAAGATTGTTGTTGAAGGCGATTTGCGTCGTGAAGTGCAAATGAACATTAAACGGCTGAAGGATCTCGGCTGCTATCGCGGTTTACGTCACCGTCATAGCTTGCCGGTACGAGGGCAGCGCACTAAGACAAATGCGCGCACCCGCAAAGGTCCTCGTAAGCCTATTCGTAAATAAGTATCAGGAATAGAGCATGGCAAAACCAGGTACACGTACCCGTAAAAAGGTGAAAAAGACCGTTGTTGACGGCGTAGCGCATATCCACGCTTCATTCAACAACACTATCGTAACCATTACCGACCGTCAGGGTAACGCACTTAGCTGGGCGACTTCTGGTGGTTCCGGATTCCGTGGTTCCAGAAAGAGCACACCTTTTGCTGCGCAGGTAGCAGCTGAAAGAGCCGGTAATGCGGCTGCTGAATACGGCCTAAAAAACCTAGATGTTTTGGTTAAAGGACCTGGACCCGGTCGCGAGTCCGCAATTCGTGCATTGAACGCATGTGGGTATAAGATCACTAACATCACTGATGTTACTCCGATCCCACATAACGGATGCCGTCCTCCCAAAAAGCGTCGAGTTTAAAGAGGAAGAAGTCTAATGGCTCGTTATATTGGACCGAAATGTAAGTTGTCTCGCCGCGAAGGCACAGACCTATTTTTGAAGAGTGGAGCTCGCGCACTTGATAGCAAGTGCAACATGGAGACCGCTCCTGGGCAACATGGCCAACGTCGTGGTCGTCTTTCCGACTATGGTCTACAGTTGCGTGAGAAGCAAAAAGTACGTCGTATGTACGGAGTTCTGGAAAAGCAATTCCGTAACTACTATAAAGAAGCAGCCCGCATTAAAGGCGCTACAGGCGAGAACCTGCTCCAGTTGTTAGAGCGTCGTCTGGATAATGTTGTATACCGTATGGGATTCGGCTCCACCCGCTCCGAAGCCCGTCAGTTGGTGTCACACAAGGCGATTCTGGTAAATGGTAAGGCTGTAAATATTCCGTCCTATCAGGTCAAGCCTGGCGATGTAGTAAGCATTCGCGAGAAATCAAAGAATCAGCTTCGCATTAAAGGCTCACTTGAGTTAGCCGCACAGCGCGCAACTCTTGAGTGGATTGAAGTTGATGCTGCGAAGATGTCTGGAACCTTCAAGTCAGTTCCTGAGCGTACTGATCTGTCTCCAGATATTAACGAAAACCTGATTGTGGAGCTCTACTCTAAGTAAGGCCAGCAACTAATTTAGCCAGTAGGGGCGTCTATGCAGCGTTCATTAAACGAATTTCTTACACCTCGTACTATAGAGGTGAATCAAATCAATGCGACTCACGCAAAGGTGACCCTGGAACCGCTCGAACGCGGTTTCGGGCATACTTTAGGAAGTGCATTACGCCGCATTTTGCTGTCTTCAATGCCGGGTTGCGCTGTCGTCGAAGTTGAGATCGACGGCGTTCTTCACGAGTACAGCACCGTTGAAGGTGTGCAGGAAGATGTGATTGAGATTCTTCTGAACTTGAAGAATCTCGCCATCAAGATGCACAACCGCGATGAAGCAACGTTGTCCCTGAACAAGAAGGGCGCTGGTCCAGTATTGGCTAGCGATATCCAACTTGATCATGATGTTGAGATTGCGAACCCAGACATGGTCATTTGCAATCTTAACTCAAATGGCGACGTTAAGATGAAACTGAAAGTGGCTCGTGGGCGTGGTTATGAGCCTGCGGATCAGCGGAATTCAGCTGACGATGAGACAAGAGCAATTGGAAGATTGCAGCTTGATTCTTCTTTCAGTCCTGTGCTCCGTGTTGCTTATAACGTTGAAAGCGCTCGGGTTGAGCAACGTACCGATTTGGACAAGTTGGTTATCGACTTGGAAACAAACGGCACGATTGATCCTGAGGAAGCAATCCGTAGGGCAGCGACAATTCTGCAACAGCAGCTTGCTGTCTTTGTAGATTTTGATCAGCAAAATGAGCCAGAAAAAGTTGAAGAGCAAGAAGAAATCGATCCGATTCTTCTGCGGCCGGTTGATGATTTAGAACTGACTGTGCGTTCAGCGAACTGCTTAAAAGCTGAGAACATCTACTATATCGGTGATCTCATTCAACGCACTGAGGTGGAGCTTCTGAAGACTCCTAACCTAGGCAAGAAATCATTAACCGAAATTAAAGACGTGCTTGCTTCACGCGGCTTGTCTTTAGGTATGCGTCTTGAAAACTGGCCACCCGCCAGCATTCGGGGCGATGATCGGGTATTAGGCGGCTAATGCGCGCCAACAGTGTAGTTGAAGGATAAAGAAGATGCGTCATCGTAAAAGTGGTCGTAAATTTAACCGGACTAGCGCGCATCGCAAGTCGATGTTCCGGAATATGGCGGCATCGTTGGTAGAGCATGAGCTGATCAAAACCACGGTGCCCAAAGCGAAAGAACTGAGAAGAGTGGCTGAGCCGCTGATCACGTTGGCTAAAAGTGATTCTGTAGCTAACCGCCGTCTCGCTTTCTCACGTCTGAGAAGCAGAGAAGCAGTGACCAAACTATTCGAAGAGATTGGTCCTCGTTACAAAGATCGCCCTGGTGGTTATCTGCGTATTCTCAAGTGCGGTCTGAGACCGGGTGACAGTGCTCCAATGGCTTTTGTCGAGCTGGTGGACCGTCCGGTAGTTGAAGCCGAAGGCGACAACGAAGAGTAAGATCTTCTCGGATATTAAAAAGCCGCTTTTAGCGGCTTTTTTTATGCGAAAATGAAGGCTAGGCCTTTTCTTAGATAAAGGAGCTTCGATTGGTCGCTGCTCCCGTATCATTCTCTGCAGCTAGCTTTCCAGAATACGTTTCAAGAAATGAGCAGTGTGAGACATCTCATTGTCTTTAACGCTTTCTGGCGCGCCTTCGGCGATAATTAATCCGCCCCGGCTTCCTCCTTCTGGGCCAAGATCGATGATCCAATCCGCTGTTTTAATAACATCAAGGTTGTGCTCAATTACAACAATGGTGTTACCGTGGTCGCGCAGGCGATGCAGTACTTTAAGTAGCTGATCAATGTCATAGAAATGCAGGCCTGTTGTAGGTTCGTCGAGAATATATAAGGTCTTGCCTGTATCCCTCTTGGAGAGTTCCCGTGAAAGCTTGACGCGTTGGGCTTCGCCTCCCGATAACGTCACGGCGCTTTGACCGAGGCGGATATAAGAGAGGCCAACATCAATCAATGTCTGCAGCTTTTTGGCAATTGCTGGAATCGCGTCGAAGAATTCCCGGGCATCTTCAACTGTCATCTCTAACACGTCATGTATTGATTTGCCTTTGTAGGTGACTTCTAGAGTTTCACGATTATAGCGTTTACCTTTGCACACATCGCAGGGGACATAGAGGTCGGGCAGAAAGTGCATTTCTACTTTGATGACTCCGTCACCCTGACAGGCTTCACAGCGTCCCCCACGTACGTTAAAGCTGAACCTTCCCGGTTTATAGCCGCGAGATCTTGCTTCTTGAGTCGCTGCGAAAAGCTCTCTTATTGGTGTGAATATGCCTGTATAGGTCGCAGGGTTGGATCTTGGAGTACGTCCTATTGGGCTTTGGTCGATATCAATAACTTTATCGAAATGATCCAAGCCTTCAATTGATTCATAGGGCTCGGCGGTGAGAGTGGTCGCCATGTTGAGCTTGGTGGCGGCGATTGGATAGAGCGTACTATTGATCAGCGTGGACTTACCTGATCCTGACACCCCGGTGATACATGTAAACAGTCCTACAGGGACTTTTAGCGTGACGGACTGCAGGTTGTTCCCGGTAGCCCCGGTAATAATGAGCTGTTTGTCTGGATCCGGCTGGACTCTTTGTTCCGGTACAGCAATGCATCGCGTTCCTTTCAGATATTGGCCGGTGATGGATTTATCACTATCCATAACTTGTTCGGGAGAACCTTGAGCGACTATTTCTCCGCCGTGGACTCCGGCGCCAGGCCCAATATCTACGACATAGTCCGCCATACGGATGGCGTCTTCATCATGCTCAACCACGATGACGGTGTTACCAAGGTCCCGTAGGTGCGTCAATGTGGCCAATAGGCGGTCATTGTCTCGCTGGTGCAGACCGATGGACGGCTCATCAAGCACATACATGACGCCAACGAGTCCTGCGCCTATCTGACTGGCTAATCTGATGCGCTGGGCCTCTCCTCCGGAAAGAGTCTCTGCGCTGCGATCCAGCGTCAGATAATCTAATCCGACGTTAACGAGAAATTGTAGACGTAGCTGGATTTCTTTAACGATCTTCGCCGCAATCTCACCTTTACGGCCAGGCAGAGACAAATGATGAAAGAAGCTGGATGCATCGCCGATGGCCATGCTAGATGTGTCCGGCAGGCTCTTATTGTCGATAAACACATGACGAGAAGAGCGTTTTAGTCGGCTGCCGTGGCAATCCGGGCAAGACTTCTGGGTGAGGAACTTGGACAGCTCGTCTCGCACCATTTGCGAGTCTGTTTCTCGGTAACGACGTTCAATATTGGGCAATATGCCTTCGAATGGGTGCTCTCTGAAGACAATGTCTCCGCGGCTATTCACATATTTGAATTTGATATCGGTGCGCCCGCTGCCTTTTAGTAGCGCATTTTGGAAAGATTCAGGAAGCGCTTCAAAAGGTGTTTCAATGTCGACGTCATAGTGGTCTGCAAGGCTGGTCAGCATTTGAAAGTAGAACACGCTGCGCCTGTCCCATCCTTTGATAGCGCCTTCAGCCAATGTCAGTTCTGGACGCTCTACAAGCTTCTCTGGATCGAAATACTGTTTTACGCCAAGTCCGTCACAGCTTGGACAGGCGCCGGCTGGATTATTAAAGGAGAAAACTCTTGGTTCCAGTTCGCTG
This sequence comes from Hahella sp. HNIBRBA332, assembly GCF_030719035.1. NCBI lineage: Bacteria > Pseudomonadati > Pseudomonadota > Gammaproteobacteria > Oceanospirillales > Hahellaceae > Hahella > Hahella aquimaris. The sequence continues at coordinate 6,571,992 of NZ_CP132203.1, forward strand.
ACACTGTATCCACATTCAGGACAGGCGAATAGTGCTGAAAAGATCAGTTCTTCGCCGTCTCCGTCCATTGGCGCGGCGATGACGACGCCTTCAGCCAACTCAATGCAGGTTTCGATAGACTCGGCCAATCGGGTCTGAATATCTGCTCGTATCTTGAGCCGATCGACGACAACCTCAATGGTGTGTTTACGCTTCTTATCTAATTGGGGAATGTCGTCGAGGTCAGTTACGATGCCATCAATACGCGCGCGAATGAAGCCTTGCGCACGCAGCCCCTCAATCACATGCAGATGCTCGCCTTTGCGGTTGCGTATCACCGGCGCCAACAGCATCCACTTGCTGTCCTGAGGCAACTCAAGGATTCGGTCGACCATCTGACTGACCGTTTGGGCTTCGAGAACGATGTCGTGATCAGGGCAGCGAGGCTCTCCAGCGCGTGCGAACAACAGGCGCAGGTAATCATAGATTTCTGTAATGGTGCCGACAGTAGAGCGCGGGTTATGAGAGGTGGACTTCTGCTCGATGGAAATAGCGGGTGAAAGGCCCTCTATATGGTCAACGTCCGGCTTCTCCATCATGGACAGGAACTGTCTGGCGTAAGTGGACAGCGATTCCACATAGCGCCGCTGTCCCTCCGCGTAAAGCGTATCAAAAGCCAGGGATGACTTGCCTGAGCCTGATAGCCCGGTAATGACGATGAGCTTGTCTCTCGGCAAGTCCAGGTCGACATTCTTAAGATTGTGAGTTCGGGCTCCGCGGACTTGGATCGTGTCCATAAAATACTTTTCACCTCCGGAATTTACAGCCGGTCATTATATAAGTACGGAAACAGGATGGGCAAAGCGACAGCGAATCGATTAATAAGTGGCTGGTCAAATGCTACAATGTGCGCTTTTTGATGGACTGGTACGGTAGTTAAATGCAAAAGACGCAGAGGTTTATGCCCCAGGAGCGCCGCGCTGTCTCGGCGCTGGCTTCGTTATACGCCATGCGAATGCTTGGGCTGTTTATGGTGCTGCCGGTTTTCATGGTGTTGGGCAGAGAGCTTGAGGGCGCAACCCCAGCGCTACTGGGTCTCGCCATAGGCGTCTATGGCTTGAGCCAGGCTGTCATGCAGGTGCCTTTTGGGGCGTTGTCTGATCGTTTTGGTCGAAAGAAGCTGATCTTGATCGGTTTGGGGTTATTCTGCCTTGGCAGTGTCGTGGCTGCATTAAGCGATCATATCTATGGCGTTATATTTGGTCGTCTGTTGCAAGGAGCGGGAGCTATCGCCAGTGTATTGATGGCGCTGCTCAGTGATTTGACGCAGGAAGAGAATCGCACCAAGGCCATGGCGACCGTGGGAATGACGATTGGGCTGTCATTTGCGTTGGCGCTGGTTTTAGGACCACTGATTTCGGGCTTTGCGGGATTATCTGGACTGTTTTGGGCGACGGCGTGTATGGCGTTGTCAGGAGTGGTTTTGTTGTATAAAGTGCCGACCCCGTTACAGCAGCGGCGTAACCTGGAAACGATAGTTCTTGGCTCCGCCTTGCGGGATGCCTTTCAGCATAAAGAGCTGATGCGCCTGAATTGGGGGATATTCTCGCTCCATATGATATTGACGGCGATGTTCGTCGCAATGCCGGTTACATTGGCGGATAAATTTAATATGGCCGCGGATCGACATGGCTGGTTTTATCTGGCGGTGATGGGCGGGGCTTTTGTATTCATGATTCCGCTGATCATCATCGGTGAGAAGAAGCGGCTTTTGCGGCAGGTTTTCATTGGAGCGGTCTGGTTATTGGCGGCCGCACTCATGATTGTAATGAAAGCGGGGAACGACTTTATCGGGTTTACCCTGGCTGTATTCGGCTTTTTCTTGGCTTTCAACTTCTTGGAAGCGACTTTGCCCTCTTTGGTCAGCAAGGTGGCGCCTGCGGGAATGCGGGGAACAGCGATGGGGGTGTACTCCAGCTCGCAGTTCTTCGGCGCCTTTCTAGGGGGCGTCCTAGGTGGACTGGCCTACCAGAAGTTTGGTTTGATGGGGGTGTATGGTCTTTGTACAGTGATGGCGGTAGTATGGGGCGGAGTGTCCCTGTTCATGCCTGATCCTCCCTATACAGCGAGTTATGTGCTGTCGCTGCAACCGTTTAATGTGGACGCAGCGGATAAGATAGCGCAGGAACTGACGCAAATTCATGGTGTTGAAGACGTCACTCTGGTGATTGAAGAACACTTGGCGTATTTAAAGATTGATAGACAGCGCTTTGATGAGAAAGCGCTGGTAAATTACCCTCTCACCGCCCAGGTTGAGGGATAACGTTTGGAGAGCGATATGGCGCGTGGTGTAAATAAAGTAATTCTAATTGGTAATTTGGGTAGCGATCCGGAAACACGTTATACCCCCTCCGGCAGCGCGATTTCCAACCTGAGGTTGGCGACTGACGAGAGTTATAAAGACAAGCAGACGGGACAACTGGTGCCCCGTACGGAATGGCATCGGGTTGTGCTGTTCGGCAAGTTGGCGGAGATCGCCGCACAGTACTTGAAAAAAGGCTCCAAAGTATATATTGAAGGTCGCCTGCAAACGCGCAAATGGCAGGACCAGTCTGGACAGGATCGTTACAGCACAGAAATTGTTGTAGACATGCAAGGCCAGATGCAGATGCTCGACAGTCGCAGTGGCGGCGGTGGTATGGATAACTCGCAAGGTTACAACGACGGCTGGCAGCAATCCGCTCCTTCCGGCGATAACTATGGTGGCGCTCCAGCTGCTGCGCCTGCGGGTAATTATGGCGGCGCTCCTTCGAACAATTACGGCGGCGCCCCCAACAATAACTATGGCGCGTCCAGCGGCGGTTATTCCGCCCCGAATCAGGCGCAACAACGCCCGCAACAGCCTCAGCAACCAAAACCGCCCATGCCAGAGCCTATGGACGACTTTGACGACGATATTCCCTTCTGAACCGGAAGCTAAAGAATATTTAAGATATAGAGCTGTGACAGCCTGACTTGAAAGCCCCATTATTTTGGGGCTTTTTTGTTTTTGCGTCTGGGTGAGGAGAATCAGGGCCATGAAAATCGCAGTATTATTCGGCGGCACGAGCGAGGAGCGGGACGTCTCAATCGCCAGCGCCGCGCAAATTATTCCGACGCTGCGTAGTCTGGGGCATGAAGTGTTTTCTGTGGATACCGCCACTGGGCAGTTATCTGCAGCGGAGGAGGTGCGACTACTGCAAGCCGGTGTGGCTCCAGAGCCTCCGTCTACTTCAGTTATCGCCGATGTGCGCGGGCGAGCCATTGCTTTGTCTGCGGAGGCTTTCAATATCCGTGACGTTGATGTCGTTTTTCTAGCGTTGCATGGCGGCGCCGGAGAAGACGGGCGGATTCAGGCGATGCTAAATCTTGCAGGCCTGGCGTATACCGGCAGCAATCATATTGCGAGCGCGGCGGCTATGGACAAGGACCTGAGTAAGCGCTTATTTCGGGCCGCGGGCGTACCCACGCCGGATTGGCTGATGGCGCCGGCAAGCAGCGATGAGGTCGCGAAGAAATTAGGTTGGCCTGTGGTGGTCAAACCCAGCAAGCAAGGCTCCACCGTCGGTTTAAGTGTAGTGCGTGAAGAAGCTGAACTGGCGGGGGCGATAGCGCTTGCAAGTGAATACGACGATGAAGTCATGATTGAAAAGTTCGTTCCCGGACGAGAATTCACGGTTGGGATATTGGAGGGGAAAGCATTGCCGGTTGGCGAAATTATCGCGCCTAACGAGATCTTCGATTACCAAGCCAAGTATCAGGTGGGCGGCGCCCGTGAAATATTCCCTGCGGATATTTCCGAGGCTGACGCCGTCGTCATGCAGGAAATTGCATTGCGGGCTCATGCGGCGCTGAAGCTGGGCGTGTACAGCCGGATCGACTTTCGTATGGAAGATAACGGCGCTCTGTGGTGCCTGGAAGGGAATTCGTTGCCGGGGATGACAGCGAGCAGTCTATTGCCGCAAGCGGCGAGGGCCGCCGGAATTGAGTTTCCTGAACTTCTGGAGCGAATCTGCCGCGGCGCTGTGACCTGATGTCTAGCAGGTGGCCGAATATGAGCCGCTGAACAGGGGCTGTGGCGAATTCAGAGGAGGGCGTGCGGCCAAATCCATCGTTATATTGTGCCATAATGCTGAAGACAGGCCGTCAAGGCGTGACGGCCTTATTAGAAAAATTAACGGCAAAAAACAAGGGAGTAGGATATGACTACAATTTTGGATATTGCAAAAAAGGACTTTGAGACCGGCACGGAATATCAAGTGGAATTGATCACCAAGGAAGGCTCAAAAAATGGTAAGCCTTCGCCATGTCTGGAAGTATGGGAAAGAGCGCGAGGGACGCGTACGATTCTGGGTAGAGTCTTTCAGATTGATATGGAAGAAGCGCTTTATCATGCCTCCAAAAATGGCGCTGAAGAAGTCCTCATCGGTAAACGCGGTAAAGATGACGACGCTTTTTCAGAAGGTAAGATTGTGCTCGAAGGCGGCGCCCCCGCGAAACTGATGTTGGCGCTGAAAGTCACATCTTCACCTACCCCGGAAGTGAAAGAAGCAGCTTATCCCTGGTAAGTCAGCTCGCGTCCTCAAGGCGAAGCGGTGTAGTCTGACGCTTCGCTACCCCCTGTAAATCTCCCCTACCTCTGATGTGACTGAATCCAATGCAAATCCACCAACTCACTGGATTCCGCCAATAAATCTCCCTCATGAGAATACAGTTGAATCATGAAAGGGCGACCCGCCAGTACATCCTGAGCAGTTTTCACATCGGTGTGATAGCCATCGTTATTGGCTTTATCGGCTAGCGCGGTAATGAGGATGGCGCGCTCATTTTCCCAGTCGAAGCCCGCCAACGTTTTCAACTGCTCACGAAAAATCTGACCGTCGCTTTGCGCCGCGACCAATACCGCATACTCAATTGGGAATGCTTCCCCGTAACAAGTATGAATGTCTTGCCGCAGACTGGTGATTCGGTACTCGCAAGAGGATGCGTCGTAAAAGCGGACAGGTTGATAGTACGTGGCGCAACCCAGAATGCTGGCGTTCAAGGCGATGGCCAGCGCCAGCTTTATTATGCTTCTCATATTGTCTTTCCTTGGTGTGGTTTAAGGCCTCCTGTCGCATCGTTGTTGCTGTGCGACAGGTATGCTTTTTATTGGCTATTTTAGCGTTGCATATCTTTATAAAAGAAGACTGTGACTCACTCGCTGCAACATACCCTGATGAATTTATTGCTGTTTGTTGGAATATGGTTACAGCCGGCGCTACACCCCCCGTTTTTACAAACCGTTTCTTTTTTGATCAGTTTCATCCTTATATGATGCCCTCGCCAAATGTCCGTGTTCAGGTAGTTGCGGGCGATGGATTGCATGTTTGCCGGTCAGTCCGGCGCTGAAGTTATGGGATGAACTATGTTGTTGCGAACTTATCAGTGGTCTGTCGCTCTGATGCGGTCAGGCGTCATGGCGGCCAGATTATTATTAGCGGCTCTATTTTTGACTCTATGTGCTTGTGGCGGCGGTGGCGGAGGAAGTACAGGTAGCGGCGCCGACTCAAATGGGGAGATTGTGGATACCCAAACCGATCCCACGGCCAGCATAGATTCAGATAACCCGGAGCCAACAGGCAGTGTGGATAGTGATGCCGGTCAGGACGACATCATCGACGATCCTGGTGAGCCTGAGTCACCTAAAACCTACGAACTTGCCGGTATCTATTGCAGCTGTGGTCCGACTACCAGCACCACCTCCTCGGTGTTTAATAATATCGATGAAGCGGCTTATCTGGATGGCGTATTGGTGCGCATTCCCTGGGCGGAAATGGAGCCATCTCCCGGCGTCTATGATTGGACATTGCTGGACCAGCAGTTGGCCAAAGCCAAGGCGCAGGGGTTGCATGTCACCTTCGCGCTGTTGAATGGATATGCTGCGCCGGCCTGGCTGGAATCCGAAGGCGCGGACATGCTGGATTACATCTTTCGCAGGGACATTCCCCGGCGTCTGCCGATTCCCTGGGATGAAACCTATCTGCATTACCTGACAAAATTTATTGCGGCCTTGGGCGCTCGCTATAGCGGCGAGGAGGCATTGCAATTGGTGCATATGACCAACTCCACTACCAATGGCTTTGAAATGCAGTACTTTTTTGACGCTCAGGCGGAAGCGGACTTCTATGCGAAAGGATACAGCGAGTCTGCGTTAGTAAGCTCTTGGAAGCGAATTCTGGATGCATACAGCCAAGCTTTTGACGACACTCGTCTGGATCTGGATGTGCATCCGGTATTGGGTTCGCCGACTGTGGCGGAGCAGGTTGTCGCCTATGGGCAGGCCTCCATTGGCGCGCGCTTTGGCGTATTTGCGGCTTGGTGGAGTCGTCGCAATGCGGAGGTTGCGTACCCGGAAATGTATAGCCTGCTGTTGTCCGGCGCTGCGTCCAGCTTTGCCGGCGTGCAATTGGTCGGCACGGCCTCAACCCGGGCTTATAACGAAATTACCCGGGAAGACTTGATCGACGCCATCAAGTTCGCGCTGCAATCGGGCATTTACTATATCGAAGTCTGGAATCAGGACTTATTGAATACGGATATATCGCCTCAAATGGGCGGCTTTCACACCAGTGTGAACAATGCGGTCAAGTAAGCGGCGAACCCGGAGGCTCTGCCTCCGGGACCTGTATTGGAATTAGCTGGGAACGGCGTTCAGGGTACGGGTGTGAGCGCTTTCCGGCAGCAATATTTTCAGCGGCGGCATGGCGTCTATCTTGGCGGCGACATCGCCGTAAATCAGCTGCAGTCCTTCAATGATGCGTGAAGGCTGGTCCACCCAGGAGGAATTGCGACGCTTTAGTTCGAACGGCTCCTCGCACTGGAAAAACTCCAGCACTTTGTCGATAGTCGAACCCAGGCTCTCGTACTTAATCAAAATAGTCGGGTGTTTGGGGGACAGATTACTGACCCAGTTATCAAACTGGCGCTCGATATTGAACTCATCCACGCCTCTTTCCAAATACTCTTCCAGCGTCATGCCGCGCAGCGAACGCGCCGGAGTAGGGCTGTTCACGTTCATGGCTTTCGCGTGCATGTCCTGATAATTGCGGCGAAACAATGAGAGCACAGCGTCGTAAGGATTGCCGAACATGTAACCGAGTCGAATATCGACTTCATCGTCATACACGGCGGGCGTATAGGCGTGTTCGCGGATGGTTTTATCGGAGATGGAGCCGATATGGCGCGCCAGAGCAGTGGAGCCGACGCCGCCCATTGAGCACATGGCGCAGCGCACGGCGGCCTTTTTACGGAACAGTTTCACTCGGGAGAGGAGTTGCGGTATGTCCAACATAATCGTGTCCTTGTCAGTGGTTGTGAGTTCCAGTTCAGGCGGCGGTTTCGCCGAATATCGCGTCTTCCACGATACCGCAGATAATGTGTCCGATCATGATGTGGCATTCCTGAATTCTTGGCGTATGCATGGAGGGAACGTTGATGACGTGCTCCGCCAGGTCCTGCACTTTGCCGCCGGAACCAGCGAAGGCGGCGGTGATCAGGTCCATTTCCTTGGCGCTTTCCAGGGCGACCAGAATATTCTTGGAATTACCGGACGTAGTGATGCCGATGAACAGGTCGCCGGGTTTGGCGTTGGCCTCCACCTGGCGTGCGAAAACCCGTTCGTAGCCGTAATCATTGCCGATGGCCGTCAGCATGGAGGTATCTGTCGTCACCGCCAGCGCCGGCAGACCGGGACGATCGAATTCAAAGCGGCTGACGAATTCCGCCGCGATATGCTGCGCGTCCGCCGCGCTGCCGCCATTTCCCGCCAGGATAACCTTGTTGCCCCTTTTATAAACCTCCACGCAGACCTGACCCAGACGGAGCACTTTCTCCATCAGCGCCTCGTCTGCGAGCAGGCGTTGTTTGACTGCAATCGAATCTCTGATGCGTTCTTTTACATAGTCCATGTCAATGTTCATTGGTCATCCTCCTGGTTGTCCGGGCTCAATCACTGAGCGCGGAAAGGGTTGCTTCCCGCTGTGGAAAGAACTGCTCTGTGTGGGCGCATAAAAAGTCGTAGTCTTCGGGTATGCCGATATCGATAAACGGACCGGCTTTGGTGTAGGCGTATAAACCTCCGCCCACCAGCGCCGGAAAGGCGGTTTGTTCGAAGGAAAACGCGCCTTGTTGGGGACAATGTTTATGTAAGAACTCGGCGCTGAGGAAATAGACGCCGGCGTTGATCAGGCCAGGGCCGGCATTCGGCTTTTTCTCCTCAATCATAATCACTTTGCCGCTGTGCTTGTGTACGGTGAGCTTACCGTAGCGAGAGCAGTCGGGTTGCAGCGCGGCCAGCATGCCGTTGGTGAACTCACTGCGATAGACGGAGGAAATAAAGTCCTGTAAGTCGGTGTGACAGAAGCTGTCTCCATTGAGCACCAGATAGTAAGGCGCAGGATGTTGCTCCGCCGCCATACGAATCGCGCCGCCGGTGCCCATGGGCGCTTCCTCGATCACGAACTTCAGGCGCTGGGTGGCGCGGGGGTGTTCTTCGAAATGGCGGACGATGTGCTCGCTTTTATAGCCGAGAGACAGCACGATATCCTGGATATTCTGGCGCTCCAGCTGATCCAGCAGCAGCTCCAAAAATGGGCGATCAGCCACCGGCGCCATGGGTTTGGGCAGATCTGCAACCCGCGAGCGCAGCCGGGCGCCTTTACCGCCGGCAAGAATGATGCAACGTACATGCGTTGCTCTAGCTTCCATGTTCATTTCATTCCCCTTGTTTATTTCTGCCATAAAAAGAGTCTGGCGTCGTAACTCTCGTCCACCACGCGCATGCTGCGCTGGACGAATTGCAAGGTGTCCGCGTCGATGACCAGCGTCATCGCATTCCAGGGGGAGGCCACCAACCAGACCCGATTATTCTGGTTCAGTACGTCCTGTAGCTCCCTGTCGCTGCGCAGCACCACCGTGCCCAGGAATTTGTCCCGATAGAAGGGCGAGTCCAGGTTACGGTCGTAGACGATCTTGCGATCGGTAATGGTTTGCAGGAAATAATCCGGCGTAATGCCGGAATACAGCTTGGTTGGCATCGGCGCCATGCTGATGACTTTATCGCCTTCGCGATAGCCCTGTTTCAATGTGGCGGACACCTTGCGGTAATCCACGCCGGCGAAACCGTCCCGGTAATCCGAGCGAAATCCCAGATGTCCCAGGTTGCCGATGCTATAGAAATGGATCAGATTGGAGTTCATCGACATCACCGCCATCAATAAGAGCGCTGCAAGATTGAAACTGGCGATCGCCGTCGCTGCGGGGGCTTTCACCCGGGCGGTGAGGCGCGTTACGTCTTTTATCAGAAACGTCAAAATGGCGCCGACGCTGATAATGAAAAACGGGTAGATAAAAAACACATAGTGGGCGTTGTAAAACAGCAAAAAGTTGCTGAGACACAGAAGCGTAATAAGGAACACCAGATAATAAAAACGCAGTGTCGGACGCTTCCACGCGTAGTAAACGCCGAGAAGATATACGGCTCCGGTGATGAGATGCGTTTCCATGCCAAAGAAATTGATGAAGTAAAACCCCGGCTCCCAACTGTCTTTCAGAAAACCTAACTGCGGCAGACTGACATCGCCTTTGCCGGAGCCCAGCATCAGGTGCGGCTGTTGCAGCGCCACCCGGCGCACGCCTTGTGCGACCAGGGTTAAAATCACTAGCAGATACATTACCCAGAGATTGCGTTGGAAGATCCAGGTCAGATTGTCCCGTTTGAATATAAGCACGATGACGGCCATGACTGGGAGCAGGAACCCAGAGCCTTCCCAGCTCAGATAGGTCACGGTGAACAGCGCCCAGACTAATAACGCGAAACGCAAACGAACCCGTTCCTGCTGTAACAGATGGTAGACCGCCGTGGCGGTGAGCAAAGTGAAGAACTGCGTCTGCGCCGGGTGAAATGCGTTCTGCGACCAGTAAATGGACCAGGTTGAAAGGCTGTATAAGAGCCCGGCGATAATCGCCGCCGCCAAGCCAAATCGGCGCAGGCTGATCCAGAAAATCAGACCCAATACGCCAGTGGAGAATAGCAGCGCCGGCAGACGTAGGGTGAACTCGGAAAAGCCGCCCAACTTGACCGATAGCGCTAAAAAGTAAGGCACCAGTTCGTAAGTGGCCAGCGGTACTTCCATGGTGCTGACGTAGATATAGGGATAGCCCTTATCCAACACACCTTCTACAAAACTGGCGATAGTGGCTTCATCAATGGTAAGCGCGCGCGCCTCCAGGCCGCCTACGCGCAAACTGAAAGAGAGAGCAATCAGCGCGGTGGCGATCAGCATGATCACCGGAAAGGAATTAGCCTTGGCGCGCATTAGCGGCCATTTCATCCATTGCGACCCGGCGCGGCTGTTCATAGGCTTTCCTCCAGGATTCTAGAGGGAGCGCCCGCGGCGCCAGTATAAGCGGCGGCGCCGTTAATGTGACTGGTTGCAAAGCGTGCTGAGCGCAACTGCAGGGCGCACAAGGCCTGCCCCAGAAGCGCAGCGCCGAACAGCGCGGTGACCACGCCTAAATTAAACAGGCTGTTAGTAAGCAGACGCGCGTCCAGGGCGAGGGCGCACAGCAAGGCGCCGCTGCAGGTGACGGAGGTGAGTAACAGGTTTATCGCTGTGACAAGGCGGGGCAAACTTCCCAGCGCCAACAACAGAGCTGTGCTGGTGAGAATGTTGAGCAACAGCCAGATTGCGCACCATTTCAGCGCGCGCAGGATCAATTCGGGGTAACGGGTTTGCCGCATAACCTCCAGGCTGGGGTCTTCGAAACGGATCAGCGCGCTTTCTGCTGACTCCGTCGATATCTGGCGGATGTGCGGCGTATAGGCTGGGCTCTCATAGTTCGCCGGCGCATCCGTAGCGCTGACTGGGCTGACGCGCCAGTCTATGCCGGGAAAGCTGATGAAGCGATCGTCGCCGGTCTGCACGATCGCCTGTAACCCCATTCCCAGCGCCGGGTCGCAATCCGCGAACACCTCAATTTGATTGACAGGCGCAGTACGCAGGGGCTGGAACACATTGATGACTTTGATTTGCGGGTAGTCGCTGGCGTAGTCGCCCAGGCGGCGTTGATTGACGTTAACCTTGAAGGCGCCGTTGCATTGCGCCATCAACCAGGCGTTTTGCAGCGCGGTGCGGGAGAAGGGCAAGGTCAGCACAAAACGGGCTTCCGACGCTTTGTCGCCGGCGCCGCTGCGCCAGATCGGCTGCAGCGCGCTGGTGCGGCTCCACAGAAAATAGCCGTAATCCACATTGCCGCTGATGGCGGGCGGTTTTAGCTCGCTGGCTAAATGCGGCGCCCGCCAGTCCGCGTCATAAAAACCGTATTGATACCAAATCCGGGCGTCGGCGCCGCCATTGGCGGGGGTAAAGGACGCTTTCCAGGCGTTGTCGCTGACTAGCCGCTGTTCTTGCCCCTGGCTGTCTTGCACGCGCAGGGAAAGTATCATCGCCGGCGCGCCGCCGAGGGTGGACTTTTCCACCCGAACGGCGATGACGTTTTTACCGGGGCGTAGGTATGACTCCACCGCGCCCAGCCAGATTGGCTCAGACGTGGCGGCGGATTTCACCGCGATTTCCACGCCATTGATATAGAGTTTGTAATTCTCCGTTCCCGCGAGCTTCAAGAAGGCTTTGTAGGGCGCGGCGCGCACGATGAATATTTTGCGGAAATAGCTGACGGCGCGGGCGTCTGGCGCGGTGATCCACTGGGCTCCGTCCCAATTCAAGCGCACGCCTTGCCGGTTCTTCAGCTCCAGTGCGTAGGTGGTCATCAGTCCCAGCAACAGGGAGAACGCCAGCAACGCCGGAAAGATTTTGCGGCTCGCCTGCAGTCCCTGTCGCGCGCTTCGCCACAGCATGGTCATGACCCACTCAGCCCGCGCACAGCGCGCAGATTGCGCACGCTGTCCGCATCAATGGAAAGCTGGAACGACTGCCGCGCCTGATCTACTTTACCCATCATCATCAGGCATTCTCCCTGGGTCGCCAGCAGGTCGGCGCGCAGGCTGGAGCCTTGAATTCGTTCGAGCGAAGCGGAAACGCTGGACAGGCAGCTTTCCGGCACGCCCTGGCGGATATAGGCGAGACTGGCCATCGCCCGCAGGGTGTCGCTTTCAGGATAGACCCTCAGCATTTCCTGCAACGCCAGCAAGGCCTCATCCCATTGTTCGTGACGGTAGTTACGACTGATGACCCGGTCAGTCAGGATGGTGAGACGGCGTTTGGTATGGTGCGCCACATAAGGAAAGAACTCATCTTCGCGGCGGTGTTGCAGGGCCGTATGCAGCGTGTCCAGCGCTTCCTGGCGCTTGCCTGCGGTTTCCAACTGCGCCGATTGATAGAGCGCGGCGGCGGGGTTTTCCGGTTTGAACACTATGGCGTTCAATTGTGAGAAAAGCCGGCTGGCCTGCTCGGAGTAAGTCAGCAGGGGATCGAGCTTGAAAGCGATGACCATGGCGCCAAATGCGGACGCCGGATTACCCTCAGTCAGACGCCACTGCGCGTCCTGCCTGTATTTCGCCGCCTGCATGGGCGCATAGAGCGTCAACGCCAGCGGGGTGGCCAGTATGAGCAGCGCAATGGGATAGAAGCGCAGGCGCGCCTTGGACAACGTCATCATGAAGAGAATGGCCGCGGCGCCAGTGGATATATACCAACCCCATTCCAGACACAGAAAGGCCAGCTCCAGGCGGCCGCCCAATGAATCAAAGTTGGCGGTGTCGGGCAGGGCGATGGCCTGGCCCTTATTCGGCGTGAAGAAGGAATTGAAGAAACGCTTCAGCGTGCGATAGTCCTCAATATTGTCGGCGTAGGTTGGCAAGGTATGGAGGTCGAGGGCGACGAGGTAACCGGGAACGCACACCAGGAACGCCAGGGCGAAGGCGGCGCTCGTCAAAGCGAGATTCGGTTTATTGAAATGGACGCTGATCGCCAGCAAAGGCGCGGCGATCAAAAGTAATAAGACGGGGCCCAGCATATCGGGATGCGACAGCGCCATGGACGCGGCGTACTGGACGCCTGACTCGCCGCCGGCGAAGGGCAGGTTGATCCAGGGAGCCAGGAACGCGCCCAGCATCGCCAGAATCAGACTTGCCTGTACCCCCGCCTGCATCTTCATGGACTTACTGCGCTCCTTTACCGGCTGGGCGACGCTTGAGCAACGCCGTCAGGAAAGCCAGCTCGCGCTGATCCAGCGTTTTGCTGACCAGGATCAGAAGCAGGTAGGCGACGGCGAACAGCAGTGACGCCAGGATAAACTGCAGCAGACCCGGGGAAGCGAAAGCCGCGTTCACCGCGTAGCCCGCCAGCGATGACGCCAGTAACGGCTTGTAAGACATGCGCACCCATTGCACCGGCACGGACTGGCGATACAGGAACCAGAGCGAGCCGGCGATAAACAAGGCTTCCGCCGTCACCGTACCCACCGCCGCGCCAAAGGCGTGCAGATGTGGAATCAGCAGGACATCCAGGATGGCGTTGGTGGCCAGGGTGGCGACGGAGATTAGCGTGAACAGGCGTTGCCGGCCCATGGCTGAATACACGTAAATCATGATGGAGGAGGGGAAGATAAAGAATATCGCCACCGCTAGCGCTTGCAGGATATGGGCGGAAGAAGCGAACTCCGGCGTATACATCAATCCAATGATGTCCTCGGCGAAGACGAAGACATAAGCCACGATGGGCAGCGACAGGATGGCGTAAAATTTCAGCACCTGATTGAGAAAGCGGCTGAATTCCGCTTTATCGCCAAGCGCCAGACGGGCCAGCTTGGGATAGATCGGGATGGACAGCGTGAACGGCAGCATCTCAATGATCTGTATCACCCGATAGGCGGCGTTGAACAGGCCCAGGGCGAGCGGCGCGGCCATCGCTTTCAGGATTAGGGTGTCCACATGTAGAGTGGCGCGACGGCACATCATGGACAGTCCGATAGGGACAGACTCAAACAGCACGTATTTCCACAGGCCGGGATCAAAGCGCCAGGGAATGCGCTTGAAAACCGCCAGGCTGCAAGCGTAAAACAGCAGAAACTGACAGACATTCGCCAGCAAATAGTAACCGCACAGCGCGAGGATGCCGGGGTCGTGGTCGCGCCAGTACAAGGTGAGCGCCAACAGAATCACTTTATGTATGACGAAAATGGCGGCGTTGAATTCCATGCGCTCGAAGGCGCGAAACAGCGCGCCATAGATCACGCTGTGAAACACGATCAAAGCGGCGACCGTCATGATAAAAAGACTCAGCCCGAAATTGCGATCCTCCAAAACCAGCAGACAGACGATGGCGGTGGGCGCGGTGGCGACCAGGGTGACTACCCAGGCCAGCAGGCGCACGTTGCCGAAGAAATACTTGTATTGCTCCGCTTTCTGCGCGATTTCCCGCACCAACAGGTTGGTGACGCCCATGTCGGTGACCAGTTGCAACAAGCCGACAAATGCGAGAATGAAGGCGAAGTCGCCGAAAGATTCCGGTCCCAGGGTACGGGCGATCAACACGATGACATAAATGTTGAGCAGCGCGCCCACGCCCTCGCCAAGCAGGGTGGCGATGATATTGCGGAAAATCTTCTTGTTCGAAGACATTGATTAATCTCCCTCTACGGAGCAGGACCATCGCGCGCCCGGCGTCAGCCGGAATTGCAGCAGCCACAGCTTGGCGTAGGCGTCCAATTTGCCCAGCTCAATTTGTCGGATATCGGAACGGGATTCGATCACCTCACTGACGCCCACCTTGCCCAGTCGAAACAGCTCCTGGTTCTTCTCCAACTCGGATCTGGCGCGTTCCAGGGCGCTAAGCGAGTTCTTCAGGGTCAGTAATTGCTGTTGATAGTCCCGATAATTTTGCAGGGTGACGATGCGCTGATTCGCCCTGATCAGATCCAACTGCCTCTGTTCTTTTTCCACCTGCAGCGCCCAGTAGCGGGACTTGCCGCTGGCGCGAAAGGTGTCCTGCAACTTCACCTCAAGACTGACTCCTACGGTGGCGAGATGTTTGCTCTCACCGAAGTCCTCGTCCGCCACGCCCCGTACGGAGCCGCTCAAGCCGAAGGCGACGCCGTTATCGTGGCGCGCCTGATCATACTGGCGACGGGTGATGGCGAGTTGGGTCTGTTGCAGAATCACGTCAATGCTGCTGTTTTCCGCAGCCTCGACGAGGGTTTTCAGATCCCCTGCGGGAGGCAGGGAATCCAGTTTGAAGTCCGGCGTCGGCATGGCGTCGGCGGTCTGCGCCAGGAACGCGAACTTCTGGCTTAGATAATCACGGTTATTCGCCGTCTGTTGCAGCTCGCCCTCCAGCTCGGCGACGGCGCCTTCCGCTTCCAGCAGGTCTGAGCGCTCGATCAGACGGGCGCGGGCGGCATTGCGCGCAATGTCCAATTGCGACTGGGCGTCCGCCAACAGTTCCCGCAGCAGAACTTCCTGTTGCTGCGCCTGTTGCAGCGACACCAGCACATCCACCAGTTCCAGCAGGCTTTCCTGAAACAGCTTCTGATGCTTGGCGGTTTCATATTCGATGCGCTGTCGCAGAATCGCGGCGTCATCGGTTTCCTGTCCCACCCAGCGGCTATTGCGATAGATCGGCGCATCCAGCGCCACCTTGGCCTGGTTCACAAATCCGGAGCGGCGTCCGCTGACGGAGGTTTCATTGTCTGAGTCGATGAAAGCGCTCTGATTCTGCTCGAAAGCGAAGTTCCCCACGGATTCGCCTTCGTAGTACTGTGGACCTGCGCTCAGGGTCAGTTCTGGATACCACGCCTGGCCTGACGTGTATTCAAACTCTTTGCGCAAGGAGGCGATTTCCAGTCGCTGCACCTGCAATTGCGGGCTGGCGCGGCACATTTTATTCAACAGGGCCTTAAACTCGGGGCGGTCTTCAAAGCCATGACAAACTCCCGCACTCAACGTCATACAGACGCCGGCGGCGAGTGATAGCGACAACCTGGCTGATATCATGAATTCCTTATCCTTTTACCTTATCTCCGGCTTTCAGACTCTGTTGTCCCGCCACTACGATTTCGTCACCCACATGCAGTCCTGCAACGATTTCCACATAGCCGTCGCCGGAGATGCCTACTTTCACCGGGGTCAATTCCGCCGCGCCGGACTCGCTGACCCGAAACACCACGGCGTCGTCATCAAAGCGATTGATCAGGGCGATGGAGGGAATGCGCACGGTGTTTTTGTTCTGCTCCAGATACACCGTGCCGGTCATGCCGGGCTTCACGATCAGCTCAGGGTTAGCGGCCTGCACGTAGACCCGTGCGGCGCCCTGACTTTCATCCAACTCGGGGTCAACCCGATAGATCGTTCCGTGCAGGGTGGTGTTGGTGAAGGCGGACAGGCGAATATCCACCGCTTTGCCCAGGGAAAAGTTACCCAGCTCTTTTTCCGGCAGCAGAATCTTGAACAGAATCGGATCGATGGAATTGATGACCAGCGCTTCCTCGCCTTTCTTGATATAGACGCCAGGAAAGCTTTTTACCTCGCTGACGACGCCGGAGATGGGCGAGGACACTTGCGTTTGCTTAAGCTCCTGGCTGGCGTTGTTCAGCTGATGAGTGGCTTCGGCGAGGCTGCTTTGCGATTGGGTGAAGTTGAGAAATGCGGTCTTATACTGTTCCTGGGAGACGTATTCGCCTTCCAGCAGGCTCTTCATTTCACTGAGGTTGGCGCTGTAGTAATCCAGCAAGGTTTTGCGGTTTTCCACCAGGGACTTCGCCAGGGTGTAATTGGATTTATAGAGCGTGTCATCCAGGCGGAATAACTCCTGGCCTTCGACCACCAGATCGCCCAGCTTGACCGGCTGCGCCCTGATGGCGCCTTCAATTTGCGGCCGAATGGCGACGGATACTCCCTCAGTGGCCACGGCGGTGGCGGCGAAACGGGAAGTGACGGCGCCCGCACCGACCTTATGCAGTTCCACTGGCGCGGCGTTGCCCACCGTGCGTGCGATTTCCGTGTTGGTGATTTCCATATGCTTCTTGGCGGACAGCAGCAGGTAGCCAATCAATCCGACGATCGCCACGATGAAAACAGAAAATACGAAATTGCGCTTCATGATGTTCAGCATGCGTCCAGTCATTTGAATCCTTCTGTGATGTTGCGAGCCCTGCGCGCCTGTCGCCAAAGCAACCAGGTAAGCGGCGCGAACAGCAATAACTCGGACGCCACCGCCCACACATTGCGCCAGCCGATAAAGCGCGCCAGGGTGTCGTGGTGAGGTCCAATCAATAAAGTAAACGGCGCGGAGGTGCGCGTATCGCTTAACGGCCAAAGCAGCGGCGCGCCAAAGCTGCTGTGCAGCCCCCGTTGCGGGCCGGTGAAAAAGTCCAGTAGGGTGTGGCTGAGCAGGGCGCAGGCGATCAAAGCGAAGCGCTGAACATAACCAGGCCAGAGCGCCAGCGGACTCCAGCGCGGCCAGGCCAATAAGGCGGCCACGACCAATAACGCCGCCGGCGCATGAGACGCGCGACTATGATAGGCGAGATGATCACCGCTGACGAAGTAGCCGTACAGCATATCCAGATCCGGCGCATTGCCGAGCAGCGCGAAAAACGCCAGCGCGGCCGCTCCAGGCATAAGCGCGCCGCCGCGCAGCGCATGGGCCGCCAGGAGGCAGTCGATACCGCAAAGTGCGTGGGCTACGGTGGTCGCCATAAGTACGCCGTCAACTCTTGGGCTGCTTGAACTTGAGATAACTGCTGGTGTTGTTGCGGGAAACCACTCGGGCCGGCGCGCCGACGACAGTACAGTTGTCCGGAACCGAGTCGATCACTAGCGCGTTGGAGGCGACCACTACGTTGTCGCCGATGGTGATGTTCCCCAGAATCTTGGCGCCGGAGCCGATAAAGACATTGTCTCCCAGTCGGGGACGGCCTTTGCGTTGATAGTCTGGACCGACGGTGACGCACTGGTTGACGGTGCAGTCTTCGCCCACGATGTCCGCGTCGATAAAAACGCCGGAGAAATTATGGATGACCAGACCGGGGCCGATAGCGACCTGGGGAGGAATGCGAATGCCGGTAATGGAGCCCAGCAGAAACTCGGTTGGGAAATATAAAAGCCACGCCGCCAGCTTTAGCAAGGGATTGCGCGCTCGCGAGGCGTAATGTCCCAGACGATACGAGCACAGATAGAGCGTGCCCAACTGGAACGTGATTTTCAGGTACTTGTTGACGAAATTATCGATGCGCACATAGTGTGAACGCTTCCTGCGGATATCCGCCGCCAGTAAACCGGCCATGGTTACCTAACCTCCATATAAATCGGCTGCAAGAGCCTGTTCCCTGGGCTGGCGCTGACGCCTGACCCCACCGGCGTGACGCGGACGCCGGCTTCGCCGTTGTATGAAGGCGAATGCGCAGATTGCCAGAATCCGCGCATTCGCGCCAGCGTTTCAATGACGTTGGAAAAGGACGGTTCGCTCCCTTGCCGCACTACATTCCATTTATACACTTCAAGATCTTGCGTCGTTTGGAGAGTAAGTCTCCAGAATGAACTCACGCAGCTTTTCCCTGGGCGCTCGTTCTCCTCCCGTATACAAATGTTCGTACAGCACTTCAATGCCCTGCGCCAGTTGTCGCCAGGTGTAGAACTTGTCCACCACTTGTCGGGCGGCCTGTCCCAGACGCTGGCGTTTGGCGTCGTCGTCCAACAATTGAATGGCCGCGTCGGCGAGCGCGTCGCAGTCATGGTTGTCTACGATCAGCGCATTGCTTTCATGGGTCAGTCCCTTGGCGCCGCCGCGAAAGCCGGCGATGGCGACGCCGGCGGACATGTAATTCAACACTTTCACCGGATGTCCCGGGCACTCTGGACGAGGAATCACCGCCACATCGGCGACCGCCAGATAGTCCGGCAGTTCATCCAGGGGCACCTGATCACAGAACAGCACCTGATGGGCGATGCCGAGTTCCTCCGCCATGCGCTGGTATTTGCGGTGGGCTTCCGGGTTGGAGATATTGCCGACCAGTAGCAGCTTCACGTCATTGCGGCGGGCGGCTACCCGCGCCATAGTCTCCAGCAGGTAGTCGATTCGCTGAAAGGCGTCTAGACTCCCTGTGTAAACCAGATAATGATCGTCTTTGCTTAATTGGTGGCGGGCGTAGATCCGCTCAGGATTGGGGTTATCGAACATCTCCGGTACGACGCCGGCGGGCAGTACGGTGATTTTGTCCGCGTCCACGCCCAGCTCCACCAGAAAGTGTTTGAGATCGTCGGACACGGCGGTGACATGATCGCCTTTGAAGGGCAGGGTTTTGTCCAGAAAAGCCGCCAGCTTACGGGCGAAGTCTTTGTTTTTGAAAAAGTCGTAGGTAGGCAACTCGTCGGTCATGCTGTTGACCGCGTTATACAGCAACGGCCGGCGCGTGATCAGTTTGGCCAGCCAGCCGATCAGCACGCCTTCATAATTATGGGCGTGAATGATGTCGATATCATATTTGAGGATGACGCGTATGAGCTTGAACACCATCAGCGGGTTGAACAGAAACTTCTCAGGGGAAGGGCCGACCCGAATGGCGTTTTTCTTGAAACCGGGAACCCGCACCCGATGTATGTGCGGCCCAACTACGGGAATATCCTCTTTAATAGGATAAGTGACGATATGGACTTCATTGCCCAGGCTTACCAGCGCTTCCGACATTTCCCTGATGGAAGCGGGCGATCCATGATTGGCGGGAAAAGGGCAGGCCGCCACCATGGCGATTTTAAATTTCCTTTTTTCTGGCTTCACTTTGTATGCATTCCTTCTAAAAGTGACGTAGATCCTGGCTGAAAAGCAAACAGGCTTAACCTGCTGTTAACTCCGAAAAAGGCAATATTCGAGCCAAAGGAGGCGGGCCAGAATGACAGGTTTGTAAAATGAAAACCCGTGGTGATGACGATAAATGAGCGCAAATTCTCCTTTTTGACGCCAGCTTTTTCTCGCTGAAATACCCGATGAATAGAGGCTATGGCCCGGAAACCCTTTAGTGGCGCGGGATATTGGGAATAAGTTGACCGAGTGGTCAAAGGTGGTGCAAAAACGGAGTGTAAAAAATATAGACACTTCCGGTTTGTTGTGTCGTTAAAAGTATTGAGAATGTTTACAGAGATTAATAAGTAAACAGGGAAAATGGGTAAAGCGTAAACTGAATCGACATTCATCTTATTATTTTCTTTACACTTAGCGCATAAGCGGCTGCACTTTCTTCTTCATCGGCGCCCTCAAATGAATCAAAAATGGATGTAAAAATCGGGCTGTTTTCATTCCGGTGCGTGAGAAAGAATTCATTTTTTTTCGGTGTTTTTTACGGAGGCGTAGGCTCAAAGTCGTGATCTCGCATCTCGACTTCTTCCCGCGTAGGCCATCGTTAAACCCGCCTTAAGTGGAAGATAAAACAGTTCTTTATTTGTTCAGGTCGTAACCGGCGCCCGTGGACTGTGTGTTTTCCTCTGACTGTCATATAAACGTCATCTGTGTTTTTTCCCTGTTTTGGCCCTTGCTCGGGCATGCTTTTTGCCTCGCTGAGGACATTGGGCTGCTGCTTTACTCTGCTGAGATTGCTCCCACGGATAAGGAAATGAACGCGGATTTGCGTTTCGCTCATGGCTTCAGGAGTACGACGGTGGCTAAGGAATATACAATAAAGTCTGGGAATGACGTCTGCGCCGACATTGTCTGGCATCAGCATAAAATCAGTAAATCCCAGCGCGCGTCTATCAAGACGCAAAAGCCTTGTCTACTGTGGTTCACCGGCATTAGCGGAGCAGGCAAATCCACGATCGCCAATGCGGTGGAGGCGCAGTTGTTTGAGTTGCAGCGCCACACCTATCTGTTGGACGGTGATAATGTCCGTTATGGGCTGAACAAAGACCTGGGTTTTTCCGACGAATCCCGGGTCGAGAACATCCGCCGAATAGGCGAAGTCGCCAGACTGTTTGTCGACAGCGGCATGATCGTTCTGAGCGCTTTCATCTCCCCCTTCCGCGAAGATAGAAAAATGGTGCGTCAAATGCTGGAGCCCGGCGAATTTGTCGAGGTCCATGTGTCGACGCCTCTCAACGTATGTGAACAACGCGACCCCAAAGGCTTGTACAAGAAAGCCCGCGCGGGCCGCATCGAAAAGTTCACCGGCGTTGATTCTCCTTATGAACCGCCAGTCAATCCGGAATTGACTCTGAATACTGATGCAGTATCCCTGTCCGAATGCGTGGAGAGGGTTATCGGTTATCTCATTGCACAGCAATTTATTGTTGAAAGGGACGCAACACTGTATCGCGCTTCCTGAAGCGCAAGGACGGCAGTTTGTTGTAACTGGACGTATTCAAAATGATTAGGTTACAAAACTAGGGAAAGGACTACTTTATGTTTTACCGATCAAAAGCTCCGCTAAGGATCAGCTTCGCCGGAGGCGGCACCGATATCGCCAGCTACTCCGATATATATGGCGGCAATGTGCTGAACGTCACCATAAACAAATACGCATACACTCACCTGGAGTTGCGGGAAGTTCCGCAAATAGAAATCTACTCGCAGGATTTCGAAAGCATCACTCGCATCAAAGCCAACAAGGATCTTCAGTTCAATGGCGAGAGCGATCTGGCCAAAGGCGTGATCAAGCGCTTTTACGAAGGTTCGGCTGGGTTGCGCATCGTCACCCATAATGACGCCCCGCCAGGGTCTGGTCTGGGCTCTTCGTCAGCCATGGTGGTGTCGTTGATCGGCGCTTTCCGAGAGCTGAAGAACCTGGCGTTAAGCCCCTACGACATCGCCCGTCGCGCCTGCGAAATCGAACGAGGTGATCTCAGTATTCTGGGGGGCATGCAGGACCAGTACGCCAGCGCTTTCGGCGGCTTCAATTTCATGGAGTTCCAGAAAGACCATGTCATCGTCAATTCGCTACGCATCGACCCCTGGGTTATTCATGAACTCGAATACAACCTGATTCTGGCGTACACCAGAAAAAACCGGTTGTCTTCGCGCATCATCGAATCTCAGGTCAAGAACGTGGAGCGCAACGACCAGGCGAGCCTGAACGCCATGCACAACCTCAAGGCGCATGCGGTGGAGATGAAAAAAGCGCTACTGACCGGTCGCCCGGATGAATTCGGCAAACTGCTGGATTACGCATGGCAAGAGAAGAAGAAAATGGCGGCGACCATTTCCAACGGTCAGCTCGACCAGATCTATGAAGACGCGGTGAAAGCCGGCGCCCTGGGCGGCAAAGTCAGCGGCGCGGGAGGCGGCGGCTTCATGATGTTCTATTGTGAGTCCACCCGTAAACGTCGGGTTATGGAAGCGTTGGTGAAAGCCGGCGTGGAAGTGATGTCTTTCAACTTTGAACTATCTGGCGTGCAGTCCTGGCGCAGTTCCCGTGAGCTGCGAACGCCGCAGACGGTGTTCACCAAGGACAAATTTCTGGCTGCGTGATTTACGGGTGGTTAAGTAAACGCCGCAATGGAATAACCCAGCGAAACAAAGGACAGTTCAATGGAAGCGGACATCATATTACGTAAGGTGGATAAGGCGCCCACAGAGGATGCCCAGACGGAAGCTTCGGTTTCCGCGCAAAATAAAAAATTATCTAGCGTATCTGTCGTATTCCCCGCCTATAACGAAGAAACGAATATAGAAATGACGGTCCTGAAGGCGATAGGAGCGTTTAAGAAGCATTTTGAAACCGTAGAGATCATTGTCGTCAACGACGGCAGCTCCGATGGCACGCGGGATATCCTCGAACGCCTGCGTCAGGAGCATGAAGAAGTGCGCCCTATTCACCATGTGCAGAACAAGGGATATGGCGGCGCGGTCAGGACCGGCCTGAAGTCGGGGCGGGGGGATTTTATTTTCTTCTCCGATTCCGATGGTCAGTTCGACCTGGAGGAAGTCGACCTGCTGCTGCGGCACATCAACGATTACGACATCGTGGTGGGTTACCGGGCTCAGCGCGCCGACCCCTGGCATCGCAAGCTGAACGCATACTGTTGGGGAGCTCTGGTGCGTTACCTGTTCGGTATCCGGGTGCGGGATATAGATTGCGCCTTCAAGATTTTCCGGCGCGATTTTATCCAGAGCATTCGGATTGAGGCGGAAGGCGCCATGATCAACACCGAGATTCTGGCTCAGGCGGGCATGATGCACTGTACGATCAAGCAAGTGCCTGTCAGTCACTATCCCAGGTTGTCAGGGGCCGCCACCGGCGCCAATCCGTTAGTCATCTTCAAGGCGTTCGTAGAGCTGTTCAATCTCTACGGCAAATTGAAGGCCACCGGCTATAAAGAGCTGCAAACCAAAGCATAGAGTGAAGTCGTAAGCATATGTTATTTGCACGTTTTATTGAGCAGGCGCAACGGTTTCCTGACAAGGAAGCCGTTGTTTGGCGCGAGACTGCCTACAGTTATCGCGAAATTGTCAGCGCCGCCGTTGGTTACGCCCACGCATTGCGGGCGGCCGGCGTCGGCCCCGGTGAGGCGGTGGCGGCGCTGGTTCCCAACTCCATTTACTTTGTGGCGACCTCGCTTGCGGTCTGGGCCAACGGCGGCGTACTGTTACCGTTAAACGTGGCTTACACGCAGGAGGAAACTGCGTTATACCTCGACAACGCCAGAGTACGCTTCGCCTTTGTCGTTCCTGAGGCGGAAGCGAAGCTGCCCGCTGAGATGGCCCGTTGTGTGATCGGGTTGGATGACGCGTTGCCGACGTCAGATGAGGCCACACCAGAAAGTCGTTACCCGGGGGCGGCGGACGCCGTCATTATGTTTTCGTCCGGCTCCACCGGCGCGCCCAAGCAGGTAGTGCGCACGCAGGCGCAAGTGCTGGCGGAAGTGGAGGGCTCCGCCGCCACGTTGCGCATCAATCATGAAGACGTCATCGCCTGCAGCGTGCCGCTGTTTCACGCTCATGGCTTTGGCAACTGTTTCCTGGCGGCGTTGATGAATGGCGGAACCTTGTTGATTCATCATGGCGAGTTCAATGCGCGAAAAATGATGCGGCTGGTGTCGGAGCATCAGGCGACCTTGCTGCCTTCCGTGCCGTTTATGTGCAAAATGATGGCGATGACGCCATTCAAGCAGGCGCCGGATTTGAGTCGATTACGCCTGGCGTATACGGCTGGCGCACCGCTGGAGGAAGACATATTCATCGGCTTCCGCGAGGCCTTCGGTATTCCTCTGGGGCAGTTATACGGCTCTACGGAAACCGGCGCCGCGGCGGTGAATGCGCATGTCTCGGCCGCCAATTTCCGCTCTGTCGGCAAGCCGGTGTCAGGCTCCGTTATCCGTTTGATTGACGATGAGGGAGAGCCTGTGGCCGCAGGACAGGAAGGCGAGGTGGTGATCGACTCCCCGGCCATGACCCATGAGTACCGGGGGCTGCCGGAATTAAGTGCGGAAACCTTCCGCAAAGACGGTTACCATACGGGAGACTTGGGGCGCCTGGATGAGGAAGGCAATCTGATCATCGTTGGACGCAAAAAGCTGATGATCAATGTGGCCGGTCATAAAGTCGATCCAGCGGATATTGAAGAAGTGATCCGGCGTATTCCCGGCGTGCTGGAAGTAGTGGCGTTGGGCAAACCCGACGGCATGTACGGCGAGATGGTGAAGGTGGCGGTGAAGGCCGGCGCCGGCGTCACCAGGGAGATGGTGGCGGCCTGTTGCGCGGAGCGTCTGGCGGCTTACAAAACGCCGAAAATTATCGAATTCGTAGACGAAATTCCAAAGAGTCCTCTGGGCAAGGTGCTCAGAAAATATCTTTAATCCGCAAAGTTAAGTACAAGGTGGAGAGCATGTTAGATTGTTTTAAAGCAAAGGGATATATTGCTGGCGGCATCATTACCAACAAGCGCGATGAGAGTCTCGACATCGCCGCGATGCCGCCGATTTTGCGGACGCTGCTGGTCACTGACGGCACTGTGACCAAAACTCTGGAAGCCTATTACTGGGAGCCGTTGATGGTCGAGCAACTCGGCCAGCACGAACAGGCGTTGGAAGAAGATGTGGAGGAGATGTCCTGCCACAAAGGCGATACCGTATTGCGACGCAATGTCTGCATTCGCGGCGTGGAAAGCGGCGACATCTACGCGTACGCCACCTCCATCATCAAAACGCAGGACCTGCCTGAGCAAATCAGCGAACAATTATTACAGGGTAAAATCGGTATTGGCGAGCTGCTGCGGGAGATGGGTCTGGAGACCTATCGTCAGGTCGCGGATATCTACCGCGAAATCAAACAGGAAGTGGTCCCGGGCAGCTCCAGTTACTACTGCGGCGAGCTGATCTGCCGCACTTATTATATCTACGTGGGTCACAACCCGGTGATTCAGGTGACTGAGAAATTCCCCTATCGCTTGTATATCAAAAAGGGCTGACGCTTAACCGCGCAGTCCCCAGGAAGGATTACGGAAACAAAGGCTTAAACGGAAGTGAACATGGAGAAAATAATATGAGCCAATCAGATACGCTAGAACGCTTGAAGTCAGTCGTAGGCGGCGTCACCCGCATCGATTATGACGGAGTGGGCCTCGATGAACCCCTGAACCTGGATTCCATTCAGCGCATTTCACTGATTGTGGCGTTGGAGGGAGAGTTCGATATCGAGATCGACAGCGAAAGTCTGGAGCCGGAAACGTTCGACACTTTCGGCGCCATGGCGACGTATGTGGCGGGGTGCGTAGCGGAATCCGCCAGCGTCTGAGCAACGGACAGCAAAAGGACTTATGCAAAAGATGGGACTTATCAGCCTGATCAAGGCGGACGTCAAATTCAAGCAGCAATGGTTTCTCAGCCAGAAAAGCTGGTTCACCCGTAATGTGCGGGTCTTTCTGGAGCCGGGCACCATCGCCGTCATCGTCTATCGTTACGGAAGCTGGGCGCGCGGCATCAAGCCCGCGCTGCTGCGCATTCCTCTGTACATTCCCTACGCTCTCGGCAAGGTATTGGTGGTGCTGGGATTCGGCATTTACATTCCCTCCAAGGCCAAAATTGGTCCGGGGTTCGTCATTCACAACTTTTCCAACATCTTCATCAGCGAAGGCGAAATAGGCGGCAATTGCATTGTGTTCCAGGGCGTGACCACCGGTCACCTGCGTGAACAGCCGGAGCCGCCGAAGCTGGGGAACAATGTGTTTCTCGGCGCCGGCGCCAAGGTGCTGGGCAGTGTGAAAATTGGCGATAACGTGGTGGTCGGCGCCAACTCGGTGGTGATCTCCGACGTGCCGGACAACTGCACGGTGATGGGAAACCCCGCCCGTATTATTTCCCGGGAAACCAACTGGATGGCGGAGAAGCGGGAAGGCAAGAAGGTGGTTAATTACTGAAGACGGATCATGATAACGAACATTAAACAGGATGTGAGGCGCAAGGCGGAGCTGCTCTACGGCGACGCCTCCACCGCCAATTGTCTGCGCGCATTGCCGCACAGAGGGACGTTCGCGGCGATGGTTTATCGCTTCGGGAGACTGGCGGGCTCCGTCAGATTCAAACCCTTGTCGTTGCTGTTAAAAGCGGCGTACTTCGTTTTGTTTTATCTGGTGCAAATGTTCACCGGCATCAGCATCCAGAGCTATGCGAGGATCGGCAAGGGCATGGTGGTGTGTAATTTCTCCGGCATCTTTGTACTGGCGGAGGAGATCGGCGAGAACTTCACCGTGTATGAAGGCGTCACCGTCGGCAATATTCGCGGCAAACCGCGTCTGGCGATCATCGGCGACAACGTCACCCTGGAGCCTGGGTGCAAGGTTTTGGGCGACGTTACTATAGGCGATAACGTAGTGGTGCGCGCCAACAGTCTGGTGATCACGGACGTGCCCGCCAACTCGATTGCCGTCGGCAACCCCGCGCGCATCGTTCCCATGAAGACTGAGGAAAAAGTGGAAGAGCCCAAGGAGAGGATGGCGCAACATGGCTAAACCATTCAACGTCGACTTTATCGGCATCGGTTCAGGAAAATGCGGGTCCACCTGGTTTTTCGAAAATCTGGTGCAACA
The DNA here is from genome assembly GCF_030719035.1 of Hahella sp. HNIBRBA332. Lineage (NCBI taxonomy): Bacteria > Pseudomonadati > Pseudomonadota > Gammaproteobacteria > Oceanospirillales > Hahellaceae > Hahella > Hahella aquimaris. The sequence continues at coordinate 6,599,019 of NZ_CP132203.1, forward strand.
CCCGGAAATATTCGATGGCAACCCGAAAGAAATTAACTATTTCAGCGACCTGTACGATCAGCATGAATTCGCCTGGTATGAGTCACAGTTCAAAGGCTGCGATGACCGCCTGCTGAAGGGGGAGTTCTCCGTGACGTACATGTATCGACCGGGAACGGCGGAACGCATACGCCGCCATTTCCCGGAGGCCAAGATCATTGCGATTGTGCGTGATCCGGTGCAGCGCACGTTTTCCGACTACCTGCACGCTATCCGCAAAGGCGATATCGCCGGCAGCACCTCTTTCGCGGAGTTTATCCGCAATGAAGAGCACCTGAAGTTCGGCTGCTACACCCAGTACCTGGAGCCTTTTTTTGCGAGCTTCCCCAAGGAGCAGATCAAAATCATCGTGCTGGAGGATTTCAACAGGGATTACGCCAGAGGGTTTCGCGAAGTATACGAATTCCTCGGCTGCCAGGACGTGAACTTCCTGCCTGAGGGAGTGGAGCAGCGCAGAAACCAGGCGCGGTCATACCGTTTTCTGTTTCTGGAAAACATCATGGTGCGCACCTATCGAATGCTGGCCAAATCCGGTTACACCCGGCTGACGGAAGTTATCAAGCGCACCGGCGTGCCTGAGCTGTTGCGGCGCTTGAACGTGAGTTCCAAACCGCTGCCGAAAATCGACCCGGACAGCCGGGAAGTTCTCAGCAGCTACTACTCCGGCGAGAAGAAATTCGTCGCCGAATTGACCGGCAGTAATCTGTCGGCCTGGCAGTAAGAACTCTTGTTTGCATCTTCGCCCGGAAGGGCTTTCAAGGGGCGCGGCGGCGCCCCTTTTTTGTCGTTGCGCTGGCGCGCAGGCCTTCGTAGCAGCCTCTGGACCGCCGGTGCAGCCTAACGTTCTGTTGATGGCGCGGAGTGAAGCGGTCATTGCCAGCTATGCTCACAGTGCGGATTTTTCACTCGCCTGAAAGCCTTTAAATGACGTCGCATTTCACTATTTGGGACACCTGGAAAGCGCCGTTTTTGTCAAATCCTTTTTTACACTTTTACATTTGCAACAATAAGTTAGTGGTCTAAGCTGAAGTTATGTAAAAACTAGGATCAGTGTGCCCGTTGTAAGGATACCGGCCGTTAAATATCGCTCTGTGATGCGGCTGTCGGCGCTTAAAACGAGGTATTAGATTGCTTTCATGGCTTTCCTTTTCCAAAGGCAAAAAAGGGCTGGTCGGCATTGAAGTAAGGCCGGACGGAATGGCTATCGCCGTCTCGGAGCCGTTCGGCGGGCAATCCCAAATACGCGTCATCGATTATCTGGACGCCCGCGCTGCGCAGCGGGCTGGCGCGCTCAAGGCGTTCGTGAGCGAGCGCAAACTGGAAAAAATGGCCTGCAATCTGGTGTTGTCGCCGGAAATGTACGCCCTGCATCAAATCGAACGTCCCAGTGTCGAGGAAAGCGAACTGCGTGAGGCGGTGCGCTGGAAGGTGAAAGACCTGCTGGATTACGCCATCGACGACGCCATCGTGGATGTGTTTGAGTATCCCAGCGACGCCCTGCGCGGCAGACCCGCCCAAGTCAACGTGGTGACGGCCCGTAAATCCCTGCTGAAAGAACTCATCCGCGTTATCAACGACAGCGGCCTGGTGTTGTCCTCTATCGATATCACAGAATTGGCTCTGCGCAATCTGGCGCAGCCTTTCGAAGAAGACGGCAAGTCCCTGGGCCTGATGATGATGCGGGAAAACACCGGTCTTATGCTGCTGATCAAAAACGGCTCTGTCTACCTGTCCCGTCGTCTGGATGCGGACATGGAGGCGCTGGCCGATCCTGAGCGTAAATCCTGGGTAGGGCAGCAACTGGCGTTGGAAGTGCAGCGCTCCTTTGACTATTTCGAAAGCCAGATGGGCCAGGCTCCGCCCCGCCGATTGATGGCGGGTTCTGTGGTGAATGAGGCGGAGCTTCTGTCGCAGTTGGACGAAGCGTTGGGATTGACCGTGCAGACATTGCAGGAAGACAAAGTCGGACTGCCGGACGATCAACTCGCGTCAGCCATTCACTGGGTGGCCTGCGGCGGCGCCATGCGCAAAGCCGCCGGGGGAAGGAAAGGCGTCTGATGCAGCAGGTTAACTTATACGTAGAAGAGTTTCGCCCACGGCGAGATCCGCTTTCCATCCCCGTGATGATCGCCGCTGCAGTGGCGGTGATGGTGTTAGGCGGTTTTTACTCCGGCTATCTGGTATGGCGCAGCGCCGAAGTGACGATGAGCCAGGTCGCCGCCGAATCCCGCAAACAGGCGTTGGTGATGGAAATAGATACCATGCGCAAGCAACTTGAAGCCCGCGCCAGAGATACCCGCCTGCAGTCGGACAATGATCGTCTGCGTCTGCAAATGCAGAATACGGAGGCGTTGCTGGCGGCGCTGGAATCCGGTCTGAAAGCGGACGGCGGCGCTATGTCCTACAGCGAGCTGATGGTCGCCCTGGCCCGGCATCGTCAGGAACCTTTGTGGTTGCAGCGCATTCGGATTCAACAAGGAGGCGAGCGCCTGATTTTCAGCGGCGCCACCCTGCAGCCGGACTTACTCCCCGCCTATCTGCAAGCGCTGGGCGATGAGCCGGCCTTGCGCGGCCGCGCATTCAATATGCTGACCTTGAAGCCGGAGCAGGAAAGCGCCAGCGCCCGATTATTCGAAGTAGACACTTATTTAGAGACGCCTGAACAGGACGGCCAGTCACCCCGCCCAGTGGCGAGCAGCCGAGCGCTCAATCAACCTGTGGTCAGCGCGGGAGGCAAGCAGCCATGATGAAGAAATGGATCTCCCGCGTGAACCGCCTCAGCTTGCGGGAGAGAGCCATCTTGTTGGCGACGGTGCTTGTCGCACTGATATTGCTGTACGCCCAGTTCGCCTGGGAGCCGTTGTGGCGAAGCAATCGTTCGGCGGAGCAAGCGATCGCCGCCGCCAATTTGGAGCTGGTGGACCTCAGCGCTCAGGCGGATGTGTTGCGCAGGCAATTGGCGCAGGATCCGGACGCTGCTCTGCGTAAGGAGAACGAGCGTTTGCGCAACCAGCTCAGCGCCCGTCAGGAGCGGCTGAAACAAAGTCTTTCCCGTCTGGTGGCCCCGGAAGAAATGCCCGAATTACTGATGGAGCTATTGCGCAAACATTCCGGCTTGCAGGTGATCGCCGTCGCAAAACTGCCGCCCAGAAAAATTCAGCACGGCGAAGGCGAGGCCGCGGCGGTGTTATTCAGTCACCGGGTGAAAGTCGTGCTCAGCGGCGGGTACTTTGACACCTTGCAATATATTCAGAAGATTGAACGCAACGAATCCCGCCTGCGCATCGTGGACATGGATTACAAGGTGGACGCCTATCCCAGGGCGGAAGTGACGCTGGAGTTTGAGACCCTGGGCCTGGATGAGAGGTGGCTGGGTGTCTGAAGTAAAGAAATGGTCGCTGAGTCTGCTGCTGTTGGGCGTGGCGATGCTTGGCCGAGCAGAAAGTTTCCGGTTGCCGGATGGCGAAGTCCTGGCGGACCCCACCCGGCCCATGGGATGGCGCGCGGATGGCGTAGTGGTCAGCGGGGCGCCCAGCCGTCCGGCGATCAGTGTGGATTCGATCCTGTATTCCTCCTCCCGCAAGGTGGCGACGATTAATGGCGTCGCCCTGGCGGAAGGACAGCAAACCGGCTCCGTGCGCGTGGTGAAAATCGAAGCGCGCAGGGTGTTATTGGACTGGCGCGGTCAGCGCTGGTACGAAAGTGTTCAAGGCGCGTCGCAGGATGCGCTGATTATTCGGAGATAAGAATGAGAAGTCTTTGGCGGACCTTGTTGTCAGTTTGGGTCGGCTTCGGCCTGGCGGCGTGCGCCAGTCAGCCTGCTACGCCCAAGAAGGATGAGCCCGAGCCGCCGCCGACCAGCGCGCAGGCGATCGGCCTGGCGATGCAGGAAGCCGAAGAGACCATGGCGCAGGCGCAGCAGCCCGCGCCGCCGCCGGATGTTATGCAGGCGCTGCTGCCGACCATACCGGCGGCTGAGACGATGCAGGCGGCGGAGCGCTTTGACATCACCGTCAATAACGCGCCGGCCAGAGATTTTTTCATGGGACTGGTGAAAGGGACCGGCTACAACATGGTGGTGCATCCGGCTGTGGAAGGGGCGATTTCCCTGGACTTGAAAAATGTCACGCTGGATGAGGTGATGGAGATCGTGCAGCAGCTCTACGGCTTTGAATATCAGCGTAAGGGCAACCTGTTCAAAGTATTGCCCGGCGGCGTGCAAACCCGCATCTTTCAGATCAATTACCTGAACGTCAAACGCAAGGGCGCGTCGGACATCATGGTCAGCTCCGGGCAGTTGTCCAATTCCTCGGGCTCTTCATCCAGCAGTTCCAGCAACAGCAATAGTAACAACAACAGCAATAATTCAGGCGGCTCCGCCAACGCGGTGCTATCGCGCATCACCACACAGACCGACTCGGATTTCTGGAGCGCATTGCAGGAGAGTCTGATCACGATCGTTGGCAACGAAGAGGGCCGCAAAGTGGTGACGAATGGCGGCGCGGGCATTGTGATCGTGCGGGCGACGCCGAGTGAACTGACGGCGGTGGAGGAGTATCTCGATAAGGCTCAGCTGATTATGCAGCGGCAGGTGATTCTGGAAGTGAAAATTCTGGAAGTGGTGCTGAACAAAGGCTTTGAGCAAGGCGTGAACTGGTCTTATTTCGATGAATTCACCTCCAAAGTGGACGCCTCTGGCGATCCCACCAAAAGCCTGACTTTGGGACAGACTTCCAGAAGCGTCACCAACCCGGGGTTGGAAGGCGTCTTCAGCGCCGCGCTGCGCATCAACGACTTCACGACGCTGCTGCAGTTGCTGGGTGAGCAGGGCACGGTGCAGGTGCTGTCCAGCCCTCGCATCTCCACCATTAACAACCAGAAAGCCGTCATCAAGGTGGGGGATGACGAGTTCTTCGTCACGGGAATCGAGACTAACGACGCCACCACCACCAGCGGAACCAGCAATCTGATTTCGGAAGTGGAGATCACGCCGTTTTTCTCCGGCATCGCTCTGGATGTCACCCCGCAGATTGACGAGAACGGCGATGTGACGCTGCACGTGCATCCGACGGTAAGCGACGTAGAAGACCAGACCAAGACTATCTCCCTGGGCTCCAATGATCTGGTGCTGCCGCTGGCGTTCAGCTCAGTGCGGGAGACCGACAGTGTCATCAAGGCCCGCAATGGGCAAGTGGTGGTGATTGGAGGCCTGATCCGCAACCTCACCGAAAAAACGCAGGCGAAAGTGCCGCTGCTGGGGGATATCCCGCTGCTGGGGCAGGCGTTCAGACAGAAACGCGACACGGAACTCAAGAGCGAACTGGTGATTCTGATCCGGCCGATTATCGCTGACAGCGAAAGTTACCGTCAGGATCTGCGCGGCAGCCGCCAGCGCATGGACAAACTGCAACACCGGGCTAGCGAGCAATTCTGACCGGCGAAAGGAGGGCGTATGTACGAAACACATTTCGGATTGCGCGAGGCGCCGTTTTCCCTCACGCCCAATACGCATTTTTATCTGGACGCGTCCACTCACCGTAACGCCTTTGAAACGGTGCGCGCCGCGCTGGAGAGCATGGAAGGCTTTATCAAAGTGGTCGGTGAGGTAGGCACGGGGAAAACCCTGCTGTGCCGCCGCTTGTTGAATTTTCTCGATGGCGAATACGTCTCCGCCTACATCCCCAACCCGCGCCTGTCGCCGCAGGACCTGTATTTGGCCCTGGCGGACGAGCTACGGGTGAATTTGGGCGAGCTGAACGGCGGTCGTCATCAGTTGTTGAAACTCATCAATGAACAACTGATCGCCCATTGCGCGGAAGGCCGGCGCGTCGTACTGGTGATTGATGAAGCGCAGGCGATGCCCGAGCAGACAATCGAGGCGCTGCGTTTATTGACCAACCTGGAAACCGAATCGCGAAAATTGCTGCAAGTCGTGCTGTTCGGTCAGCCGGAACTGGACGTCATGTTGTCGCAGCCGCAATTGCGGCAACTGAAGCAGCGCATCACATTTCAGGAATACATCCGTCCGCTGGATAAATACTCGGTGGAGCAATATATCCGGCATCGCCTGATGGCGGCTGGTTACAACGGCGACAGCCTGTTTCGCGCCGACGCCGCCAAACTCATATTTCGCGCCAGCGGCGGCGTTCCCAGACTGGTGAATGTATTGGCGCATAAAGCCATGCTCGCCGCTTACGGCGATGGCGATAAAACTGTGGCGGCCGGTCATGTGCGGCGCGCCGTGAAGGATACGGAAAGCGCACGTCCGCTCAGGTTCGCCTGGTTGGGAGGTTGGGCGTGAGTTTACTCAACGATGTGCTCAGAGATCTGGATAAGCGGGAGTCGGCGCCACGGACGCCTGTTCCCCATAGCTTGCAGAAAGCGCCCCCCGGCGCGACCCGGCGTTGGTCTGGCGTGCTTGCGTTGGTCCTGGTGACGACGGGACTGGCCGGCGGTTACTGGTGGATGGCCGCGCCATCGGAACCGCCGACGCCAGTGGTGTCTCAGGTGGCGATGGTGAATACGTTGTCGGCGCAGAACGAGAAGCCAAGTACGCCTGATCACAGGATAGAGACTCCATCGGAAGTCACGGAGTTGGATACGCCTGTTGTCGCAGAGGTTCCGCCGGCAATCAGAGAAACGTCGCCGCAACCCGCTTCCCAGTCTGTCGTCGCAGCGCCGCAATACCCTCAGGAACCAACGCGACAAACGCAATCCAAACAAGCGTCAGTTGTGATCGTCGAGGACGATCCGCTCCCCCCCTTGGCGATGCAAAAAACGCCTCCCACCGTCAAGCAGGAAAGCCCGCTCGCCAGTGAAGCGAAGATGAATAACGCCAGTGCTGATACGGAGCCCAGGGGGCAAGTCAGTGCGGCGACAGTTTCTCATAATGCGCTGGAGACGCCCGCACCGCCGGCGGCTGAACCGGATCGAGTGCAGGAGAAGACGTCTACGCCAATGCGTCATATTGATATCGCCGCCGCTCAGGCGGAGGAGATCGCACCTTCTCCGAGCGCGATGAATATCGCACCGTCGCAAACACCGGAAGCCATCGCCGCCCGCGCTTTGCAGCAGGCGCGAGAGGCCTATCGCCAGGGCGATGTTGACGCGGCTGAGCAAGGTTTGCGGGATTTGCTGACGTCCATGCCGGAACATGACGCCAGCCGTTTTCAGTTGGCGACCTGGCTGATCAGCGCTGGCGATTACGCTCAGGCGCTGCAAGTGATGCAGAACGTCGATGCACACAGCAGCGTGGACTTTAAATTGATGAAGGCGCGCACGCTGGCGGCCACCGGCGCGGTTACGCAGGCCATCGCCCTGTTAGAGAGTGAAGCGCCGAAAGTGGAAACGGCGCCGGATTACCACAGCTTGTTGGCAGGCCTTTATCAACAGACGCGTCGTTATGAAGACGCCATCGCTTCCTACGCCGCTCTGATCGAAGCCCATCCCCATAAAGGCGACTGGTGGGCGGGACTGGGCATCGCCCTGGATCAGACAGGGCGCAGTCAGTCGGCGTTGCAAGCCTACCGTCAGGCGGTAGGCGATCCGGCATTACAGACGACTCTGGCGCAGTACGCCAGCCGCCGCATCCAACAGTTGGAGCCGGGCGGCGGGGGCGGCTGACACCGCAAGCGCAGCGGAGAGATAGAGAGTAATTATGGTCGAACCGAAAAAGAAAATACGTTTGGGCGATTTGCTGGTGCAAAACGGCGTCATCACGGAAGAGCAACTGATGACGGCCTTGAGCGAGCAGAAAAAGGCCGGCCGCAAGCTCGGCCGCACTTTGATCGACCTGGGGTATATGGATGAGGACAGCCTGCTGCGTTTCCTGTCGCAGCAAATGGGCATTCCTTTCGTGCAACTGCGCCATTACCAGTTCAATCAGGAACTGATCAAGCGCCTGCCGGAAACCGCGGCGCGCCGCTTCCGCGCTATCGTGCTGTCGGAAGAGAAAGGCGAGTTGCTGGTGGGCATGTCCGACCCCATGGATATCTTCGGCTATGACGAACTGGTGCGAGTGCTCAAGCAGCCGATACGACAGGCGGTGGTGCGCGAAAGCGAGCTGCTGGACACGCTGGATCTGGTGTATCGGCGCACCGAGGAAATCGCCAGCATCGCCGGCGAACTGGAAGACGAGCTGGGCGAAGACGCCTTCGATCTGGCGGAATTGGCGGCGGGAGGCGATGACACCGAAGCGCCGGTAGTGCGCCTGCTGCAATCCATATTTGAAGACGCCGTGGTGGCGCGCGCCTCGGATATCCACATCGAGCCGGACGAAAACGTGGTGCGTCTGCGCCAGCGTATCGACGGCGTACTGCATGAACAGGTGATGAAGGAAAGGCGCGTCAACGCGGCGTTGGTGTTGCGTCTGAAACTGATGTCCGGTCTCAATATTTCCGAAAAGCGTCTGCCTCAGGACGGCCGTTTTAACGTGCGTGTCAAAGGCCGTTCCATTGATGTGCGTCTGTCCACCATGCCGGTGCAGTATGGCGAGTCGGTGGTGATGCGCCTGCTGGATCAGACCGAGGGCATGCTGAACCTGGAAGCCACCGGGATGCCGAAAAAGCTGCTGGACAGGCTGCGCATCCTGATCAAACGGCCTCATGGCATCCTGCTGGTGACCGGGCCGACCGGTAGCGGAAAGACCACTACGCTCTACGGGGCGTTGACGGAACTGAATCGACCGGAAGTGAAAATCATCACCGCGGAGGACCCGGTGGAATACCGCTTGCCCCGGGTGACCCAGGTGCAGGTGAATCCAAAAATCGGACTGGACTTTGCGTCAGTGCTGCGCGCCGCATTGCGGCAAGACCCGGATGTGGTGCTGGTGGGGGAAATGCGGGATCAGGAAACTGCTGAAATCGGCTTGCGCGCCGCCATGACCGGCCACTTCGTGCTATCCACGCTGCACACCAACGATTCCATCTCCAGCGCCATGCGCCTGATCGACATGGGCGCGGAACCCTACCTGGTGGCCAGCGCGCTGACCGCGGTGGTGGCGCAGCGTCTGGTGAAGCGTATTTGCGATAACTGCAAGCAGCCCTATCAAGCCAGCGAGCAGGAAAAAATCTGGCTGCACGCCATGACCCAGGAGTCCTTGCCCGCTCACTTTTTCAGAGGCGCAGGCTGTTATCAATGCGGCAACTCCGGCTATCGCGGCCGTATCGGGGTTTATGAGTTACTGGAAATGAGCGACGCGCTACTGGATGCGCTACGTAAGAACGATCAGAGCGCTTTCACTCACGCCGCCAAACGTTCTCTGCATTATCGTCCGTTGGCGCTGAGCGCGTTGGACTATGCCCGTGAAGGCGTCACCACGTTGGACGAAGTATTCCGCATCTCGGCGTCGTTGGGCGATCTGCCGCACTCACCGAGCCACCTGGAGTTCAGCTGATCGTGGCGAATTTTGCATTCAAAGGGCGGGACAGCAAGGGCGCGTTGATCGAAGGCGTGCAAGAAGCCGTCAACCGGGAAGCGCTGGCCAATGAACTGCTGCGTAAAGGCGTGACGCCCACCAGCATTCAGGAGCAGGAAGCGCAAACCGATGTGCTGTTGTGGCTGAAAAAACTGCCCATCTTTCGTAAAAAAGTGACGCTGGATGAGCTGGTGATTCTCTGTCGTCAGATGCATGCGCTCAGCCGCGCCGGCATCCCCATTATTCGCGCCATACGCGGATTGGCGGACTCCACGCGCTCCGAGACGCTGGCGGAAGTGCTGGACGATGTGGCGCGGCGTCTGGAGGGCGGGGTGAATCTGGCCACCGCCATGCGCGCCCATCCCCGCACCTTCAACGAGTTGTTCGTCTCCATGATTCTGGTGGGGGAAAACACCGGCCAACTGGAAGAGTCATTTCGTCAGTTGGGGGAAAATATCGAATTGGAGCGAGATACCCGTAAGCGGGTGGCGCAGGCGGTGCGTTATCCCATCATGGTGGTGGTGGCGATCGCTATCGCGCTGCTGGTGGTTAACTTTTTCGTGATTCCCGCCTTCGCTGGCGTGTTCTCCAAGTTCGGCGCCGACCTGCCGTTACCCACCAGGATTTTGGTGGCGACGTCCAATTTTCTGATCAATTACGGCTGGTTCGTGGCGGCGGGGTTGGCGGCTGCAATTTATGGTTTCTTCCGCTGGAAAAAAACGCCTCAGGGCGCCTATCGCTGGGACCGCTTCAAGTTGCGTATTCCCATCGTCGGTCCCTTGTTTGAATTGGTGGCGTTGTCCCGTTTTTCCCGCAACTTTTCCATGATGCTGGCGGCGGGGCTGCCGGTCACCTCCGCGCTGACGCTGGTGGCGGAAGCGGTGGACAACAAATATGTCGGCTCCGCCATTGCTGACATGCGCAACGGTATTGAGCGCGGCGACACTCTGGTGCGAACGGCGCGGGCCACCAACATGTTCTCGCCATTGGTAATGCAGATGCTGGCGGTGGGAGAAGAAACTGGTTCAGTGGATAGTCTGCTGGTAGAAGTGGCGAATTTCTATGACGAGGAAATCGAGTACTCCCTTAAACGACTGGCTGAATCCATTGAGCCTATTCTGTTGGTGGTGATGGGCGTGATGGTGCTGATTCTGGCGCTGGGCGTGTTTCTGCCCATGTGGAGTCTGGGTCAGGCGGCGCTGGGTAAATAAGCATGGCGGGACGTTGGCTGAGCCAGTTTCTGCGAGTGGAGATATGGTTGATTGGCGCGCTGATCGCGGTGCTGACAGGCGTGTTTCTGCGCTCAGTGGACGACCTGGTGGATAACGCCGGCGAGGTGGGCGCGCAGCAAATGAAGGCCGCGTTTCTGACCAGCTTGCGACTGGCCCATACCGCTTGGTTGGCGAAGGGCGGCCGCTCAGACTCGGTCGAGTTGGGGGCGCTGGCTGTGGGGTCGGATTTCAGCCCCGATGATTTTCAGGAGCAGGGCGGAGGCATATTGCGGATGAATGCGCAAGGCTGGCCGGTTGACATTGGCGATAGCAATCCTGCGCCGCCTGCTGCGATGACCGATGAAAGCTGCCTGCGCCTGTATTCCGCGCTGCTGTTACGGCGCGCAGGCGGTTCGCAAATGGCGTTGCAGGAAAAGGTTGAAGCATTGGCCGTGGGAACGGTCTGCGCCTATCAGGTTGGCGTTCAGGGGAAGGATTTTTTTTCACTGCTGTATAACGCCGAAAGCGGCGAAGTGAGGCTGTCCATACAACGTAAAAGCGCTGATAACGATTGAAATATTTAACTATTTTACAAACAGAAGAATAACTTGGCGTCTATACTTGATTAAAAGCTTATATGTTCTCGTGGAGGGACAACTATGCAAAAGCGGATAAAGACACAGCAGTCGGGCTTTACGCTGATAGAGCTGGTCATGGTTATCGTTATTCTGGGAATACTGGCGGCGTTTGCGTTGCCGAAATTTGCGGACCTGTCTTCACAGGCCGAGGCGGCGACGCGCTCAGGCATAGAAGGATCAGTAAGGTCGGCGTCGGCGATTGTTCATGCCGCCTGTTTGGCAACGACGGCCTGCGACGATCAGGCTGCGACCAGCACGGTGACTGTAGATGGAACATCGATTGATGTTGTGTTTGGGTATCCGGCGGGCACTGCGACGGGAATTGAAGCTGCATCGCAAGTTGATGGCGGAAACGTAACAGTAGCCCACTCAGGCGGAACCACTACCGTGACTGTCGCGACCAACTGTACCGTTACTTACGCGCAATCCGCGGCGGCAAATACCGCTCCTGTTATTGGCGGTACAACCACTTGCCCTTGATTGTTACCTTAAGCTGAGTCAGGTCCGTGTGTGAAGGTATTCCGACGGCGAGGGGGAGGCAAAGCTCTCAATAGCGGCTTCACCATGATCGAGATGATCATGGTGATGATCTTGCTCGGAATCCTGTCAGTCACGGCCATCAGTCTTTTCGCCACACGGGACGCTTATTCGGCCCGTGTGGTCGCCGATCAAATCCTTTCTCAGGCGCGTCTGGCGGAGCAAATCGCCCTTGGTCGCCGCGCTGCAACCACGACCACTCTGACCCTATCGCTGTCCGGCTCTGACTTTTCCGGCGTAGTGGCCCAGGGCGGCTATGTTTCACTACGCGAGGTCGACGCATCCGGCGTCAGCATCAATTGGAGCCAGAGTGCGACCACTACATGCGCGGGCGGCGCCTTGCCGGCGACCATCACCTTTAATCAGGACGGCGATGTGATTAATCCCGCCTCCAGCGGAACCACCAACACGCTGATCTGCGTCAGCGGCGATACGGTTTACCCGATTTGCATCACCACCTTGGGATACGCCTATGAAGGCTTTTGTGAATCCTGAGCGCCAAAGCGGCGTCACTTTGGTGGAACTGGTGATCACCATTATCGTAATTGGCGTCGCCCTGGTGGCGATCGTCACCGCCATGAGCGGCAGCATCGGCCGCAGCAGCGATGTGCTGTTGCGCAATCGCACCATTCAGTTGGCGCAGGCGTATCTGGATGAAATTCTGGGTAAGCGCTATGACGAGGCCACTCCTTCCGGCGGCGCGCCGCCAGTGACCAGTTGCAATATCGTCACCGAGGAGGGCAGTCGCGACGAGTATGACGATGTGGACGACTACGACGGCATCGTCAATGAAGCGCCGCGCTCGCAGACCGATGCGGATTTCAATAATTATCCCGGCTATCTGGTGAGCGTGTCGGTGACCTGCGCGGGGGCGGACATTGGCTTGTCGGCGTCGAACGCCAAGCTGGTGAGGGTGACGATAGCGCCGCCTTCCGGACCGGCGATGACCTTTTCCGCCTATCGGGCCAATTTTTGAGGCGTAGTATGAAGACAGGACGCTCCCACGGGTTTACATTGATTGAATTGGTGATGGTGATTGTTATCGTCAGCGTGCTGGCGGTGGGCGTGACCCGTTTTATCACCGCGACCGTGGGAGGTTATGTGGACACGGCGGAACGTCAGCAAATGGCGACGGCGGGGCTGATCGCGGCGGAAAAAATGTCGCGCGCAATCCGCTCTGCGTTGCCCAACTCTGTGCGGGTCGCCAGCGGCTGCATCGAGTTTATTCCCGTGCTCGCCGGCACGGACTACGTCAGCGCCCCCATTTCCAGTCCCGCCGCCAGCATCGATGCGGTAGGCGCTCGTCTGGACAATGCGGTCATTGGACGGGCGGCTATTTATCCCATCGATCAGACTGAGCTGTACGACCCGCAGAGCCCGGGCCCGAACTCTTTGTCGGAGGCGCTGGCGCAACTGCCCACCGGCTCCGATGACATCACCGTCACTTTATCGGCGAATCATCAATTCCCTACGGATTCCCCTGCGCGGAGATTATATCTGGTGGGAACGCCAGTGGCGTTTTGCCAGTCCGGTGCGGCGATCTATCGCTATGTAAACTATGGCTTCAACGCCACGCCGGACCTGCCTCCTTCAAGCGGTGCGGTGCGGGAAATGTTGATCAACCTGGTGGCCGCGGGCACGACGGACTTCAATTACACCCCGGCGTCGCTGGTGCGTAATGCGGTGGTGCAAATGAGCTTTCGGGTGTCCGACGGGGGAGAGAGCTTCGACATTCAGCAGGAGGTGAACATTCGCAATGTGCCCTGATCGTCGCCTCTTCAATCCGATTCATCGCCAGCGACAGGCGGGCCTGGGCTTGCCTGCGGCGTTGTTCGTCATCGTGATACTGGGACTGTTGGTGGTGGCGATCACCGAGTTGGAGCGCTCGACGGCGGAAGGCGTTTCGATGGACATTCTCTCAACGCGGGCATTCTATGCGGCGGAAACCGGCGCCCAGGCTGCGCTGGGACGATTGTTTCCCGCTGGCGGCGTAGATAACAATTGCTCCGTGGGGTTTCCAGTGCTTAATTTCAGCGCGGAGGGTTTGGCGGGATGCTCAGCGTCAGTGGTGTGTTTGACGGATTCCGCGGGCGGGGAAGATTACTTCACCCTGCGCAGTACGGGTAGCTGCGGCGGTGGCGATGAAACCGCCTCGCGCACCATTGAAGTGAGGGCGCACTGATGTTCCGGCGGCGTCAGGTTCTGCTAACGCTTATGGCGCTGGTCTGTTTATGCGCCGCCAGCACGCGGACATTCGCCGCCTATGTGGTGGAAACGGTGTCCGGCACGGCCTTTGACTCGACTTCGTCCACGGTCACCTGGAACCGGGACAGCTCACTGACCGGTTATCCCCGCGACGACGACTTCCAACTGGTTAATATCGGTTTCACTTTTTACCTGGGACAGACCGGCTACACCCAAGTGCGCATTCTCTCCAACGGCGCATTGCACTTCGGCGCCGACCAAGGTTTTTACAAAGATTACACCAACGAAGCGTTGCCAATCGAAGGCGCTTGCACAGGGACCTGTCCGGGCTATGAAGAACCCGCCGATAGAGCCATCTTGGGCTACTGGGATGACCTGGAGCCGTCATTGGGAGGCAGCGTCACATACAGTACCTTAGGCAGCTCACCCAACCGGCGCTTTGTCGCATCCTGGAATGGAGTGCCTCGTTACAACGGAGCGGGCACCAGTTACTCCCTGCAAATCGTTCTGTATGAAAACGGCAATGTGCTGTTCCGTTATGGCAATGACAACGTGAATGGCGCCAGCGCCACCATCGGTATCGAGGTGGATAATTCCGATTACGCTCAGTATTCCTTTGACACTGTCTCCGTCAACGACGCCACGGATCTGTTGTGGCGACGGGAGTTTCCGGCGTTATCCGCCGCGGCGGCGAGCTGCACGACGCCAACCCAGGTCACGGTGGATTTCGCTGCGCCGGTGTCGCCGGCGCGGGCGGTAGACGCTTCCAATTACAGTCTGGACAACGGCGCGTCCGTCCTGAGCGCGTCTCTGGTGGACTCAGACACGGTGCTGCTCACCACCAGTTCGTTGAGCTTGGGCGTTACCTATACGCTGCAAACCACCTATCCCACTCAGAGTCTGTCCTTTAGTCTGGATGATCCCACCAGCGCAGATTTCAGCGATGATTTCAGTTCCGGCGGCTATAGCGGCGGCTCGGGCGCCTGGAGCGGCAGCTGGCAGGAACTGGATGACAACGGCAGCGCCAGCTCGGGCTTTGTTCGGGTTAGTGGAGGCGCGGCGCGCTTTAATGGTTACTTTAATTTCACAGGTTATCCGGCGCTGTACCGGGAGGTGGACCTTTCATCCTTCACTTCGGCGACGTTGACATACAGTTACAGCACCACTAACAATCTGGAAGGCTCGGACAGTTTCGACGTGGCGGTCTCCGCCAACGGCGGGTCCAGCTACACAGTGGTGGCGTCGTATTCTAATGACGTCAGTGGAACCGCGACGATTGATTTAACGCCCTACCTTTCCGCCAATACCCGCATTCGATTTCGCGTCAGCAGTAATTACAACAACTACGATGAGTTCATGTATATCGACAACGTGACCATCGCCGCCCGCGGGGCGCCCAGCGCATGCGGATTTTCCGCCATCGCCATCTGGCGCATGGAAGATGAAGTCTGGAACGGCTCCGCCGGCGAAGTCAGTGACGCCAGCGGCAACAACCTGAGCGGCCGCGCCTATAACGGCGCGCAGACACTGGATACGGCTCCGGCGATCGCCGGCGATCCCGGCACCTGCGCCTACGCTGAATTTGACGGCAGCTCGCAATATATCGAGATCGCTGATAACAACCTGCTGGACATTACCAATAACCTGACTGTTAGCGCCTGGGTATACCCCAGGCAGATCCCCACTTCGGAACTGAAAACCATCCTTTCCAAAGATGAAAACTACGAGTTCCATATCGATAGTTCCGGGGAGATATACTGGTGGTGGAACGACAGCGGAGGAACAACGCGTTCGATTACCACCAGCGGCGCCAACATGGTGGCCAACGCCTGGCGTCATATCGTCATCACCTATGAAAGCGGCGCCCAGAGGGTTTATGTGGATGGCGTGGTGCGCGGCTCTGCGTCCTATACCGGGACGTTGTTGACCAACTCCGACCCGCTGCAGATCGGGCAGGACCAGGGCTACTCCGTGCGCTACTTCAGTGGCCGCATCGACGAAGTGCAGATATACAATAAGACGTTGTCCGCGACGGAGGTCGGCGATCTATACGCGGAAACGCATCCCTGCGCAAGCAGCGGGGCCTGTCTTGGGACTTTCCCTGACGCCATCTCCAGCCACTCCGGTGGAACCGTCAGCTTTGGTTATAACTCTCAGGTTATTGATAGCCCCGATAATATCCTGGATGCAGGAACCGTGACAGTGAATGGCGGTTCCTCGGTGCTGAGCTGCACCTCCACCACCTGCGTCGCTTCTGGAGATTCGGTGGATACGCTGAATCCGGGAGCCTTTCCCGACACCAGCGTCTATGTGACGGATTTGAATGTGAGTGGGGCGGGCACACTGGGCGGGGCCACTAACCAGTATCGCACGGTCTCCGTTAGCGACGCCTCGGTCATGAACGTGTCGAGCAGCTATTCCGAGTACTTTATCAACCAATTGAGCATTGGCTATCAGGGCAAGGTTAACCTGCAACCGGGAGACTACTGGATAAACCAGCTAACGCTGGGCAGTGAGGTGGAAATCAATGTAGCCGGATCGGGTACGGCGCGTCTTTTCGTCAATCAGTCCTTATCCATTGGTTACCAGAGCTATCTGAACGCTCCCGGCGGCTCATCTTCCAACGCCAGCCGATTGTTGCTGTACGCATACGGCAATGTGACATTCAGCTCCGCCGTGACATTTGCCGGCGTGCTCTATAGCGGAGGGGATGTGAGTCTGGGTTATCAGAACAAGATCTACGGCGCGATTACAGCGGAAGATGTGACCAGCAACAGCGACGTTGACGTCACCTACAATTCCGGCAGTGTGTCTGCGCTGGATTATGGCGCGCTGTGCAGCGTCGGCGCCTTGAACCGTTTTGTCATCACCACCGGCTCTACCGCCAGCACCTGTCTACCGCATGCGGTGCGCATCGAAGCCCAGGACTCCAGCGGCGCCACTTTATCGACCTACGCCGGCACGGTGGCGCTGAGCACCTCTCGTTCGCGCGGCGTATGGGCGGTGCAGACCGGTGCGGGAACCTTGTCGCCGGACCCCGATAACAGCGACGACGGGGCCGCCGCTTACACATTTTCCGCGGCGGACGCCGGCGTGGCGCAATTGACTCTGAGCAACAACCTGGCTGAATCATTGACCCTGACGGCGACGGATGCGGACGCTTCCATCAGCGGCGTCGGCGGCCCGATTCAGTTCCTCGATAATATTCTGTATATCGAGGAGAACGACAGCCTTGATTACGACCTGATTGCGGGACGTCGGCATAATTTCAAAGTCTCCCTGATAGCCAAGGACCCCGGTGGAGCCGGTAGTTGTGGACCGGTGGAGGAATACGATGGCGGCGTCAACCTGAAGGCCTGGCTGACGCGCAGTAGCGCTGACCCAGCGGGCGTAGCGCCGCAGATAGTCGGCAATACCACCGCGACGCTTCCTGACAGTCAGCCTGCCAGCGCCAATCTTAATCTGAGCTTCACCAGTGGCGAAGCGACCTTTGCATGGGATACGTCCGATGTGGGCGCCTACGTGTTGAATCTGCGGGATGACAGCAGTGGGCTGATTCTGGACGAGTCGGATAATCCTCTGACCATCGCCAGCGATAACGCCTCTGCGCCCTGGATCGTCAGGCCGTTCGCCATTCGGGTCGATGCGGTGGGCAATCCCGCCGCGACCGGGCCCAGTGGCGGGGCTTATCGCAAAGCCGGGGCGGACTTTACGCTGAATGTCGGCGGTGTGTTGTATCAGGCGGCGGATGATCTGGATGGCGATGGACAGGCGGATTCAGGCGCGGATTTGTCCGGCAATGGCTTGGCGCCAGCGTTTGGTAATGAAGGGGAGATGGTACAGCTTTCCGTATCGAGTATTGCGCCGGCGCCCAATGGCGTATTGTCTGGAGATTTGAGCCTGCCGGGAGGCTCGACCTTATTCAGTGGCGGTCAGGCCAGCGGCGCCTATCAATTCAGCGAAGTGGGCGTCATTAATCTGAGCGCAGTCATTGACGACAGTAATTATCTGGGCGCCGGTTCCGCCAGAACGGCGAAAATCAGCGGCGCCAGCGGTGATATCGGACGTTTTTACCCCGCCTATCTGGCGGTGTCCGCCAACACACCCACCTTCACGCCGCCCTGGGCCTGCGCGTTCACCTATCAGGATCAGAGTTTCCCTTATGACGTGAGTCCGGTATTGACCTTGGTTGGTAAAAACGTAGCGGGGGCCACGACGCTGAACTATGACGCCGCCTACTTTAAGTTCAGCAACACGTTGCAAAGCAATCGAAGCTACAGCGACGCCAGTGGCCGCAGTTCAACGCTTAGTTTCGACAGCAGCGGCGCTTCGCTTTCGTTGAGTACTGGCGCGGTGTATGACGGCTCTGGAACCCTGTCCCTGTCCGGTGACACGTTTACTTACCAGAAATCCAACTCACTGCCCTTGGCGGATGACGATCCGTTCGCGGCCAATGTGAATCTCACCTTCGCCGCCGCGGACCTGCAGGACAGCGATGGCGCCTGTTACAAGACCAGCGATGCGGACGCCTGTCTGGACTTCGCCATCACCGGCATCGCCGGCACGGAAATTCGGTATGGCCGCCTGCGCATGGAAAACGCCTATGGGCCGGAAACCGCCAGTCTGGAGTTGCCCATGTACATCGAGCATTGGAACGGAGCCCGCTTCGTCGAAAACGCCTCAGACAGCTGCACCAGCTACAGCAGCAGCCCGGCGACACTGGCGATGAGCAGTTACAGCGGCAACCTGAATTCCGGCGAAACCCGGGCGGAAGTCGCCGGCAACCCCGGCGCCGGCGGCGCCTTCGCCTCCGCCGTCTATCCCGACGGACAGGAGGTCTACCTGACCAGCCCCGGCATCGGCAACGAGGGGACGGTCGGCTTGCGTTACAACACCGATCTATGGTTACGCTTCGACTGGGATGGCGACAACAGTCTAGACAACCCCTCCGCCACGGCCACCTTCGGGCAATACCGGGGCCACGACCGCATCATTTATTGGCGAGAAGTGACCCAGTAGAGGCCAGGTCACGCCCCCCCCCACACAATCTCCCCGTTCGTCCTGAGCCTGTCGAAGGACTTCCCAGAGCGTCAGACCCTACCACGGGTTTACTTCAGTAAACTTTATACTGGGTTAACCCTCGATACGCCTGCATTGCATAACGCCCTTCGACAAGCTCAGGGCGAACGGAGGGGGACAAACGATACTGGCGGCTCTCTGACTTGTCTGAGGTAAACGGGGCATGTATTACAGGAAGAAACTCGTAAAGGTAGAACCGAACCGCAACCCTAAAATTTCCCCGTTCGTCCTGAGCCTGTCGAAGGACCTCCCAGAGCGCCAGACCCTGCTTCAGTAAATTTTAGCCTGGGTTAACCATTGATACGTCTGTATTGCATAACGCCCTTCGACAAGCTCAGGGCGAACGGGGTGCATGTTATCAGTGCCCGATTCGCTGGTGTTTCTTGGTTGGTATGGATGTGTGTATTTGACGAGGAGGATTCGGAGGAGAATCGCGTGCTACGGTTAACTCACCATTAATGTGTGTTCGAACAATGACGGACCGCAGCCCCTAAATTTCCACGTTCGTCCTGAGCCCGTCGAAGGACCTCCTAGAGCGCCAGATCCTATTTCTGAAACCTGAATTGGCGAGACGTGAGACCCGAAACGGACCGCAGCCCCTAAATTCCACCCGTTCGTCCTGAGCTTGTCGAAGGACCTCCCAGAGCGCCAGACCTACTTCAGCGGGTTAACCATTGATACGTCTGTATTGCATAAAGCCCTTCGACAGGCTCAGGGCGAACGGAGGGGGACAAACGATACTGGCGGCTCTCTCTGTTTGGCCCGAAACAAATGGGGCGTGGTCACATCACTTATTGCATGAAGAGGCTCATAAAGGTAGAACCGAACCGCAACCCTAAAAATCCCCCGTTCGTCCTGAGCCTGTCGAAGGACTTCCCAGAGCGTCAGACCCTACCACGGGTTTACTTCAGTAAACTTTATACTGGGTTAACCCTCGATACGCCTGTATTGCATAACGCCCTTCGACAGGCTCAGGGCGAACGGAGTGGGTGTTGCCAGTGCTCACTGGTGGTATAGGCGAGTGGGGCATTCAGGGTGTAGAGAGTATTACGAAGAAAAGGCGGCGGACCTTGGCCGGCCGCCGCCATGTCTGTATTGAGAAAGGGCTCAGTCCGCCGGGACGCAGCGGGCGGCGGCCCAGGCGCGTAGGGCCAGCATGTCCTCGGCCATCACCACGGAGAGAGGCTGGGTGTTGCTGATTTCCTCCAGCACTAACTCGGTTGTCAGCGGTTGCCCCAGGGCGGCGGCGGAGTAGAGGGCGGATACCACCGCTTGCTCGATTTCCGCGCCGGTGAAGCCATCAGTGGACTCCGCCAGCAATTTTGCGTCGAAGTTGGCGGGGGACAGTCCGCGTTTTTGCAAATGAATGTCGAAAATAATCTGGCGCACTTCCAGGGTGGGAAGATCTACGAAGAAGATTTCATCAATACGCCCCTTGCGCATCAGCTCCGGCGGCAGCGATTTGATATTGTTGGCGGTGGCGACCATGAAGACCGGGTGTTTGTTTTCCGACATCCAGGTAAGCAGCGTGCCCAGCACCCGCTTGGAGACGCCCTGGTCATTGCCGTCCTGCCCCAGGCCTTTTTCGATCTCATCGATCCACAGCACGCAGGGAGACATCAATTCCGCCAGTTGCAGCGCCTCGCGCATATTCCTTTCGGTCTCGCCGAAGAATTTGTTGTACAGCGCGCCCATGTCCAGGCGCAGCAGCGGCAGGCCCCACATACCGGCGACGGCTTTGGCGGCGAGACTCTTGCCGCCGCCTTGCACGCCCAGCAGCATGATGCCTTTGGGCGGATCCAGTTGCGCTTCCGACTTGCCTTCAACGAATGCGACCCGGCGTTGCTGCAGCCATTTTTTCAGGGACTCCAAGCCCCCTACATCGGTGAATTTGGCGGTGTCGTATTCAAAGCTCAACACGCCTTCCATGTCCATCAGCTCAAACTTGGCCCGATTGACCTCAGGAATGTCCGATTGCGTGATGGCTCCGTCATCGAAAATGGCGCCGCGAGCCAGACGTCGAGCTTCTTCGAAGGTGACGCCAGACATATTGCGCACCAGCTGCTGCAGGGTTTTGTTGTCCGTTTTCACCTTCTCGCCATAGTGTTGTTGCGACCAGCGAGCGGCCTCTTCACGTACAATATTGATTAACTGATCCGCGTTAGGCAGGCGCATCCTGAAATTGGCGCTCAGATGCTTGAGTTCTCCTGGAATATCCAGAGAGTGACTCAGTAGGATCACCGTGTGCCCGTTGTTGCGATGGGTGAGGGCGATATCCTTGAGCAGACGGATATGTTTGGGCTCGTCGTCCAGAAATGGGTGGTAGTCGCAAAGAACGAAGATGCTCGCGGTATGGCTGCGCTTGATATGCTCCAGAATCTTTTCTGGATCTTTCAGCTTATCCTCCTGTTCCAGATCAAAACCGAAACCCAGCCGTTTCAGGCCGTCCGTTACGGTCCAGGAGAACAGCGGCAGGCTTTTCTTGATCGCCAGACGGGTGACGGTGTCCAGCACCCGGGTCTCTTCATGGCTTTGAATCACTATCAGGGGAATCCGGGAATCAATCATCAATCCCAGGTCATGTACTTCGGGCATAGGCGCCTCTGCTCTCTGCGATGTCGTCAAGGTTGTGTTTATCCTGAAAGCAAGATTACCATAGCCCCAGCCTCGGCATGAACCGCCGCGCGCAGCCAGTTCAGTAAACGCACGGAAACAGTCACGTATAAGGCTCTCTCCGATTGGAAGCCGTAGAAGGATACGCATTCATGTCCGCCCGCCATCCCATTATCGCTCTGACCGGATCTTCCGGCGCCGGCACCACCACGGCCAGCCGCACCATGCAAAAGATCTTTATGGAAGAGGGCGTGAACGTCGCCATTGTGGAAGGCGACAGTTTTCATCGTTATACCCGCGAACAGATGGCGGAACTGGCCAAGCAGGGGCGCTATGGCCAATGGAATCACTTTTCTCTGGCGGCCAATCATATCGATAAACTGGAAGAGCTGTTCTGCGATTACGGTCAGAACGGTCAGGGTCGCTTTCGTCATTATATTCATGACGACGATATGGACCTGATTCGGGGCGGCGGCGCGCCGGGCACGTTTACGCCCTGGCAATCGCTGCCCAAACAGACAGATTGCCTGTTTTATGAAGGACTGCATGGGGGCGTCAGCACCGACGATTACGACATCGCGAGCCATGTGGACTTACTGATCGGAGTAACGCCCATTGTCAATCTGGAGTGGATTCAGAAGATCCATCGCGACACTCATGACCGCGGCTATAGCCAGGAAGCGGTGGTGGCGACGATTCTCAATCGTATGGAGGACTACGTGCGTTGTATCGTGCCGCAGTTTTCCCAGACCCATATCAACTTCCAGCGGGTGCCGACGGTGGATACATCCAATCCCTTCATCATGCGGGAGATTCCCAGTCACGATGAAAGTTTTGTGGTGATCCGTTTCCGCAATCCCCGGGAAGTGGACTTTCCCTATCTGATCAACATGATCGCCAACGCCTTCGCGTCCCGTCACGATACCCTGGTGGTGCCCGGCAACAAGCTGGCGCTGGCCATCGATCTGATCATCCGGCCAATGGTGCTGGAGATGATCGAACGCAGCCGGACCTAGCCCTGAAGACCGCTACAGGGCTGATTCAGCGTCAACGGAATTTACCGAGAAAGCGCACGACCACGGCGATGATGACGCCGCCGAAATAGCCGAGCAGGTGAGCCTGTTCCGCCACCGGGCCGCCGATCAGGCGCGCAATCTGGCCTTCATCATAGTAAGGCGTCTGCTCCCAGATAATTTTGCCGGTGACGCCGACGAACAGCGCGATCAACACCCAGCGCGGAAAGCGTCCGCCCCCCAACACGCCAAGCACAAGCAGTCCGTGTAATACGCCAGATAGACCAACATAGGTGCGGGTGGTTTTGTAAAACAGCAATAATCCGATGGATATCAAAAGACTCA
Source organism: Hahella sp. HNIBRBA332 (assembly GCF_030719035.1). NCBI lineage: Bacteria > Pseudomonadati > Pseudomonadota > Gammaproteobacteria > Oceanospirillales > Hahellaceae > Hahella > Hahella aquimaris. The sequence continues at coordinate 6,622,114 of NZ_CP132203.1, forward strand.
GGAGTCCCAGATAGAGGGGGAAGCGCCAGCCTTTGAAATTGTGGTCGAAAGAGTCGTAGATCAGGTAGGCCGCAACGGCGTTCAGGGCCAGATGAACCCAACTCAGATGCACGAAATGGCCGCTGATCAGACGCCAATAATCGCCGCTCATGATCTCTGGGCGATTGAAATTGAGCAGATAGCCGTACCAGTGAGAGAGGACTTGCATTAAAACAAGAAGGGCTGCGAAAAGCAGCCCAATCTTGTTCAACGTCAGGGATAAAGAAATGCGATTACTCATTTACGCCTGTTCCGTCGAATCTATACGCCTGTCTTGAAGACTTGATCAATAAGGCATATTACGGGAATAGAAGATCTCCAGCATTTCCTTTTGCAGTCGTTCCCTGATGTTGGAGGCTTCGTTGGCCGTCAGCTCGCTGATGCCGGTTCCAAACAGATAATTATCCAGGTTGAATTCCTTCAGAATCATCTTGGTGTGGAACAGGTTCTCCTGATACACGTTCACGTCGATCATCTGATAGGCTTCCTGCGTGTCTTCACTGAGGAAGTTTTGAATCGAGTTGATGTCGTGGTCGATGTACAGCTTGGCGCCGTCGATGTCACGAGTGAAACCGCGTACGCGGTAGTCGATGGTGACAATATCGGAATCGAAGCTGTGAATCAGGTAGTTCAACGCTTTCAACGGGGAGATCAGACCGCAGGTGGACACATCGATGTCCGCTCGGAAGGTGCTGATGCCGTTATCGGGATGACTCTCCGGATAGGTGTGTACGGTCACATGGCTTTTATCCAGGTGAGCAACCACCGCATCGGGCAGCGGTCCGGGCGACTCTTCGCTGGAGTCAGCCGGCGGGGGCACTTCGTGTTCGGCGATCAGCATGGTGACGCTGGCGCCGTGTGGATCATAATCCTGCCTGGATACGTTAAGAATGTGGGCTCCGATAATTTCCACAACGTCGGTCAGAATTTGTGTGAGGCGCTCGGCATTATATTGCTCATCAATATAAGCAATATATTCCTGTCGGTGTTTCTCCGATTGCGCGTAGCAAATGTCGTAAATATTGAAACTTAGCGATTTCGTCAGATTGTTGAAACCGTGGAGTTTGAGCTTTTCAGACATCTCAGACCCTCAGTAGATTTGCTGTTCAACACATCGCCGGAAGATCCGGCGCCTACATTCACACAGTGTTCAGACCTGCTCTTCAGACAATCCGGCGAAACCGGAGAATGCGCCGGACGACTGCCCGGAAAAGAGGTCCCGGACGGCATTTGTCCCGGCTGCGGAAAAGCCGCATATTATGCAGGCTATGATAGCCCTTGGATAGTGCAATTTAATGTCGCGTTTATGAGTTTTTCTTATTAAAACCGGGCGAGCGATTAGCAACTTCATTAAACGGGCGCCTCATTACGCCCGTATAAAGAGTAATCGATGGTGACAGTGTAAATATTTGAGGCTGGTGGAGTTTTTGAAACGGCGCTTACAGGGCGTCCTCAGGGGCGCGAATTTCAAAGTCGTGGGTGATCTCCACGCCGCCTTTTTCCAGCATGATGGAGGCGGAGCAATATTTCTCAGCGGATAGGTCCACGGCGCGTTTTACCACTGGATCACGCAGATCTCTGCCGGTGACGATGAAATGGATATGGATCTTGGTGAACACGGCGGGAACAGCGTCGGCGCGCTCCGCAGTGATTTCCGCCACGCAGTCGGTCACGTCGGCGCGGGCTTTTGTCAGGATGCTCATGACGTCAAAAGAGGTGCAGCCGCCAAGCCCCAGCAGTAACATTTCCATCGGGCGCGGGCCTTGATTCTGACCGCCGTGATCGGGAGGGCCGTCCATCACCACGTCATGGCCGGAGCCGGTCTTTCCGATGAACTTGGCGTCGCCGCCCCAGGTAATGGTCGCTTTCATCTCATACTCCCACTGGATTTTCTGACTCGCTATGGCCGCAACTGCGCGGGGCGGTCAGAGTAGCATAACTCCTTGTCGTGGAAAATATTTCACAAAAGATGGTCTATACTGTGGTTAGTAACCTGCAGTAAACGTCTGTAGCCGGATTTTTTCGCCCGGTTGTCGCATGGCGGCGCAATAAAATGGCCGGCGTCTGAAAAACTGAAATGCGGAAATTTAAAAGGCCGGCTGGCGAAGTATTCACACTTATGTGATCCAGGCCGCATTGACGCCCCATGACCTCCATCAGGCGCAGGGGGAAGGGCGGGGCGTCTCTTGCCTAAAGTGATTATTCGTGCTTAATTTAGGGAACATCTTGATAATTAAGCGGTTGCGGCCAAGCGCCGATCGGCTTCGGAGCGACTCCAACGCGCCGGATACCGGAGTCGAAACGCCTGTGATGGTTATTAAACAATTAGAAAAACGTTATACCGAACTCAGCGAAACATCCAAGGCGGATAAGTTTCTGCGCCAAAGGTAATGAATGGGACATTAACATGGTCACGATTGCTAAACCGGTCGAGCATAAAACCAAACATCTGGATTACTTCCTGTCGCAGTGCCATCGTCGCCGCTATCCCAGCAAAAGCACCATTATATATGCTGGCGATAAGAGCGATTCACTGTTTTACATCGTCAAAGGGTCCGTGACGGTCATCATCGAAGACGACGATGGTCGTGAAATGATCATGGCGTATCTGAACGCCGGAGACTTTTTTGGCGAGATGGGGTTGTTCGATCAGGATCAAATGGGTTCCCGCAGTGCATGGGTCAAAGCCAAGACCGAGTGCGAAGTGGCGGAGATCAGCTACACGAAATTTCGTGAAATTGCTCAAGAAGACCCCCGCGTACTGTATTTCATTGGCGAGCAAATGGCCTCGCGCTTACGCCAGACCACCCGGAAAGTGGGGGACCTCGCGTTTCTCGACGTGACGGGGCGGGTCGCGCGCACCCTGCTTGACCTGTGTAAAGAGCCGGACGCGATGACGCACCCGGACGGAATGCAAATCAAAATCACCCGCCAGGAAATCGGGCGCATTGTCGGTTGCTCACGGGAAATGGTCGGCCGCGTGCTGAAGGCGCTTGAGGATCAGGGGCTGGTGCAGGTCAAAGGGAAAACCATGGTGGTGTACGGCACCCGATAACTTTCTCCAGATAATCGGAACTATAAAAAACGGCGCACTGCGCCGTTTTTTTCGCTCTATTGCTTTGAGCCCTCATCAATGACGTCAAAATCAGGTCGCCCTGGATAGCCGAGTCGAGTAAGCGCAGTACTGTTCCGCATAGATGAATACGTTGAGGTTATAAAAGCGTCAGTTCTTCTGCGGCGGGATAGAAGCCTGTCTATAAAAGGAGGTATTTAGAAAATGTGTTATTTGCAGGAGACCACCATAGGGGGCGGCAACGAAACCGGCGTTCCCTCGCCGGTGAACCGGGAATTCGGCAATGCTCAATTTCTCCAGAAAGGTTTGCCGGCTTCCTGACGCCGATCCTCTTCGGTAATTCCCAGATCCCTGAGCAGGTGGTCATTCAGATTAGCCAGCTCGCGCCGGGTTCTGGCCTGCTTTCTCCATCGCCGTGTTAATTTTTTCAGTTTGGTTAGTAAATCTAATGTCTCTGCTTGCTGTGCGTTCTGTGCTAATCTGATTGCGGTTTTCATATCTGGCCTCCTGTGTTGTGAAAATAGTACGGCGGCTAGACTTGGCGTTAAAACGATATGTCCTAATTCATGGATTAGTAAAACTTATGAGTAGGTTGGTTCATCAGTTAAAGTCTCTGTGGGTGCTGGATGTGGTGTTGCGCACTGGCTCATTTACGGCGGCGGCGGAAAGACTGAGCGTAACCCAGTCGGCGGTCAGTCAGCATGTTAAGGCGCTGGAAGAAGAGTTCGGCCCCTTGTTTGAGCGCGGCGCAAGGAGTCTGATGCCAACGCAGACGGCGTTACGACTGGGGCCGCACCTACGCAAGGGGTTCGATCATCTGGAGGAGGGGGTGGAGACGATTCGCCGTTGCTGCAACCAGGTTACCGTCAGCGTATTGCCGTCCTTCGCCAGCGCCTGGTTGATTCCTCGATTGCATAAATTCAACGCTGAGTTTCCCGACATTGATATCCGCATCGCCATGTCCAATGAGGTGGTGGACTTCCGCGATGTAGATGTGGACGCCGGCATACGTTTCAGCTCCCGCACCTTTCCCGAACTGATTGTGAAAGATCTGGCGGAAGAGGAAATCTTTCTCGCTGCGAGCCCGGAGCTGGCCAAGGGGATTGGTAGCGACCTGCGCGTGCTGAAAGATCATGTCTTGGTGGACTCCGATGCGCCGGACAGCTTCAACTGGAGCGCCTGGAAGAGAGCCGCGGGACATCCCGATCTGGAGCCGCGCCGCCGCATTATTATTTCTGACTCCAGTCAGGTGATTCGTCTTGCCTTGGCGGGGCAGGCCGTCGCTTTGGTGCGCAGAATACTGGTGCAGGAAGAGCTGAATGCCGGGAGGTTGGTCAGACTGTTCGATTTTAGTCTGAAGATAGATCAGCGCTATTTACTGGTCATGCCTACGCGTTCCCGTGGTAATGCGGCGTTAAGGCATTTTACGCAATGGTTGCAGCAGGAGATTGAAGCGGCGTCGGCGCCGCAACAAGACGGGTCTGGTATTCATCCGACAGGCAAATAGCTTCTTACTATTCATTTTCCTGCGTCGACAGGACCTGCGTATGGCTGGTCCTGTCTTTCACAGTTGCGGTCAGAGAAACAGCTCGCGCAATTTCGCCCCAGGGTCGTCCGCGCGCATGAAGGACTCGCCCACCAGGAATGTATTAACCCGGTGGTGCTGCATCAAGGCCACATCTTCTGGCGTATGGATGCCGCTTTCCGTCACGACAATGCGGTCTTCCGGGATGCGGTCCAACAGGTTGATGGTTGTATCAAGGGATACCTCAAAGGTGTGCAGATCGCGGTTGTTGATGCCAACCAACGGCGTATTCAACTCCAAAGCGTATTCCAGCTCCTGGGCGTTATGCACTTCCACCAGTACGTCCAGATCAATCTCCCTGGCCTTGGCGCAATAGCTCTTCATTTGCTGCGGCGTCAGCGCTGCAGCGATCAACAGAATACAGTCCGCATTGAGCAGGCGACTTTCATATACCTGATACTCATCCACGATGAAATCCTTGCGCAGCACTGGCAGAGACGTAGCGCTGCGAGCCTGAATCAGGTATTGGTCAGCGCCCTGAAAGAAATCAATATCAGTGAGAACGGAAAGGCAGGCGGCTCCGCCTTGTTCATAGCTTTTGGCGATGGCTTCGGGATCGAAATTTTCCCGAATCACCCCCTTGCTGGGAGAGGCCTTCTTGATCTCAGCGATGACCGCCGGGGCATTGTGCTGAAACCGCTTTTCGATGGCGCGGGCGAAGCCGCGCACCGGGCCCGCCCGGTGCAGGCCGTCTTTCAGAACGGACAAAGGCTGGCGCAACTTGAGCGCTTCCACTTCCTGTTTCTTACGGTCAATGATCTTTCTCAGAATCGTAGGCGTGTCGTTCATAGGTTGACCTTTATTCCTCTTCCTTAAAGCAGGCCGAAAAACTGGCCAGCTCTTTTAGTTTAGCAAAGGCCAGCCCGGAACCAATCGCGTCCTGGGCCATTTCCACGCCTTCTTGGAAGGAGCGGGCCAGGTCTGCGGCGTAAATCGCCGCCCCGGCGTTCAGGGCGACAATATCCCGGGCTTTTTGTGACGTTTGATCCGTCGCTTTGGTCAGCGCTGCTTCAATCAGTTTCAGGCTTTCCTCGGCGCTGGTCACGGTCAGGCCGTCCAGAGAGCGGCGCATGATTCCTGCGTCTTCTGGAGTAAGCGTGTATTCGGTGATTTTACCGTCTTTCAGTTCCGCCACGTGGGTTTCGCAGGCGAGACTGATTTCGTCCAGGCCGTCCGCGGCGGAGACAACCAGAACGTGCGTGCTGCCCAGCCGTTGCAGGACTTCCGCCAGCGGCAGGCACAGCAATGGGTTGAATACGCCGATGACCTGTTTGGTCACGCCGGCGGGGTTGGTCAGGGGGCCGAGCATGTTGAAGATGGTGCGGATGCCCATTTCCCGTCGAGGCCCGATCGCGTGCTTCATGGCGCTGTGGTGGGCCGGGGCGAACAGAAAACCAACGCCGATTTCCTTGATGGCGCGGGCGACCTGCTCGGTGTTCATATCCAGGTTGATCCCGGCGGCTTCCAGTACGTCGGCGCTGCCGGAGCGGCTGCTGACGCTGCGGTTGCCGTGCTTGGCGACTTTACCGCCGGCGGCGGCCACCACGAAGGCGGCGGCGGTGCTGACGTTGAACAGGTTGGAGCCATCGCCCCCGGTGCCGCAGGTGTCCACCAGGTGTGGATCATTGATGTCGACTTTGCTGGCCAGCTGGCGCATGACCTGGGCGGCGCCGGTGATTTCGCCGACGCTTTCACTTTTGAATCTCAGCGCCACCAAGAACCCGCCAATCTGTGCGGGAGTGGCCTGTCCGGTCATGATCTGCTGCATGACCTCAATCATTTCTTCGGTGGTGAGGTCTTTTCTATCGACAACTTTGGCGATAGCGGCTTTGATATCCATGGCGCAATTCCTCGTAGTTTTTAGACTATGTTGTTTTCTTATCCGGCGCGCAATTAAACCTAAGCTTACGCCGTTGGCTGATCTCTGGCTTAGCGGTTGACCGATTGCTGCAAGAAGTTGCGCAGTAAGTCGTGGCCCTGCTCCGTGAGAATGGACTCCGGGTGGAATTGCACGCCTTCTATCGCCAGTTCCTTGTGACGCACGCCCATGATTTCTTCCAGACCGCCGTCTTCATTCTGGGTCCAGGCGGTGACTTCCAGGCAATCCGGGAGGCTGTCCGAGCGGATCACCAGTGAGTGATAGCGGGTCGCTTCAAACGGATTGTTGAGGCCTTTGAATACGCCAACGTCATTGTGATACACCTTGGAGGTCTTGCCATGCATGACTTTGCCGGCGCGAATCACTTCACCGCCGAACGCCTGGCCGATGCTTTGATGGCCCAGACATACGCCCAGGATAGGAAGTTTGCCGGCGAAATGCTTGATCGCCGCGACGGAAATCCCCGCCTCATTGGGGGTGCAGGGGCCGGGGGAAATCACCAAATGCTGCGGTTGCAGCGCCTCAATTTCTTCTATCGTGATCTCATCGTTGCGGTAGACGCGCACGTCAGCGCCCAGCTCGCCCAGGTACTGTACGACGTTGTAAGTAAAAGAGTCGTAATTATCAATCATCACCAACATGTTCAAACCCTCAAAATTCTGTCTGTATATTCGCCGTCATGTGATAGAAGGCTCATAGCCCTTTTTGCGCCATGGCCACGGCCCGGAATACGGCGCGGCCTTTGTTGAGGGTTTCCTTCCATTCCAGGCGCGGCACGGAATCGGCGACCACGCCAGCTCCGGCCTGAATATAAAGCGTCTTGTCCTTGATAACCGCTGTGCGAATAGCGATGGCGGTGTCCATGTTGCCGTTCCAGGACAGATATCCGATAGCGCCGCCGTAAACGCCGCGTTTGACGGGCTCCAGTTCGTCGATGATCTCCATGGCGCGGATTTTCGGGGCGCCGCTCAGCGTACCGGCGGGCAGGGTGGCGCGCAGTACGTCAATGGCGCTCAGGCCCTGGCGTAGTTTGCCGGTGACGTTGGAGACGATATGCATCACATGGGAGTAGCGCTCGATCACCATCTTGTCGGTCAGTTCGACGCTGCCGATATCGCTGACGCGGCCGACATCGTTACGGCCCAGGTCGATCAGCATCAGGTGCTCAGCGAGCTCTTTTGGGTCCGCCAGCAGTTCTTCTTCCAGCGCTTTGTCTTCCGCCTCTGTCGCTCCCCGTTTGCGAGTGCCGGCGATGGGCCGCACGGTGGCGACGCCGTCTTCCAGGTGCGCCAGAATTTCCGGTGAGGAGCCGACCACATGAAAATCGCCGAGATCCAGATGGTACATATAAGGAGAAGGGTTGAGGCAGCGGAGGGAACGATACAGGTTGATGGGCTCAGCGGTGAAGGGGACGGACATACGTTGGGATATCACCGTTTGCATCACGTCTCCCGCCAGCACGTATTCCTTGATCTTTTCCACGGCGGCTTCGAAGTTGGGCTGCGTGAAACCGGAGGCGAAATCCTCCTCCGCGATCTGCAGGTCCTGCTGTACGTGCAGGTTATGCTCGGGAATAGGACGTCGCAACAGAGTTTCCAGCTCATCCAGGCGGGCCTGGGCGCGTTCGCTGGCTTCCGCCGCGCCGGGGTCGGCATGATGAATCAACATTAGTCGGCCGCTCAGGTTATCGAACACCACCAGCTCATCCGACACCATCAATAGAATATCCGGCGTGCCCAGTGGGTCCGGCGGCGTGCTTTTGGCCAGCTTCGGTTCAATGTAGCGGATGGTGTCGTAGCCGAAGTAGCCCACCAGTCCACCGTTGAAACGGGGCAGACCCTCTACGTCCGGCACTTTGAAACGTTGCTGGAAGGTTTCGATATAGGCCAGCGGGTCTGCGCATTCGGTGGATTCAACCAGCGCATTGTCTTCATAGACATTGATCTGATGGCCGTTGACCTTCAGCACGCTGCGACAGGGCAGACCAATAATCGAGTAACGCCCCCACTTGTCGCCGCCCTGGACGGATTCCAGTAGGTAGGTATAGGGCGCGTTGGCCAGTTTCAGATAGGTGGACAGCGGGGTGTCCAGGTCCGCCATTACTTCGCGGACGACCGGGACGCGGTTATATCCCGCCTGATGATAGGCGGCCAATTGTTCGGGTGTCATGATGAATCTCGCCTCCGAGCTCGAATAAGCTAAGCACTAAAATACAAAGATTTGAAATATAGGCATGCCGATGGAACGGCAAAAAAGAGATGTGCGGCGCCTAGCGCCATCGAGTCCAGACGGAGGAGGGAAGAAAGATGTTCAGGACGTTTTTTATATTCACTGAAACATGGGTCTCTGGTGCATGAACAATATCGTAACCGCCCAGTAGCTTACAAAAGCTCCGGCGGTGAATCAACAGGCAAAATCCCCGGCGTTATTTTTTACGCAGGGGAGTCGCTTGTTCTTCACGTCCCATGGCCAGCAGAACCGGGTCGGCGCTCTGTCTCGCGGAGAAGCTGTGTTTATCCTCGACGCCGCGCCAGTGAGTGCGCGCCATGGTTTGCGCCACTGAGCCGCCCAGGGTGTCGCCAGGACCAAGTACGACAACGCGGTCCGGGGCGAATTCTTTCAGCGTGACTTCCACTGCTTTGGTGAAATCATAGGTCTCAACGACCTGGTGGCCCAGCGTGTAATCCCACAATGCCTGCGTGTCCGTGCTCCAGGGCGTCCAGATGACGCCGCGCCCGTCCACTAACGGCGTCTGGGGCGCGCGAAACGGCGCAGAGGTGAGTTCCCGGCGGGCCTGCTGCATAACGGGATTTTGCAAGGGCGTATGGAACGCGGCGTGGTTATGCAGCTTCATCGGGAAACGCTCCTGCTCCGGTGGCAGTTGCGTCATCATCATTTTGCAGGCGCGATCGCTGCCGGCCAGCACCAGCATGCCGCCCAGCTCTATAGAGACAAAGGCCTCTTCTGTCCCAAGTTCGTCATTAATGTCGTTAAGAAGCGCCAGAACCTGTTCACGTCGACCGGGAAGCGGATTCCATTGCGGATCAAGCAGGGTGTAGACCAACTGGCCGCCGATAAGCGCGTTGTGCATCGCCACGCCCATGTGATTGATCAGATGCAGGGCGTCCATGGGCGCCAGCGCGCCGGCGCAGGCCAGTGCGATGTACCAGCCCATGCTGTTGCCGGTGACGGCGACAATATCGTAGCGGTCGCGATCGATACTGAGAAAGTCCGCGTAAGCGCAGGCGTAGATTAGGGCGGATGCGTTGTCCCCGGACGAGTGCTCTTTCAGCGAATATTTGTCGCGGCCATCCAGGTCGCTAAGCGTCGCCTGTCCCTGTTGCGCGCGATAGGCGTCGAACTCGCTGAGCAGGGCGAACCTGTCGCCATGATTGCGTTTCAAGTAGCCCAGCTCATTCTGGTTGTAGGTGCCGCGACCGGGGCAGACAATGGCGATTCTTTCTTTCATCTTGTGTTCCGCACGCTTTTAATTGTCTCTACGAGTTATTCCGCTTTCGTCTGATTATTCCGCTTTCGCCAGGAGGATATGGCCGAGCAGAGCCCTGGCCGCCTCGACGATGCCGTCTCTGTCGGGCAATGTACAGGTGGCGGCGCGACCCAGGGGAATGAAGGAGTCCTCCGCGCACAGACGGCTGACTTGTGTACGATCCCAGCCGGACTCCATGAGCAGGGTCATGATTTCCTCGTTGACAGATCCTGTGCGTCGGCACTCATCCACCACTAAAACCCGCTCACAGCCTTCAATGGCCTCTAACAACGCGTCTTCCGGCAGCGGCAGTAGCCAGCGCAGATCGATGATGCGCAGGCGTACGCCATCCTGCTCCAGCGCTTTCGCCGCCTGACGGCTCAGATAGTAGCCATTGCCATAGGTGATGATCGCCAGATCTTTGCCCTTGCCCCATTGGCCGATTTGCCCGAAGCCAATGTGCTGGTTTTCCTGTGGCGGTAAGTAGGGGTAAGTCCACTGACCGTCGCCTTCTTCGTGTAAATCGCGAGTCATGTACAGGGCGATGGGTTCGAGGAATATCACCACGCGTTGTTCTTCTCGGGCCAGACGGACGGATTCACGCAGCATGGACACTGCATCCCAGCCGTTGGAGGGACAGGCCACAATCAGGCCGGGGATATCGCGGAACACGTTAAAGGAGTTGTCGTTATGGAAGTGTCCGCCAAATCCTTTCTGATAGGCCAGACCGGCGATACGCACCACCATGGGATTGGTGAACTGCCCTTGGGAGAAGAAGCTCAGGGTGGCGGCTTCCCCGCGCAGTTGGTCTTCGGCGTTGTGTACGTATGCGAGAAACTGGATTTCCACGATGGGCAGCAAACGGTTGTGGGCGACGCCAATGCCCAGTCCGAGAATGCTTTGTTCGTCCAACAGCGTATCGATGACGCGGTGGGAGCCGAACTTCTCCTGCAGCTTTTGGGTGACGCCGTATACGCCGCCTTTGCGACCGACATCTTCACCAGCGAGGATGATGTCGGTGTGACTCAACATCAAATCGCTGAGGGCCCAGTTGATCAGGCGGGCGGTATGTTGCGGCGACTCCATCTGCACGCGCTCGCGGGCGAATATGCGCTCGCGCGCTTCCTGGTAAGCGTCGTCGTATTCCGTTTGCGCCGCCACGGCGCGACGCGGCGGCGTCAGGCTGGCCATCACGGATTTGCTGGTCAGTAATTTGGGGCGCCTGATCGCTTCCTCCGCCGCCTTTACCACGCGCTCTGTGGTGCTCTGATACATCTCGATAATGTCGTGAGCGCTCAATATCCCATGCTCAATGAGAAGGCGCGCAGAGTGCAGTAAGGGATCCTGCGCTTCGTGGGCTTCGATTTCTTTCATGCTCAGATAAGCCTGCTGGGCATCGGAACCTGCATGCCCCATCAGACGCACGCAGGACATGTGCAGAAATGCAGGTTCGCGGCGTTTTCTGACGAGGCTTTCAGCGTGGCGGGCGGCGGCGTAGACATCCGCAAAATTCAGTCCGTCGCAACGCAGGTAATGCAGACCGGGGCGGCGGCTCATGTTCGCTTCCACCCAGCCCTGGGGCGTGCGTACGGAAATGCCGATGCCGTTATCTTCGCAGACCCACAATAAAGGCAGCGGTACGCGCTGGTAGGCGGTCCAGCATGACGTATTAATGGCCCCTTGAGCTGTTGAATGATTCAGCGACGCGTCGCCAAAACTGCACAGAACTACCGCGTCGTCAGGCATTTCGCCATTGAGCTTGAGGCGACGGTTGAGGCCGATGCTGTACGCTGCGCCCACCGCCTTCGGCAGATGCGACGCGATGGTGCTGGTTTGCGGAGGAATGAACAGCGATTTTGAACCCAGTACTTTGTGGCGTCCGCCAGCGATAGGGTCTTCCGCGGACGCGGCGAAACTGAGCAGGAAGTCCCAGGCGATAGTCTGCCCTGGAACCTGCTTGCTGCGCTGAATCATAAAGGCGGCGTCCCGGTAATGCAGAAAGGCCATGTCGTTGTGCCGGAACGCCGCAGCAATGGCGGCATTGCCCTCATGGCCGGAACTGCCGATGGTGTAGAAACTTTCTCCCCGGGCCTGCAACTTGCGCGAGTGCAGATCCAGAATGCGCGAGAGCGCCTGGGATTCGAATATCGCCGCCGCCTGCGCCGGACTCAAGCCAGCCTGTTGCGGGGAGGTGTCGGACAGTGGGGCGGGTAGATCCCCTGCGTTGACGCGACGAAGAAAGTTTTGTTCCACCACTTCAGCCCGGTTTTGCATGAAGAGCTACCTCAGCCTGATTCAGTTCTTGGAAAAGCTGTTTATGTATTGATGGCGTGGGGCCGGCGCGTTTAAGCGCCGGTGAATGCCTGAATGCCGGTTTGCGCACGTCCTAAAATCAGGGCGTGGATATCGTGCGTGCCCTCGTAAGTGTTCACCGCTTCCAGGTTGCACACATGGCGTATGACGTGGAATTCGTCGGCGATGCCGTTGCCGCCGTGCATGTCGCGGGCGATGCGGGCGATATCCAGGGCTTTGCCGCAAGAGTTGCGTTTGATCAGTGAAATCAGCTCCGGCGCGCAACGCCCTTCATCCATCAGGCGACCGGCCTGTAAGCAACCCTGCAGACCAATGCTGATTTCCGTTTGCATGTTGGCGAGTTTCAGTTGAATAAGCTGATTCGCCGCCAACGGACGGCCAAACTGCTTGCGGTCAAGGCAATACTGACGCGCCTGGGTCCAACAGAATTCCGCCGCGCCCAAAGCGCCCCAGGCGATACCGTAGCGAGCTTTGTTGAGACAGCCGAAGGGGCCCTTCAACCCGGAGGCATTGGGCAGCATATTGGCTTCAGGAACAAAAACGTCGTCCATCACAATCTCGCCGGTAATAGAGGCGCGCAGAGAAAACTTGCCTTCAATTTTCGGCGCAGTCAGGCCTTTCATGCCTTTTTCCAGAATAAATCCGCGAATCTCTCCTTCCAGCTTCGCCCATACCACCATCACGTCGGCGATAGGGGAATTGGTGATCCACATTTTGGTTCCTTTGAGCAGGTAACCATCAGCGACGCGTTCTGCGCGGGTGCGCATGCTGCCGGGGTCGGAGCCGGAATCGGGCTCAGTGAGGCCGAAGCAGCCTACCCACTCGCCGGAGGCCAGCTTAGGCAGGTATTTTTTGCGTTGATCTTCATTTCCATAGGCATAGATCGGGTGCATCACCAGTGAGGATTGCACGCTCATGGCGGAACGATAGCCGCTGTCCACTCGCTCCACTTCGCGGGCCACCAGTCCGTAGCTGACATGGTTGGTGCCGGCGCAGCCGTATTCCTCGGGCAAAGTGCAGCCTAGCAGACCCAATTCGCCCAGCTCGCTCATGATCTCCCGATGGAAGATCTCCTTGCGGTTGGCTTCAAGAATGCGGGGCATCAGCTTTTCCTGCGCATAGTTGCGCGCCGTGTCCCGAATCATGCGCTCGTCGTCAGTCAGCTGGGTCTCCAGCAGAAACGGATCGCTCCAGTCGAATTGGGGTTTGCTTGCGCTCATTGGATCACCTTTTCCTGAATTGGGTTCGCGCCATACGCGCGCCAGTTTAGGTCTAGCATACGAGCGCTGTTGGTAAAGTAGAAATATTATTTATATGCATGTGATATAGTTAATTCCTATATCAAAGCCCGGGTATCAGTCATGGATTTACGAGAACTGCGTTACTTCATTGCGGTGTATGAGTTGGGTTCTATCTCTGCCGCTGCAAGGCGTTGTTATGTGGCGCAGCCTTCTATCTCCGCCGCTATTCAGCACCTGGAGGCGCATCTTGATACGATGCTGTTTTCCCGTCACAGCAAAGGCGTCTACCCCAGTGACTCGGCGCAGCGTCTTTACCCCCTGGCGAAAAAGCTCACCAGCGAGGCGCAGGCGATCTCCCAACTATTTCGCAACAAGCCGCAGCCCATGCCATTTTCGCTTGGTCTGATGCGTTCACTGGGGGCGGAGCGCATGAGTTTTTTGTTGAAAGAGCTGATTCAGTCGGTAGAGTCGCTGGAACTGAGCTTGGTGAATCCCGAGGAGCCCTGTGACGCTCGTATCATTACGCCAGCCTATCTGCGTGATGACGAACACTTTCAACCTATCTGGCTTGATCGCTATCTGTTGGCGCTGCCGGCGGGGCATTCGCTCAGTCTGCAGGAGCAAGTAACATTGGAGGAGCTGGATAATCTCCCCTTTATTCATCGCAGTCCATGTGATGCGCTGGAAAGCCTGCAACAGGAATTGCGCCATCGCAAAATCAGCTTTCTGACACGGGCGAATATCCGCACGATTGAGTATGCGTTGGGGCTGGTCAGCGCTGGCGTGGGCGCTGCGCTGGCGCCGGACTGGCCGGAAACCCGTGAGCGCAAGGACATCGTATTGCGCCCGTTGGTAGATGTGAATCTGGAGCTGGAGATCGGCCTGGCGTATCCGAAAAAGCGCGCTATGGAAGGGCCGCTGGCCTGCCTGCAAGGCCTGTGTCTGAGGCGCTGGGAAGAAACGGGCGCACAGGAACGCACCGGCGGATGACGGGTTCTGCGTAAAAACGCCGCTTGGTTTGGCTGTGCTATCGCCTAAAAATGCGCAGGGCGTACCGACGTGAAAAACTGAGCCTATGTTTGACGATAGGGCTTTGCTAAGTTTAGAGATGCTCTTTCTAAACATTCCCTCCTTTACTTTGACCAACGGATGAGAAGTTATGGCGTTTTCCAAACTAGAACAGAATATATTGAAAGCTAAAGGCCTAAGTGACGACAACATTCAGGCGTTAGTGGACGCTGGCATTGAAAGCAAGCAGGACTTTCACACCGTTGGCGATGCTGGCACCCTGGCCGCACTGTCCGGCCTTGATCCAAACGTCGCCGCTGAAGTGATGGCCTGGGCGGTTGGTCCTCAAGCCGCCACCTCTACTTCCGCTTCCTCATCTATTTTAAATCCGTCCGTCGTCGTTGAAAGCGCGGACATCGTGAAGTGCGCGCATTGTCAGCATCGTCAGCCTAAAGATTACAAAAGCGGCGACCTGTGCGTTTCCTGCGGACGTCAGGTCGAGCGTTTCGCCACCTGTCATTGGTGTGCGGCGTCCGGCCCCGGCAATTTCTGTCGTTCATGTGGGGCTGAGTTTGTGCCGGTGGCGGACTTCGAAATCGCGGTAATGCTAAAACGAGAGGGCGTCGCCAAAGATCAGATTGCGCAACGGGTGCGAGACCTGTCCGCAGATGAAAAAGACACTTTATGGGGACGGATTCGCAGTCTTCGCGGCCATTCTTAACCGCAGCGATCAAGTTTCTCTACGCAGCGCCAGCGCGCTGCGACTCTATTTTTGCATCATCGATTGACGTGATTCGGTCTGCGTCATGATTCAGTACAGGTGTTTTCAATGGATGTAATGTATTGCGAGCAATGTCATGCGAAGCAACCCAATGACTGGCGCGCTGGCGACAGTTGTGTGGAATGCGGCGGCGTTGTGCGTTCCGATGTGCGCTGTGGCTGGTGCGCCAAGCTGACCGCGCCGGGCAAGTTCTGCCGGCAGTGCGGCTTTGAAATGACGGAGGCGGAGCACTACGGCGTCGCTCGTATGTTAAAGCAGGCCGGGGTGGACCAGCTGCAATTAAGGGAGCGTTTGCTGGGCCTGCCGCAGGACCGCATCGACCATTACAACAGTCTGTACCATCAACATCTCACCCTGGCGCTCAATCGCATCGACGAACTGCGTTTATGTCAGCGCTATTTGACGCTCAAGGAACATGTTTTCAATCTGGAAAATGAGCTGATTGGCCACTTACCGTGGAATGATCAACAGTCCGCTTTGATGAAGTCAGGGCCGCAAGGGCCATTCGAGAATCAGCTGGAACGACTTCCTGAAATCGCCGCCGCCAGCCCCTTGTCCTCAACGCGAATTCTCGCATGCATCGCGTGGGTGCGCTGCCCGGCAATCGATATCGCGGAGGAGTTGGAAAGCCATTGGTTTGACGCAGTCTTGGCGGCCATGCAGGCCGGAGGCGTCATCGCGGCGGAGGCTTTTAATGTTGTTGGTCATTGGCGGGCGCAGGGACGTCTGGCGGAGGCAGGTCCGCTCAGGCAGGTTGATCGAGCGCAGGAATGTTTGCAATCCATGCTCAAGTTATGGGCAGCCCCTCCAAACAATGAACGCGCCTGGCTGGCCTGCGCGCTGTTGTCTCTGTCCCGACTGCTACAACTGAAATTACCGCAGGCTGTGCAAGAGGAGGTCATGTCCTTCGTGAACGGAGCACTGACGTCCGCGGAAGCTGATCTGCGTTGTTCTGCGGCATTGTTGCTGGAGGATGAAGCGGTGCTCTCTGAGAGCCTCAATTCACCGTTTCCCTCTCTTGTGTGCAAGGCGATAGTCCTGTTGGCGCGCCAAGGCTCTGGCGCACTGGCTGGCTATATATCCCGTCGCGGCGAGCAGTGCGAGTATGCTCTGTGGCGACTGTCTGAGGAGACGTCGTCGACATTACCGGAGGCGTTAAGGTTGTCCTTGTGGGGGCTCCTGGAAGACGAGACCGTGGGCGAGCGTTTGCGGCGTTACGCCATCCAGATACTGCTGACGCTGCCGCAGGACGATCGGGATGACTTGCGCATCGCGACGATTTGTCAGCGCAGTCAGCTGCTGGATGGGCTATACAGTATGCTGGTCCACGGCGACGAAGGCGCTCAACGTTGCGCTTTGGAAGCGATGGGGGAATATCCGCTGGAGCCGCAGTATTTGGAGGCCATCGCCTATGCGGCGTCCCGAACGCCCATGCCTCTGAATATGATCGAAGCCTGGCGTAAATTCATACTTGAAGCGATTGGCGCCGGAACGCTGGATCAATACAGCAGAACCCTGGGACAGATTCTTTGCGGCCAGATTAATCTGGACGGCCATGAAGGTTTTCTGTGTTTGCGTTTTATATTGCAGCAGAGCTTTAACGCCAAAGCCCCTCTGTATGCAAACGCCTGTTTCCAGTTGTTGCGCGATTCAGCGGGAACGCGCATGACCTATCGTTCCCCTGAAGACGGCTCTATGACGGAGTTGGAGATGGGGCCAGAGTTTGCGCGCCACTTCTTTGGCTCCGCTGACCTGTTCGCCACCCTGTTCTGCGAGCTCATCGCCAGGGCTGGAGACATGCTGGTATGGAATTGGGCGCTGGAACAATTGGACTGCTCTAAGTTCGATGGCGTCCAGGATAGTATCTGGATGCACATTTCGCCCTCCAAACCCATGTTGCTTGAAAGACTCGCCACGCAATTGGTGGCCCGCGCAGGTCATGGAGATTATGATCGCAGAAAGATCGCCAGATTTATGTTTCAGGCGCCGAACGGGGTTATTTCGCCACTGGTCAAAGGATTGGAGAAACTGAGCGTCGACGCCAATAATCTGGAAGTGATTCTGGACGGCGAAGATTGTGGCGAATATTCCGCCAGAATGGTGGAAAAAATCTTTGAGTTCGCTTTAACCCAGGAAGATGAAGAAACGGATCGCGCTATAGCCCAGTTTGCTGAATATCAGGCCTATCGGCGAGGGGTGGGGTCTTATCATGTATTGCGCACGCTGCTGACGATGGCGCTGACCTATGAGTCCGCCACGTTGACCCGTCGCGCAGCGAAGTGGGCGCGCAACCTTTCATTGTCTTTGCACCGCTATCGAACTTCCCCTGAAAGTGAAGAACGCCCTTGCAGACTCAGCGCTCAGTGGATCGAGGATATGTTTCATGATGAAGGCTACTTCCTGCAAAGCCTGATCAATTTGTTTTATGCGCCGCAACCGTCCATCTCCGCAGCCTGGTTTGTGGAGAAAGTGGTGCGCGAGGATGAAGATAATTATCTGTCGACCTTGCTGGCGTCGCGTCCCAACGCAGCTATCTACTTCATGTGCGCCGCGCTGAATCTGCTACGTTTCAAAGATCTGGATGAAGACAACTCACATTGGCGCAATTACCTCAGTCGCGCCACGCAAAAAGCCTTTGATGAAAGTTATGTCTCGGAAGAACTTATCTGGCGGCTGTCGACGTTGCCGGATATTACTTCAGACATGCATTACTACATAGAAAATATGTTGGCCCGCTCGCTGCGCCGGCTTGCGGAGCAAGATCCGCAGACATGCGCCAACATGACCCAGGCCTTAATGGAGCATCCGGCGGTTAACTCAAGTCTGCTGTATGTGCTCAAAGACTTCTGGGCGGAGTGGGGACAGGCATGGATGGCTTCTCAACCACAGGCGGCGGAAGCAACGCCGGTTGAAGAGCCCGTTGAAGATTCGAATGAAGAGACGGTCTGCGAGGAAGAAACACAGGAGGACGCTCCTGCTTCTTTAATTGAGCTCGCCGCCTGTTGCGATGGGTCGGAAACCTGGCTGGCGGAAGCCGTGGAGCGCTTGTTTGCGCCTGAGGACGAAAACTTACCCGTGCTGCTCGGCGGCATGCACGGTCAGGTCAGCGAGTTGAAGGAGACTGTCACGGGGTCTCCTGGTCTGGCGAATACACTGTTCGCTCAATTAACTCGGTTGGTGACCCATGCCGGCGATTTGCCGGAAGACGAAGGCATGACGGTTTTTTATCAGGCGTTGATCTTATTTCAGCAACTGGCGGAGGGCAGTCCTTTTCGCTATCCCTACATGTTGCAATTGGCGGAGTTCCATCAGGCCAGAGAGCGTGGGCAAGTGTATGAGTTTAACCTGAACCAGATGTTTGAGGCCCTATCCGACGATACTTGGCGGGCGATGTCGCAACAGTACAAAGGAACGCTGCAATGATAAAGCACAACCGAATCAGTGACGCGGTTATCCAGCGAGTTGTGGATGACCCGTTATTGCAGGCCTATTGGCTGGTGTGTCCGGGCGAAGACATTCCCTATCAGCGAGTGGCGCAAGTGTCGCTTGGTCTGCATACAATCCGCTGGCAATACAATCTGGAAAAAGGGCAGTACTATCTGCTGCCTTTGCGGGTGGACGGCGCTTTGTTTCAGGAGTGGTTGAACAAGGACGCGACCATGGGCTGCATTATATGGACGCACTGCGATATGGAAACCGTGGCGGAGCATCTTCGCTTGCGTCGCGATGCCGGTGAGGAAGAGTGGCTGGCGGCGGATATGCGGCATTGGGCCTGGACGATGGAGGGACTCACTCCGCAAGGTCTGGGGCGATTTCTAGGGCCGATAGAGGCGTTTTGGTCGCATCACCCAGATGGAGACTGGCGCGTTTTCACCAACGCTGCCCCGGATGGCGGCAATGAGTCCCCCGCCAGAACGCCGCCAGATAAACCCTTGTCTGACGTCCAGCTATGGGGACTGGCGGTTTCCGCCATTCTGACTGAGTTCAACCGGGCTCGGCATGACTTGCTAGGGAGCGAAGTGGCGACGCCGGAAAGCGTGCAGGCCTGGAAGGAGGGGCTGCAGCAATGGTGGTCGGTGACGGACAGAGACAGCCTGTTGGAGACACTGGACTTTCTATTGGAAGGCGGCCACCGGGCGGGCTTCGATAAGCTGCGCGAGCAGGTCATGCCGCTGACGGCGGAGCAATACAAAGCCGCTTGGGAAGCGAATGAAGACGAAGCGCTTCGCGCTAATATGAAAATCATTCGCCGCTTTTCCAACGCACTGGGCGAAGCCGGCATCGCCGCGTGGGATATTGCGCGCTATATTTCCTTGTGCCGCTGGGGATATTTGGTAGGCATGATGTCCGAAGAGGAGGCTTGGGAGCGTATTCTGCACGCGTCAAGGGCGGTGCAGAGCATGTATCATAGCTGGCGGCAGATGGGGCTGGGATATGTTGTCGGACGGATGTACTGGCAATCTGACGCCAGCGATGAGCATATGACAAAGTTTTTCAATCTGCTGCGACGTCAGACGGTCAATCCTGACAGCTATTGGGTGACGCTGCCCTGGGACCTTGACCTAGGCGGAGAAGAAGAGAAAAACCATGGCGCGGTGCACTAGCCGCGCCTGTCTCGTTCTGGGCTCATTGCTTCATTCCTGTCACATAATCGTCAACTCCTGTCGTTTTGCTTTGGCATAATTTCGCTTCTTCATAACAATGAAATTGGCGGCGGGAACGCCGTTGCAGTTTGTCATTTTTATAGTTGATAGAGGCGGGTGATCAAAATATAATCCGCCCCCGCTCACCCACCGTTAGTTGTCATGGTAGTCAGGATGTCTGAAATAAATTCCACAGGGAGGTTGGATACCGGCCTCGCTGCGTTGGTGATGTTGGCCCGGTTTCACCAGGTCGCCGCCGATCCCGCCCAGATTCAACACCACTTCGGTACTCACGAAAACGCCTTTACTGAACAGGCGCTTATCCGTGCTTCCCGACATCTTAAGTTGAAGGCCAAAGCCTTTACTTCTTCCTGGGAGAAGTTGGCGCATATCGCGCTGCCGGCGATAGCCGCGACGCAGGACGGTCGTTTTGTCGTGCTCGCGCGCGCGGCGGAAGACAAAGTTCTGATTCAGGACCCGGCGGGTCAGGGGCCGCAGACTTTATCCAAAGAAGAGTTTATGGAACTCTGGTCAGGTCGCCTGATTCTTATTACAAAACGTTCAGTGTTGCCGGGCATGAGCGGGAAGTTCGATATCAGTTGGTTTATTCCCGCCATTCTCAAATATAAGTCCCTGTTGCGGGATGTGATCATCGCCTCGTTTTTCATTCAGCTTTTTGCGTTGATTACGCCCCTGTTTTTCCAGGTGATCATCGATAAAGTGCTGGTGCATAAGGGCTTAACCACACTGGATGTGCTCGCTTTCGGCCTGATTGTCCTCTCTATATTTGATGTGGTGTTGAACGGCCTGCGGAACTATGTGTTCAGCCATACCACCAACCGGGTCGACGTGACGCTTGGCTCCAAGCTGTATCACCACCTGATTCACTTGCCGATTTCTTACTTCCTGATGCGCCAGGTGGGCAATACCGTCGCCAGGGTGCGGGAGTTGGATACGATCCGCAATTTTATCACCAGTTCAGCGTTGACTCTGGTGATCGATCTGTTCTTCACCATCGTCTTTTTTGTGGTGATGTACTTTTACAGCCCGACCCTGACCTGGGTGGTGCTGGGCTCGATACCTTTCTATGTGGCGCTGTCTGTCTATATCACGCCAATCCTGCGCAATCGTCTGGATGAGAAATTCAAGCGCGGAGCGGAAAACCAGGCGTTTCTCACTGAGTCCGTCTCCGGCATGGAAACAGTCAAAGCCATGGCGGTGGAGCCGCAGATGCAGCGTCGCTGGGAAGAAAATCTGGCGGCCTATGTTGCAGCTTCTTTTAAGGCGAATAACCTTGGCAATATCGCCAGCCAGTCGGCGCAGTTGATTAATAAAATCGTAACGGTATTAATTCTGTGGATCGGGGCGACGTTGGTGATGCAAAACGAGTTGAGCATCGGCCAGCTCATCGCATTTAACATGATCGCGGGACGCGTCAGCGGTCCAATTCTGAAGCTTGTGCAACTCTGGCAGGACTTCCAGCAGGCGGGTATCTCCATTGCGAGACTGGGCGACATTCTCAATACGCCGACGGAACCTGGACATAATCCCAACCGCACCACCTTGCAGCAAATCCAGGGGCAAGTCAGTTTGGAGAATGTCTCTTTCCGTTATAGCCCCGACCAGCCCCATATCTTGCGTAACCTGTCCCTGGATGTGAAACCGGGAGAAGTCATCGGCATCGTCGGCCGCTCCGGCTCAGGGAAGAGTACGCTAACCAAGCTGGTGCAGCGTCTCTACGTTCCTGAAGCCGGCAGAGTATTGGTGGACGGCGTGGACCTGGCGCAAATGGAGCCAGCCTGGTTACGCCGTCAGGTCGGTGTCGTGTTACAGGAAAACCGCCTTTTTAACCGCTCAGTGAAAGACAACATTGCCCTGGTTGACCCAAGTTTGCCCATGGAGCGCGTTATCCAGGCTGCGAAACTGGCTGGCGCTCATGAGTTTATCGTGCAGCTGCCGCAAGGTTACGACACGGTCGTGGGTGAGCAGGGCGCGTCTCTGTCTGGAGGCCAGCGTCAGCGTATCGCCATCGCCAGAGCGTTGATCTGTAATCCGCGCATTCTGATTTTTGATGAAGCCACCAGCGCCCTGGATTATGAATCTGAGCGAGTCATTCAGGAAAACATGCGGCATATGTGTCGCGGGCGCACGGTGTTCATTATTGCTCACCGGCTTTCCACCGTTCGTCAGGCGGATCGCATTATTGTCGTGGATAAGGGCGAAATCGTGGAAAGCGGTAATCATGATCAATTGCTGCAGCAGGGCGGCTACTACACCAAGCTCTACAGCTACCAGAACCATACCCCCGCGATACGTAAAGTGGAGACGCCGGCTCCAACTGAAACGGTTATCGCCAATACTGAAAAAGGAGGCGCGCAATGAGCCAGGCGCAACCTCAGCCTCAGAAAAAAGAAATTCTTTCCCAGCAGGAAATTCTGGAGTTCCTGCCTGCGGCGATTGAAATCGAGCAAACGCCGGCGTCGCCTTTGGGAAGAGCCATCCTATGGGCGATTGTCCTGTTATTTTGCATCGCCGTGGTCTGGGCATGCTTCGGCAAAATCGACATTGTCGCCGTCACTCAGGGCAAAGTCATTCCCAGTGAAAGAGTCAAAACCATTCAGCCGCTGGAAACTGCGGTCATATCCAAAATACATGTCAGTGATGGTCAGCTGGTCAAAGCCGGCGACTTGCTGATAACCCTGGATGGTGCGCAAGCGGAGGCGGATTTGCGCAGACTGGAAGGCGAATGGCGGGAAAGCGCGGCTCAGGCGCAACGCTACAAAGCCATGGCTGATTGGCTGCAGCAGGAGCGGAAAGGCGTTCCTGTCATGCAGGAAGATGAGGCGCTGCCAGCTATTCTGCAGCAACAGCATCGCAATTTACTGCAACAGGAAGCGGCTGAATTTACTGCCCGTTTGAATGCCTTGGAGCGAGAGGCGACCCGGCTGAATGCGGAGCATGATATGACCGTTGCCGAGATCACCAAACAAAACCGTATCCTGGAAGTGCTGCGGGAACGGGTGAATGCCCTGGATATCATGCAAAACCGTAAGCTGGGCTCGCGAGTTCAATATCTGGAGCTAAAACAGGAATTAATTGAAGTCGAACAGGATCTGGCGGTACAGCAAGCGCGCCTGAAGCAGCTTGGCGCTTCTCTCGCAGCGAACCAAGCCCAGCAAGAAACCCTGATGCATGAACAGTACAAAAATACGCTGGCGCAATGGCGGGAAGCAGATACACGCGCCGCCTCGCTGCAGGAGGAGCGCATCAAGGCGGAGCAACGCAGTCGTCAAACCCGCTTGTCTGCTCCCCTAGATGGAACCGTGCAGCAATTGGCGGTGCATACAGTTGGCGGCGTTGTGACCCCAGCCCAGGAACTGATGCTAATTGTGCCTGAACACAGTGAAATGGAAGTCGAGGCGTTAGTGCTTAACAAAGACATCGGCTTTGTTCAGGAAGGCCAGTCCGCCGAAGTAAAAGTAGATACCTTTAATTTCACCAAGTATGGAATTATCGACGCAGAACTCGTCGATCTTTCCGACGACGCCATCCAGGACGAAAACCTCGGACTGGTCTACAAAGCCAGACTCAAACTCAAACAGGATGGACTGACGGTGGAAAACAAATACGTCCGCCTAAGCCCCGGCATGTCCGTCACCAGTGAAATCAAAACCGGTCAAAGACGCTTGATTGAATACTTCCTGTCGCCGTTGCTGCGGTATAAGCAGGAGAGTTTGGGGGAGAGGTGATATGAGAAATTTGGTGTTAATCCTGATCTTGGCGGGTGTTGCGCATTTCGCTTGGAATAAAGTAACTGAAGAAAAGCCAGATTGGTTTCTGGATTTAGTCGCTGACTCAATACTATTTGATTCAACCGTTAATATAAATCTTAGCGCAGATCCAGGATGGACGGAGAACCAGTTAGTTCAGCAATTTGGGCATCTTTACCTTGTTTGCAGTAATGAATCATCGAATTTGGGTGATCGAGTATGTTGGACGCGTATATCTTCTCTCAATGGCGTTCCCGCCAAGGATATTGCTTTTTTCTTTCGAGATGACAGATATAGCTTCCTTAGAGTGACTTTCGAGGTGGAAAAGCACAGAGACCTTAAGTCTTATTTGGATGATAACTTTCGTTATGTCGGTGTTTCACCAAGATCTAAAGAGGAAGTAGGTCAAGAGTTAGGGGTATGGAAAACGCCAAAAAGTACATTGGCTACTTATATAGAAGCGCCGAGAGGAGAAGAAGTTGTGTTGACTTGGACTGTTTTACGAGGAATGGGTTAGTAAATTTGCAGTGCTAGCGGCCCTAAAGTAATGTGCGAGCCCTTTTGCATCTATATTTATATGACTTTTATTGATTATGAAAAGGTGGTTTTGTGAAGATTGAAAGGAATGGCGGAAATTTAACCGTGAAAGGAAGTAATGGTGATTCTTTAACTATATCTCCGTCGACAAATTCAATTAAAGCATCTAACTCTACTGGCGCAAGTGCCTCGTTAGATGTCAAAGATATATCTAATTCCTCGTTTTCATTGCCGGCTGGGTTTAGAGACTCAAATTTTTCTATGCATGGGAATGGAAAATGGTCACTTTCTGTTGCACAAGAAACATTTAGGATTTTACCTGTTAGCAACTCAGGGAAAGTAACCGTTTCAGGGCATCTTGAAGGCGGTGAGGCCAAAATAGATAACGTTTCTTTGCAATGGAGTGGTAAGTTATTTGGAGGCTTGTTTGAGGCGGGAATTAAAACTTCTGTTGATTTCAATACAGCAAATTTAAATACAAAAATAGAGTTTAAAGTAGCAGGATTTACAATTATAGAACCTGTCGAATTCTCTATTTCACTTGATCCAGAAGAGTGGATTGCTAATTCAGATACTGCTATTGGTAATGCATATCGACAACTACGTGACAGAGGAAGCATTATTGACGGATATGTCGACCAAGCCGTTAATGGAGGGGTGTCAACTCATTTTAATAACGCAAAAAACTGGGCGCCACGAAAAGATCCCTTGATATTGGACTTAGATGGCGACGGTATAGAAACAACCCCGGCGGATGGTTCTGTCCTTTTCGATCATGATGGCGATGGTATTAAGAATGCATCAGGTTGGATTAAGTCCGATGATGGTATCTTAGTATTGGATCGTAATGACAATGGCGTTGTGGATAATGGTTCAGAGCTGTTTGGAGACAACACCATCAAGGCTAATGGAGATAAAGCCAAAGATGGTTTTGACGCATTGGCGGACATGGACAGCAACGATGATGGTGTTGTTAATGCAAGTGACGCCCAGTTTGGGAATCTTCGTGTATGGAGAGATTTGAATCAGGACGGCGAAAGTCAGGCCAATGAACTTTTCAAACTGTCAGATTTGGGTATCACTGCAATTGGTACATCCCATAAGGAAGGGACCATTAATGTTGGAAATGGCAACCAATCAATAGCGCAAGGTCAATTTACGAAATCTGACGGAACAACCGGGGAAACGGGAGCGGCGGAAAGTTTAAACCTGTCATCGAATAATTTTTATAGAGAATTCACGGACACGATCGCCATCCCGGAAACCCTTCAGGGATTGCCTGATATGGCGGGATCAGGCGCCGTGCGCGACCTGGTCGAGGCTGCGGCATTAAATTCAGACCTGGCGGAAGTGCTGACCGAATATGCAAACGCATCGACCAGGGAGGCCCAGCTTGGACTGTTGGATAAGCTAATAGATGTGTGGGCGGATAGCGCCGACTTCGATGACTGGTTGGAGCGCATCGCTGACGCTAAGATGGGAATTCGGGATGTTGAGTTTAGAATATCGAACCCTGAGTCTACAAATACTGCAGATGTATGGATTGTTGATAAAGATAGCAATAGCAGTTCTGGAGGTACATCGGATAGGCCTAATTACCTTAATACTATCTCAGGATATGACTTGAAAGTCGGAGACTATGCAGCTGATGCTCAGCTCAATACTCTGGCGAAGATTCGAGTCCTGGAAGTATTTAACGGTGAAAACTTTTTTGAATTTGGATTTGAAGAAGATCAAAAGAAAGGAATCTCAGATGTACGCCTTAGCGTTGGAAGTACAGGACGCAGATATAGAATGGGGATAGCTTTTGGACCCGTTATTATTACGCAAAAAGCCTTTGGTTTTAGTGAGCAGCAAATAGCCTTTATAGATAAGTCATATCAGCTTTTATCGTCTTCGATATATTCCTCATTGACGAGTCAGACTCGCCTTAAGCCGTATCTGGATAAATTGCAGCTTAACGTCAATGATAATGGTGAGTTAGGTGTGGACTTTAGCGGTCTGGAAGAATTTATAAAGCAGAAAGAAAGTGCTGATTTATTAAACGCTACTTATGACGTTGCTGAATTATTCCACTTTAATGGAGAAAGGCTTTTTAAGGCTGGCTGGCGCAATGGCGTCGCCATACTTGAGTCTCAACTGGAGCGCTTGCGGAGAGTAAATGGCGAGGCGGCGGTTGATGAGCTAATTCAGCATATCAATAGATTTAGCGGCGATATCTCCAACTTATCCGATGCAGATACCACAGAAAAAGGCGACTCCGGTTTTAATATTTTAATCGGCTTAGCTGGCAATGATCGCTTGGAAGGCGGTGGTGGCGACGACGTGCTGCAGGGCGGCGCGGGGAACGACACGCTGATCGGCGGCACGGGCGCGGATGTGCTGCACGGCGGCGCAGGCAATGACGTACTGAACGGCGAGCAGGGCGCGGACGTCTTTGAATTCAATCTGGGCGACGGCCAGGATCAGATCTTCAACTATGACGATACGTCTAGCGTGATGAACCGCCTGAAACTGGGCGCGGGGATCAAGAAAGAAGACTTGAGCTTTACGCGTCATGGAGCGGACTTGGTGATGACGATAGGAACCGGCGGCGAGCAGGTGACGATCAAGAACCACTATTCTCGTGATGTTTATCAGATCGAAGAGATCGAGATCGAAGGCGCGGCGATGCTGCTGCAGGATCTGTTGAAAGAGCAGAGGGAAGTGAAGATCGCGGGCCTGACGGAAGGGAACGACACGGTGTATGGAACGCACGAACGCAATCGCATGGAAGGGCTGGGCGGGAACGACACCCTGATAGGCGAAGGCGGCGATGACGAGCTGCTGGGCGGTGCGGGCGACGATACGCTGAATGGCGGATTGGGCGACGACCGTCTGGAAGGAGGGGAAGGGAATGACCGCCTGGAAGGGAAAGACGGCGACGACGTGCTGCAGGGCGGCGCGGGGAACGATACGCTGATCGGCGGCACGGGCGCGGATGTCCTGCACGGCGGCGCAGGCAATGACGTGCTGAACGGCGAGCAGGGCGCGGACGTCTTTGAATTCAATCTGGGCGACGGCCAGGATCAGATCTTCAACTACGACGATACGTCTAGCGTGATGAACCGCCTGAAACTGGGCGCGGGGATCAAGAAAGAAGACTTGAGCTTTACGCGTCATGGAGCGGACTTGGTGATGACGATAGGAACCGGCGGCGAGCAGGTGACGATCAAGAACCACTATTCTCGTGATGTTTATCAGATCGAAGAGATCGAGATCGAAGGCGCGGCGATGCTGCTGCAGGATCTGTTGAAAGAGCAGAGGGAAGTGAAGATCGCGGGCCTGACGGAAGGGAACGACACGGTGTATGGAACGCACGAGCGCAATCGCATGGAAGGGCTGGGCGGGAACGACACCCTGATAGGCGAAGGCGGCGATGACGAGCTGCTGGGCGGTGCGGGCGACGATACGCTGAATGGCGGATTGGGCGACGACCGTCTGGAAGGAGGGGAAGGGAATGACCGCCTGGAAGGGAAAGACGGCGACGACGTGCTGCAGGGCGGTGCGGGGAACGACACGCTGATCGGCGGCACGGGCGCGGATGTCCTGCACGGCGGCGCAGGCAATGACGTGCTGAACGGCGAGCAGGGCGCGGACGTCTTTGAATTCAATCTGGGCGACGGCCAGGATCAGATCTTCAACTATGACGATACGTCTAGCGTGATGAACCGCCTGAAACTGGGCGCGGGGATCAAGAAAGAAGACTTGAGCTTTACGCGTCATGGAGCGGACTTGGTGATGACGATAGGAACCGGCGGCGAGCAGGTGACGATCAAGAACCACTATTCTCGTGATGTTTATCAGATCGAAGAGATCGAGATCGAAGGCGCGGCGATGCTGCTGCAGGATCTGTTGAAAGAGCAGAGGGAAGTGAAGATCGCGGGCCTGACGGAAGGGAACGACACGGTGTATGGAACGCACGAACGCAATCGCATGGAAGGGCTGGGCGGGAACGACACCCTGATAGGCGAAGGCGGCGATGACGAGCTGCTGGGCGGTGCGGGCGACGATACGCTGAATGGCGGATTGGGCGACGACCGTCTGGAAGGAGGGGAAGGGAATGACCGCCTGGAAGGGAAAGACGGCGACGACGTGCTGCAGGGCGGTGCGGGGAACGACACGCTGATCGGCGGCACGGGCGCGGATGTCCTGCACGGCGGCGCAGGCAATGACGTGCTGAACGGCGAGCAGGGCGCGGACGTCTTTGAATTCAATCTGGGCGACGGCCAGGATCAGATCTTCAACTATGACGATACGTCTAGCGTGATGAACCGCCTGAAACTGGGCGCGGGGATCAAGAAAGAAGACTTGAGCTTTACGCGTCATGGAGCGGACTTGGTGATGACGATAGGAACCGGCGGCGAGCAGGTGACGATCAAGAACCACTATTCTCGTGATGTTTATCAGATCGAAGAGATCGAGATCGAAGGCGCGGCGATGCTGCTGCAGGATCTGTTGAAAGAGCAGAGGGAAGTGAAGATCGCGGGCCTGACGGAAGGGAACGACACGGTGTATGGAACGCACGAGCGCAATCGCATGGAAGGGCTGGGCGGGAACGACACCCTGATAGGCGAAGGCGGCGATGACGAGCTGCTGGGCGGTGCGGGCGACGATACGCTGAATGGCGGATTGGGCGACGACCGTCTGGAAGGAGGGGAAGGGAATGACCGCCTGGAAGGGAAAGACGGCGACGACGTGCTGCAGGGCGGCGCGGGGAACGATACGCTGATCGGCGGCACGGGCGCGGATGTCCTGCACGGCGGCGCAGGCAATGACGTGCTGAACGGCGAGCAGGGCGCGGACGTCTTTGAATTCAATCTGGGCGACGGCCAGGATCAGATCTTCAACTACGACGATACGTCTAGCGTGATGAACCGCCTGAAACTGGGCGCGGGGATCAAGAAAGAAGACTTGAGCTTTACGCGTCATGGAGCGGACTTGGTGATGACGATAGGAACCGGCGGCGAGCAGGTGACGATCAAGAACCACTATTCTCGTGATGTTTATCAGATCGAAGAGATCGAGATCGAAGGCGCGGCGATGCTGCTGCAGGATCTGTTGAAAGAGCAGAGGGAAGTGAAGATCGCGGGCCTGACGGAAGGGAACGACACGGTGTATGGAACGCACGAGCGCAATCGCATGGAAGGGCTGGGCGGGAACGACACCCTGATAGGCGAAGGCGGCGATGACGAGCTGCTGGGCGGTGCGGGCGACGATACGCTGAATGGCGGATTGGGCGACGACCGTCTGGAAGGAGGGGAAGGGAATGACCGCCTGGAAGGGAAAGACGGCGACGACGTGCTGCAGGGCGGCGCGGGGAACGACACGCTGATCGGCGGCACGGGCGCGGATGTCCTGCACGGCGGCGCAGGCAATGACGTACTGAACGGCGAGCAGGGCGCGGACGTCTTTGAATTCAATCTGGGTGATGGTCAGGATCAGATCCATAATTATGATGACGATCATAGCTTGACGAACCGTCTTAATCTTGGAGCGGGAATCGAAGCTGAAAACCTTTGGCTGTCCCGCAATGGTAGTGCTCTTGATATTCAACTGCTTGGCTCTTCTGGTGATAGCGTACGTATCAATAACTGGTACGCAAACAGCTATTACCAAATCGAAGAAATCCACACCCAGGACGCCATGCTTGACCACTCTAAAGTAGAGGCGTTGGTTAACGCCATGGCTGCTTTCGGCGCGCCAACAGGCGGAGAGATTACGTTGACCGATGAAGAGCGT
Organism: Hahella sp. HNIBRBA332; assembly: GCF_030719035.1. Lineage (NCBI taxonomy): Bacteria > Pseudomonadati > Pseudomonadota > Gammaproteobacteria > Oceanospirillales > Hahellaceae > Hahella > Hahella aquimaris. The sequence goes on from NZ_CP132203.1 coordinate 6,652,251, forward strand.
AGTCAGGTGAATGCCGCGATCGCTGCGGCTTGGCAGCCTTCCTGATCCATCTCGTTTGAAGTGGGCGCTTTAGCGCCTGTTTCTCTCAGCTAACGGCAAATAAAAAAGGCCGTCCTCTGCTTGTGCTGCAGGGACGGCCTTTGTTTTTTCTGTGACCCGTCCTGAATAGAGTTTGCGTCTATTTCAGGACTAGACACTGATCGCGCATCCTGCCCTGAGTTACTTCAACTCAATGAGTGAGTCCATGACCCAATCCGGATTTGCGTCACGGATGTCTTCGCCATGGTTGTAGCCATAAGTGACGCAGGCGATTTTCATTCCCGCGCGGCGGGCGGCCTGGACGTCATTGATGGAGTCGCCGATCATCAGCGTGGTCTGCGGTTGAGCCTGTAAGGCTTCGCATGCATGCAGGAGTGGCGTTGGATCTGGCTTTTTGACGGGCAGGGAGTCGCCGGACAAACTGATAGCGAAATATTGCTCCATTTTGAGGGTCTGCAATATCGGCTGGGTAAATCGGGCTGGCTTATTAGTGACAATTCCCATCGTTACACCCTGATCGCGCCAATGCTGCAACAACTCTTCTGCGCCCGGATAAATGCGAGTACGCATGCAGCAGTATTCGTCATAGCGATCGTAGAAGATTGCTGCCGCGGCTTGGAATTGCGCATCCGCGACCTGTTGCGAATCTTCCAGATCCAGTGCGTGCGCCAATGCGCGTTTGATCAGCATCGGCGCGCCATTGCCGACCCATTCCCGCACTAACGCTTCCCCCGCCGCCCTGAAACCGGATTGCTCCAGCATAAAATCCACCGCATCCGCCAAATCGGGCGCTGAATCGATCAGTGTGCCGTCCAGATCGAATAACGCTAATTTGGGCAGGCCGCTTTCGTAACTGGGGATCAAAAGGTCAGGCATGCTTCCGTAAAGTCCTTGTTGCTTAGGGTTAAACGGACTGCGCCAAGGCGATCTGGTCGCGCATTCTGGCGATGGTCGCTGCGTAATCGTCGGTATTGAAGATGGCGGAGCCGGCGACAAAAGTGTCTGCGCCTGCTGCAGCAATCTCGCGAATGTTGTCCACTTTTACGCCGCCGTCGATTTCCAAGCGAATCGGTAATCCGCTGGCGTCGATTTTTGCGCGGGCTTCACGCAATTTGTCCAGCGTAGCAGGGATGAAAGCCTGTCCGCCGAAGCCAGGGTTGACTGACATTAACAGCACCATATCCAACTTATCCATCACGTAATCCATATAGTGCAAGGGGGTGGCGGGATTGAACACCAGGCCGGCTTTGCAGCCGCCGTCGCGAATCAATTGCAGGGAGCGATCAATGTGCTCGGAAGCTTCCGGGTGGAAGGTGATATAAGTGGCGCCGGCTTCAATGAAAGACGCGATCATTGCGTCAACCGGCTTGACCATCAAATGCACGTCGATGGGGGCTGTCACGCCATGTTTCCTTAAGGCTGAACACACCATTGGGCCAATAGTGAGGTTCGGAACGTAGTGATTATCCATGACATCGAAGTGCACGATGTCAGCTCCCGCCTCCAGCACGTTGACAACTTCTTCGCCCAATCTGGCGAAGTCTGCGGACAGAATCGAAGGAGCGATCAATGGATCAGCCATGGGGAAAGTCTCCGGTATGATTAAGGCGCCGTCGCCGCAATGGCTTCCGGTCGCGGTCGCTTGAAATGCGGGGTATTGTATCGTGCTATGCTTTTAAAACCCAGGTCGGCGCGGAGTTCCGACCCAAATGTGCTAACAGGCGTATGGGCGCTGTTTTATGGCGAGAATCATTACTGGAATCGTTGTGGGATGCCTGCTTCTCGGCGCCGTTCCCGCGCAAGCGGAGGAAGAACCCGCCGAGGAGAGCAGCAGCAAAGCTGCATCTGAACCTGCGCCGCAGAGGAAACCGGCGTTGAACCCACAGGTGAGTATGCTGCTTTCCCTCGCGAAAAGCCTTCCTGGCAGTCAGGTGTTGTGGCTCAACGGCAAACAGGGCGACGCCAGCGCTATGCTGGCTCTGTATAAACCTGCAAATGTGGCGGAGCAACAAGGCGCAGTCATGTTGTTGCATGATCGCGGTCAGCATCCAGACTGGCCGCAGTTTATTCATTCGCTGCGAAATGAGTTGCCGGACGAAGGCTGGCACACCCTGTCTATTGCGCTGACTCCTCCGGCCGAAGCTAAAACGCCCAAACGCGTTTTGTTATCCGCGAGTGATAAAGAATTTCCCTTGGCGCCGACGAAACCGGCTGCCGGAGACGCCCCGGAGAATACCGGTTCACGCCAATTGGAAACGCTAACGCCGGAGCAATTGGCGGAGACCAATGAAGCGACTGAGCAGCTCGAACAGCAACAGGCGGCTGAAGGCGTGGATATTGATGTCAGCGGGGAAGGGGATACGACTGCGGAGACCGCCGAGGAGCCCGCGGAAGCGACAGTTGGAAATACCGAAAGGATCGAGTTGGGCATGCAACAGCTCAGCGCGTTCGGGCAGGAAAACAAGGTGTTGCTGGGTGTCGGCAGCGGCGTTGACGCTATGCTGCGCTATGTATTGGCTAATCCGCAAAGCATGGCGTCAGGGCTGTCCATGATATGGATCAATGCCGAGGTCGGTGAGGGGCTGCTGGAAGAAATTAAAGAAAAGGCGCCGGGCTTTTTCTCATTGCAAGTGCTTGATCTGTACGACTCTGCTCTGAACCTGCAAAGCCGAAACGCCATGCAAAGACGGGATTTCGCACGTCGCAACAGCATGCAAGGCTATCGCGTGGAGGGGATGAGCGGTTTGAGCCTGATTCCATCGTCAGAGGACGGCCAGGTCACCCGTAAAGTAGAGAGTTGGCTGACCTTCCATGCGCCGGGAATGAAGAAGCAGGCTAAACGGCTTTGAGCGTACTTTTTATTTGTGCGTAGGCCTGCTGAATTTGCTGAGCGATTTCTTTGGCGCGTTCCACTTCATTGATCGACGCTCCACGCGCCATTAATTTATCGGGATGAAACTGATTCATCAGGCGGCGATAGGCTTGTTTGATCTGCTGTGCGTCAGCGTTTTCGCTGACGCCAAGCGTACGATAAGCGTCGCTTAGGCTATGTTTATGGGAGTGGCCCTGCTGACGACGCGTCTTGAGGATCTCCTGAAAGATATACTCAAATTCACTGCGACTGATTCCCAGGCCCTGTCGCAGTGTTTCCAGGGCGTCACGCGCGGCGGCGCCCGGTTCGCCCTCCGCAATCGATATCTGGATAGCCAGGTTCAGTAATAAAGCGATGTTGTATGGGTGAAAACGGTTCGCCTGACGAAACTCGCGCACTTCCCCCATTAAGTTGAAGTCTTGGGATGCGCCTTTAAAAAAGGCAGCGTGGCAGCGTTTCTGGCGTACTTCATCCAGGGCGAGAAAATGGGCGAGACTGACAACGCGGGCTTCCAGTAGGGGCTGAAGGTCGTATTTATGCGCTTCCGTCGATGCGCTGATGTTACCCAATATGCGGCACAGGCCGTTCAGCGCCCTGGCGCTTTCGTGATTATTAAAGTTGAGTCGCCACCCAGGGGCGAAAGGCTGCATGGTCTGGTCGAACTTATCGCCCAGCCAGATACCGAAGGCGGCGCCGAACGGGCCGCCAGACATAAATCCCATTACACTGCCGAAAAACTTACCCCACCACATCGTCCGCTCCTATGCGTGATTGCGGTTATGGCGTTTACAGCTGCGCCTGAATGATTCCTTTAAAAGTGCTTGTGCAGAATGCGATCAAAAGGCGGCTTTCGTCAACTGTTCATCCAGCCATTGCAGACGGTCCGGCGTGCCAATATCAAACCACAGTCCATTGAAATGCTCGCCGCTGACTTTACCTTTGGCGATCGCCGCCCGCAGAACGGGAGCCAACGGGTAAACCCCACTGGGCACACTGGCGAGCAGGCTGGGACGGTAAACGCCTATGCCTGAAAAAGTCAGTTTGCTTGGGCCGCGGGGAAGCACGCGTTCGTTATCGCCCAGTTGGAAATCGCCAGTTTGGTTATGGGGGGGATTCTCCACCAGCACCAGATGGGCAAGGTCCTCGCTTGAAAACTGGCGGTTAACCAGACCAGCAAAGTTGTAATTGCTCCAAATGTCGCCATTCACCACTACAAATGGGCTGTCCGCGCCGTCGTCCAACAGCGGTAAGGCTTTCTTGATGCCGCCGGCGGTCTCTAAAGGCGAGCCTTCTGGGGAGTAGTGAATGCTTACACCAAAGCTTGAGCCGTCTCCCAGAAACTGCTTCAGTTTATCTCCGTGCCAGGCGTGATTGATAACCAGCTCAGTGACGCCGGCGCGCTTCAATGCATCGATAATGTGCTCGATCAGAGACTTATCTCCCGCCTGTAGCAGCGGCTTGGGTAAATTTTCGGTCAATGGCCGCATGCGCGTTCCGAGACCTGCGGCTAGAATCATTGCGCGCATAGGACAACCTCCGGGTTGCTTTCCAGTAGTCTGACAGCGGGAGCCAGACGTTCCTGGATCCATTCGTTGATTTCGGTGAACTCGTCGTATTTGCTCGCCACCTCAATAATGTAGTTGAGCGTGCGCGGGATATCGGCCAGATAGCCATGTTTGCCGTCACGAAGTGAGAGGCGGGCGAAAAGGCCGGCGGCCTTCAGGTGACGTTGCACGCCAATCCAGTCGAACCAACGGGTGAAGGTGGCGAAGTCTGCGCCACTTAATAAAGCGGGATCGACTTGCGCGTAATAATAGCGGCTCCAGGCTTCCACTTTTTCACGGGGCCATTTTACGTAGCAGTCTCTTAGCAATGAGGCCAAGTCATAAGCCAGGGGGCCTTTGACTGCGCCCTGAAAGTCGATGATTCCCAGATCGCCCTCGTCGGGAATAAGCAGATTGCGGGAGTGGTAGTCGCGATGAGTGACCACTACTGGCTGCTCCAGAGCGCTTTCCACCAGACGATTCATGCAGTGGTCGAGATACTCCGTTTCGGTGGGGTCGAGGTTGAATCCCAGTTTTTTCTCCAATAGCCACTCGCGGAATATGCTCATTTCAAAGCGCAGCATGGCTTCGTCATAAGTGGGTAGGGCGTAACCCTCAATGTCCGCGGCTGTCTGGATAGGGAGCAGAGCGTCGATCGCCTGACGATATAGCTGATCTACCTGCTGCTCCGGTGCGTCGGCGATGGCGTTTCCAAACAGACGGTCGCCGAAGTCCTCCAGCAATAAAAAGCCGTCTTTGAGGTTTTCCGCATAAATTTCAGGAACCCGAATGTCTTTGGCGCGCCAGCTGCGGGCGATGGTGATGAATGGACGGCAGTCTTCCTGCGCTGGTGGGGCGTCCATCAATACAAACACGCGTTGTTCGCGGGTAACGCGAAAATAACGTCTGAAACTGGCGTCGCCGGATAAAAAGCTGACGTCGAACTGGTCGTCGCCGAAGTGCTCGGCGAGCCAGTGGCGGATTAGGTCAGGACGCTGGGTCATGGAATCTCTTGAAGCTCTAAAAAGGTGTACAACTGCTACCGGGCATGCAGGCCAAGGGCCCCAGATTATGCCGCTTTTCCGGGCGGCTGCAACTGGCGTCGCTTACTGACTGAAAAAATTTTCAATCTGCCGGGCATGGGCCTGAGCGTCCTGATAGCCGAGTTTAATCAGATCCCGCATAAAAGGGCCTTCAAACAGTAAATAGCTGGCGAGGCTGGCGCCGCCCTCCTGATTGGGTTTGCCTTGACCCAGAAACTGACGCACTGCTTTCGGAAGCTCCCCGGCATGCCGGGCGGCGATCTCATCAATAGGTTGGCTGGGGGAAATCACCAGCATCTCTAAAGGGCGCATACTGATGCCGGCCTCGCGCAAGCTTTCCTCCGGGGCCAGTTTCAACAGTTGGTTGATAATGAGGGCGCGGTCGATGTCATTCTCCATGGTGTCGATAAATGCGCCATTTAGCATGTGTTCCATGATCTGCGCCAAAGAAGGGTACTTGCCGCTTGTGCGGCGTACAGGCGCGCAAACCCGGTTGGCGCTGACGCCGATGACCAGTATGCGGTCACAACCCAGATGCACTGCCGGACTGAGCGGCGCCATATTGCGCACCACGCCATCGCCGAAGTACTCTCGATTGATTTTCACGGGAGGAAAAATCGTCGGAATGGCCGCAGACGCCAACAGGTGGTCGACGCCCAGCTCACAGCGCACGCCAACCCGTTGCCCCAGGTGCCAGCCCTGGACGTCCGGCGGCGCTTCGAAAAAGCTGACGCTTTGGCCGCTGCGATAGCCGCAGGCGGTGAGACAGACGGCGCGGATGCCTTCCGGACTGGCGAGAGCTTCCCGCAGCCGGTTGAAGTCCGTATGTGTGGTCAGGAAATCTCGCAGGGGGGCGTTATCCAGCATGGAGGCGGGGATCTCTTTGTCGTCGCCGCTTAGAAAAGACTTTACAAAGTGCCCCATGCGCTTGGCCATGCCCCAGAAATCTGAGCGGTACACCTGTTCCGTGCGTAACTCACTCCACAAACTTTCCAGGCGTTCGACGCTATGTCGGAAAATATCGCCACTGCTGGCGAGGCCAACTGCGTTGATGCCGCCGGCGGAGGCGCCGCAAATGACCGGAAACGGATAATGAAGATCCGGTAACTGATCGGAAATGGCTTTCAATACCCCTACCTGATAAGCTGCTCGCGCTCCACCGCCGGTTAACACCAAGCCTGCGGTTTGTGAGGTTTGAGACACAGCGCCCCCTAATCGTATGGTTGTTTGTTTTCGCCTGTTGCTTAGAAATTAGCATAACACAATGCATCCGGATGCTATCTTCAAGGTTTTATTGGACGCCGCGGCTCTCGCCGGCGTAACCGAATATTGCGGCTGTACTGACGTTGCCTGCGCCGCTATCATGTCCGGTTCCAAATTACGGCTGCCGTCATCGGGGAATATCGTTGGATGGCGGGCATTTCCAAAAATGAATCAAGGGGTTTTATGAAGGAAGGGCGGAAGCGTCTGCGCGCCGGCTATTGTTACATGCTCGCCGGAGTGGTCGGTGTGGCTTCGACAGGGTCCTCGCATGCGGATTCCGCACCGCAGTCCGCCGCCATGCTGGACTGGCGAATGCGCGAATTCCTGACCCCGCAGCAAATGATGACATTGGAGCCTCAATGCAGAGGAACCTATGTCGAACCGGAGTATGGCTTCGTCAATGCTCCTTCTACTCCCTCTACTTCAGATAACGAGGCGCTAAGGGCTCGCTCTGACACACTGATTTCGCCCAGCGAATCCGCCATGCGTCTGCAAGGCAATGTCAAAGCGCAGCAAGGCGCCTGGTGGCTGGAAGCGGATCAGGTTGAGTTGGATCGCCAGACCAATGTGGTGGATTTACAGGGCCTGAAGGCCGCCCGGGCTCCCGGGCTGCTGCTGCACGGGGAGACGGCCCGCTACAACCTGGACAGCAAAGACTTTAGCCTGTCCGACGCCAGTTACTTGATACACCAACGCCACGCCCGCGGCGACGCCGAGCGGATAAGCAGCGCCGACGCACAGCTGGTGCGCATCGAAGACGGCAGCTATACCACCTGTGATCCGATGCATAACGACTGGTCTATCGCCGCCAGCGAGATCATTCTGGATCGCGAGCAAGGCGAAGGGACCGCCAAGCATATGACATTGCGGGTCAAAGATGTCCCGGTGATGTACTTCCCCTATCTGCGCTTTCCTATCGACGATCGCCGTAAAAGCGGCTTCTTGTATCCAACCATCGGTACGTCGAATACCGGGCGGGGCATGTCTTTCGGCATACCTTACTATTTCAACTTGGCGCCTGACTATGACGCGACTTATTCACCCTTGTATATGCACGGCCGCGGCTTGTTGTCTGAGCTGGAAGGACGTTGGTTGACCGAAGACACCTACAGTGAAATGCGTCTTGGTTATATCGCCCATGATAGCGAGTTCAGCAAAGAGAACCCGAATGAAAGCGGCCGTCGTTGGGCGTTGGACTTCACCAACCGTTATGACGTGAGCAAGAACTGGCGCTCCACTATCGATTACAACGTGGTGAGCGACAAGGACTATCTCAACGATCTTAACCGTACTCTGGAGATCCAGCAGGAAACCCATATCAAGCGCTCCTGGGATGTCGCTTACTTGGGGGGCGGTTACAGCTTCAAGAGCCATGTGCAGGGCTATCAGACGGTCGACGACGATATCGTGGATAACGACCGCCCTTACATGTTGCTGCCGCAGTTAAGTTTTGGCTGGGGGCGCGATTTTGATCCGGTGGCGTTTGGTCTGGAGTCGGAGTTCACCTATTTTTGGCGTGATGACGAAAACCTTGATCCGGCCAGGGATCAGCAAGTGGTGGGCGCCCGCTGGCGTACGCAACCGAGTCTCAAGCTCCCTCTGTCTACAACTTGGGGTTACCTGACGCCGAAACTGCGCCTCGATCACACGGATTATCAGCTGGAGCAGCGCGCTACCGGGCTGGATGAGTCCATCAGCCGCACCGTGCCTTTCTACAGCCTTGATGCGGGCATGTATTTCGATCGTACGTTGACGCTGTTCGGCGATGAATACAATCAGAGCCTTGAGCCGCGTTTGTTTTACGTTTATTCCCCGGAGCAGGATCAGGACGATATCCCTGACTTCGACACCTCCGTGGCGACGTTCAGTTATTCCCAACTCTATAAAGAAGACCGCTTCGTTGGCGGCGATCGCGTTGGCGATAACAATCGACTTACGCTGGGCGTCACCTCGCGTTTCAACGACCGCGCCACGGGCGCCGAGCGCCTGCGCGCCAGCGTCGGTCAGATCTTCTACTACGAGGATCAACAGGTAGGGTTGGGGACGGAAGGTCTCAGTGATGAAAGCGAATCGCCCTGGGCGGGAGAGCTGGTCTGGCGTCCGAACGACAGATTCGACTTCAAAGTGGAAGGGCTGTGGGACTGGCAGGAGCGTCAGACTGAGAAAGGCGCCACCACGTTGGCGTTCCACGATCCGGAATATCGCAAGCTGCTCAACCTGAGCCACAGATATACCCATAACGACCTGGAGCAGACGGACGTGTCCGTGCTTTTCCCGGTGACGGATTCCGTCAGCGTGTTGGGTCGCTGGTTTTTTGACCTGGTCAATCACCGTACCATCGGTACTATGGCCGGTGTAGAATACAACGACTGCTGCTGGCGCTTTCAGGTTATCGCCAGAAGCTTCCTGAAAGATGCGGACGATACCGAAAACAGTGAGCTGGATCATGGCGTCTTTCTGCGCTTCCAATTGCGCGGCCTGGGCAACATAGGCAGCCGCTTCGAGGATGTGATGGCTAAGGAAATGCGCAACTTCAACGAGCGCGAAACCTACCGCACGGAGCGTTATCAATGGTAGGGCGGCATTACGGGCCCATCTCCCGCCGTAGTGACGGACGGCGATGAACAGAGTTGATCAAAGTACAGTTTTATTCAGATATACAGGGTTTCATGAAAACGCTAAGACTTAATTTCAGATCCGCCATACTTAAAGCGCTGGGCGCGCTGTTGTTGCTCCAGGGATGCCTGGTTCACGCTCAGGTGCAGGAGCTTGATCGCGTAGTGGCGGTGGTTAACGACGACATCGTGCTGTATTCCGAGTTACAAGACCGCGCCAGCCGCATCAAAGACAAACTGCGTCAACAAAAGACTTCCTTGCCGCCGGAGTCAGTATTGCAGGAGAAAGTGCTGGAGCAGCTGGTGCTGGAAAGTATTCAGATGCAGATGGCTGACCGCGGAGGCATCCGGGTCAGCGACTCACAACTGAACCAGACCATGCAGAATATCGCCAAGCAGAACGGCATGACCCTGGACCAGTTCCAGCAGGCGTTGAGTGAAGAAGGCGTCACATATCAAAACGCCCGTGAGCAGATTCGCCGTGAAATGATCATCTCCCGTGTTCAGCAACGCAGCGTTGACAGCCGGGTGCGAGTGACTGAGAAAGAGGTGAACGACTTTCTTAAATCCGCCTCCGCCAAACAGCAGCGGGCGGAAGAGTATCACCTGGCCCATATCCTGATCGCTTTGCCGGAAAACCCTTCTGAAGCCCAGCGTAAAGAAGCGGAGAGCAAGGTTGAGAAGATCAGAAGCCAGCTTGATCAAGGCGTTGATTTTAAACAACTGGCGATCACTTACTCCGACGCATCAACCGCCACGGAAGGAGGAGACCTGGGATGGCGTAAGCCGGATCAGGTGCCGTCCCTGTTTGCCGACGTCGCCCCCAAATTGGCTCCTGGCCAGACTTCAGAACCCATTCGCAACAGCAGCGGCGTGCACTTCGTCGCCATGCTGGAAAAGCGCGGCGGCGCCAGCAAAGTGGTTGAGCAGTCCAAGGTCAGGCATATCCTGGTGCAGCAAAATGAGTTGCGCGACGACATCGCTGCGAAAAAGCTGATTGAAGAAATCTATACCAGAGTGCAAGCAGGCGAAGATTTCGCTGAACTGGCCCAGGCCTATTCCGACGACGCTGTCAGCGCAGCCGCTGGCGGTAGCTTGGACTGGGTGAGCCCCGGCGACATGGTGCCTGAGTTTGACCAAATGATGCGGGAAACTCCTGTCGGCGCTGTCAGTAAGCCATTTCAGAGCACATTCGGCTGGCACATCCTGCAGGTGCAGGATCGCCGTGAGGCGGATATCGGCGAGCGCCTGATGGCCAGTCAGGCCAGACAGGTGCTGCATCGTCGCAAGTACGAAGAAGAATTGCAGAACTGGTTGAACGAAATCCGCGACGAAGCGTTCGTTCAGCTCAAGCTTTAACATGACGACCCAGCGCCTCTCCGCCGAGGGGAAGCGCTACTGACGGCGACGGACAGGAGCCAGACGTTGAAAATAGCGATCACCCCGGGAGAACCGGCGGGCATCGGACCGGATATTTGCGTCGCTCTGGCGCAAAAGAGCTGGCCGGCCGATTTGGTGTTTGTGTGCGATCCGGAAGTATTGCTTAAACGGGCGGAAAGCCTGGGGTTTCCGCTACAAGTGGAAATTTATTCGCCAGGGGATGATAGTCCGCCTCATGCCCGTCAACCGGGGGCCGCGTTGGTGTTGCCCGTATCCTGCGGCGCCCCAGTGATTCCTGGCGAGCTGAATCCCGCCAACTCCCAGTACGTGTTGAATACCCTGCGTCGCGCTATAACAGGCTGCCTGCAACGGGAATTTGACGCCATGGTGACGGCGCCGGTGCATAAGGGTGTAATCAATGATGCAGGCGTCGCCTTTTCCGGGCATACCGAGTATTTGCAGCAGCTCAGCAATGTGTCGCAAGTAGTGATGATGCTGGCCTCGGATACAATGAAAGTGGCGCTGGTCACAACCCATCTGCCTTTGTCGCAAGTCGCCCGCAGCATTACTGATGAACGCCTGGAGCGGGTGATTACCGTCCTGCATAAAGATCTGCGATACAAGTTCGGTATTGCTGACCCGCGCATCATTGTGGCTGGCCTTAACCCCCATGCGGGTGAGGGCGGCCATATGGGGCGTGAGGAAATCGACATTATCCAGCCAGTGCTGGAGCGTTTGCGTGGCCAGGGGATGAATCTCATTGGCCCGTTGCCGGCGGACACCCTGTTTACGCCGAAAGTCCTGGAGACGGGCGACGCCGTGCTGGCTATGTACCACGATCAGGGTTTGCCCGTGTTGAAGTACCAGGGCTTCGGGCGCGCCGCAAACATCACATTGGGCTTGCCCTTTATCCGTACTTCCGTTGATCACGGCACCGCGCTGGATCTTGCCGGGACGGGTAAGGCGGACGGCGGCAGTCTGGAAACCGCTTTGGAATACGCAATTAATATGGTTGAGCGCAGTCGGGGAAGCATTCATGGGAAGGCATAACGAGAACATCGGGCATCAGGCGCGCAAGCGTTTTGGGCAGAACTTCCTGCATGATCAGGGCGTCATTGATCGGATCGTGCGGTCCATCAACCCAAAGCCAGACCAGAATCTGGTGGAAATCGGGCCGGGTCTGGGCGCGTTGACGGAAGAGCTGCTGAAGAGCGGCGGCTCTGTGACGGCGGTGGAGTTGGATCGGGATCTGACGCCCATTCTGCGTACAAAGTTTTTTAATTATCCGCAGTTCAATGTCATTGAAGCCGATGCGCTGAAATTCGACTTCACGCAACTGGCGACGCCGGAACGGCCAATGCGCTTGGTCGGCAACCTGCCGTACAACATTTCCACGCCGCTGATTTTCCACCTGCTGACTTTTCGTGGGCTGGTGCAGGACATGTACTTCATGCTGCAGAAGGAAGTGGTGGACCGCCTGGCTGCGAAGCCCGGTGAGGACGCATACGGACGCCTGGGCGTCATGGCGCAGTATTACTGCAAGGTGGAGTCCTTGTTCAATGTCGGCCCGGGCGCCTTTCAGCCCGCACCCAAGGTGTGGTCGGCCATCGTCAGGCTGACGCCCTACACGGAGCCGCCGCTGACCTGCAAAGATGTTGGAACGCTGACCACAGTGGTGCGGCAGGCGTTCGCCATGCGCCGCAAGACCTTACGCAATACGCTCAAGCAGTTGATTACCGTAGACGCGCTGCAATCACTGGACATTGACCCACAAATCCGGCCGGAACGACTCGGGCTGCCTGAGTTTGTGAGAATCGCGGACTATGTATATGATCACCCGCTGGAAAACGAATCATAAGAATATCAGCGCCAGCGTGTAATCCGCTGAGCATAAGGGACCAGGCAGATGAGTGAGACGTCTTTGTACGATATTCGGGTAACTGTTCGCACGCAGTTTATCGCGTCACAATCGGACCCGGACAATAACCGCTTTGTGTTCGCCTATCACATCACTATCCTTAATGAAGGCGCGCGTGCGGCGCAGCTGTTGCGGCGGCGCTGGCTGATCATCGACGGCGACAACAAGGAGCAGGAAGTCACCGGTGACGGCGTGGTTGGACAGCAGCCGGTAATTCAACCGGGCGCGAGCTATGAATATTCCAGCGGCTGCGTACTGGATACGGAAGTTGGCGCGATGGAAGGGCATTACGAGATGCTGGCTGACGATGGTCATCTGTTCAACGCGGAGATTCCCCGCTTTATACTCGCCGCGCCCCGCGTTCTGCATTAGGCGCTCTCGCGCCGTTCGAAGGGCATACTTAAACGTAACGACAAAGATGTGACTCCTGGTTATGGCGACTTATGCGATCGGAGACATACAGGGCTGTTTTGAGCCCTTACAACGCTTACTGGACAAGTTGAGTTTTGATCCCGCAGTGGATTCGCTCTGGTTTGCGGGGGACCTGATCAACCGGGGGCCGCACTCTCTTGAATGCCTGCGCTACATTAAAAGCCTGGGTGACAGCGCGCTTAGCGTGCTGGGCAATCACGACCTGCATGCTCTGGCTGTGTACTACGGCGGCGAAAAGATAAAACGCAAGGATACCTTTCAGAGCATTCTGCAAGCGCCGGATTGCGAGGAGCTGATGCAATGGTTGCTGCGCCACCCGCTCGCCTACTATGACTCCGACCGTAATATCTTTATGAGCCATGCCGGCTTGCCGCCACAGTGGAGCGTCTCCCAGGCGTTAACCTTGGCGGCGGAGTTGCAGCGGGCGCTGCGGGGCCCGGACGCCAAGACCTACTTTCAAAATATGTACGGTAATGAACCGGTTTGCTGGCGGGACGATCTGACAGGGCTGGAGCGTTTGCGTTGCATCACCAACTATTTCACGCGCATGCGCTTTCTGGACGCAAAAGGCGGTCTTGAGTTCAAGCACAAAGAAAAGATTGAAACTGCGCCGCCGGGGTATGCGCCCTGGTTTAGCTATCCAAGGCAAGACGATGCGACGATTCTGTTTGGTCATTGGGCGGCGTTGCAAGGGAATACCGGACGAGCCCGCTTTGTGGCGTTGGATACGGGGTGCGTATGGGGAGGAACCTTGCGCGCCGTCAATCTGGACACAATGGAAATGACCGAGGTGGCGCATGCGTGAGGAAGATAAACATGGCGGCTCAGGTATACTTGCGGTCGGCCTGATTCTGATGGGGGTGTCGGTGGCCATGGGCGCCGTCGGAGCGCATTTGGTCGCGCATTATCACCCTGAGGCGATGGGCAGTTTTGAAACCGCCGTGCGCTACCACTCTTTGCATGCAATGGGGCTTATCATCCTGGCGCTGTCGCGGGGATTTTGGTCGCGCAAGGCTTATGGTATTGTGGCGGCCTTTTTCGCCGCAGGGCTTGTTTTGTTCTGCGGCGGATTGTACGCCAAGACTTTATTGCAGTTCAGTTTTCCCAATGGATTCATACCCACCGGAGGCATGGCTTTCATTCTGGGGTGGCTACTTTGGGGAGCTGAAGCGATACGCCTGAGATGGGGCAGGCGTGAGCGGGCGTTATAAGGGAACCAACGCACCGCGCTATCTAGATCCGTAGTTTGGTTGTGTTGTTTTTGACCAAGGAGAACCTGGGAAAAATGAGTAAAGATCGGAACAATCGTAAAGAACAAATTCTGCAATGCCTCGCGCAGATGCTGCAGGACGAGCCGGGGGAGCGTATTACCACGGCCAAGCTGGCGAAAACGGTCGGCGTTTCGGAAGCCGCCTTGTATCGGCACTTCCCCAGCAAAGGGAGGATGTTTGAAGGATTGTTTGAGTTTATTGAAGAGAGCATTTTTTCCCGCATCAAGCTGATCCGTTCTGAGGAGATCAGCACCGCCCAGAAAATTAATAAATCCGTATTGTTGTGCCTGACCTTCGCACAGCGCAATCCCGGCATGTGCCGTCTATTGCTCGGCGATGCGCTGCAAGGAGAAAAAGATAAATTGCGCGCTCGCGCAGCCTCTTTCTTCGAGCGTTTAGAAACCGAGTTTCGCAGTATGCTGCGGGATGGAGACGTGTTGCATGGCCAGCGCACTCAGCTGACTCAGTTAGACAGCGCGCAACTCTTTCTGAGCCTTATCGAAGGGAACATGCATCGTTTCATCCGTTCCGGCTTCCGCATTGATCCTCTGCAAGGCTGGGATGAGCACTGGGGTTTTATCTCCCAACACCTGTTCGTTTGAAAGCAGCTATTCTTTTAACTATGTTAAAGTGAGCCCGAAGCGCTCCTATTGTTCGTTTGTAGTACAAACGGGTTATGGATTACTTTGGGCTGGACTGAGACTATTGTACAAGAATGTAATGGGCTGCGTGGTACACTCTCCCGCCATAAGTACAACCATATACAGGTTTTTGGAAATCGCCAGTGACGGGTATTTATCGATTGCACGCTGCATTATGCAGCGTGTTTGCTTTGTGGTTGGGATTCGCCGGACCGGCTATGGGAGCGGGAGCGCCTGCTGACGAGGGCAAAACGGTCCGCATCGCCACCGGAGAATGGCTGCCTTACGTCAGTGAGATTCAGCCGCACTGGGGCGCTTTGGGGCATATCATCACGACCGCCTTTAACCGCGCGGGTTATCAGGTGAAGTTTCAGAACTTTCCCTGGGCGAGAGGATATCAGCTGGTCAAAGATGGCGTTTGGGATGCGACCATGCCTTACTATTGCTCACCGGACCGGGAACAGGAGTTCTATTGCAGCAATCCTCTGGTTAGTGGTGAGCAGGTATTCTTTCATCTGAAAGAAGTGCCTGTTCAGTGGGAACAGTTGTCTGATCTGAAAGGATATTCAATCGGCGCCACGCTGGGCTACTACTATGGCGAAGCCTTTGAAAAGGCGGAGAGTGGCGGCGAGCTAATGGTGAAACGCATCGCCAGTGACGAAAAAAACATGCAATTGTTGCTGATGGGGCGCATTAAGCTGTTTCCTCAGGATAAAGAAGTCGGTTACAGCACCGTTCGTCACATGTATCCGCATCAAAAAGAGTTGCTGACCCACCATCCCCGGCCGATTCACACCAAAACCCTGCACCTTATTTTTCCCCGGGATAACCCCGCCAGCCCAGAGCTGTTGAAAGTCTTCAACGAACAGTTGGGCCAATTAAAGCGTCAAGGTATTTGGGATCAGTACATGCGCGCCATGCGTGAAGGGGATTACGAGAAACCCGCTGGTGCGGCTGAGCCGCCAGCGGGCAAAGAACATTAAAGCAACGGATTACAGGGTTTTTAGCAGAATGTCCGCCAAAGGCTGATACAACGCCGGGCTGGCGATGAGCAAATCCTTGCTGTTTAGCTCCTCTGGCATACCCTCCGGCGCCGCCGTTAAATTGCTGCAGCTTGCTCCCGCTTCCTGGGCGATCAGGCGCGCGGCCGCGCAATCCCAGGGGCTGACGGTTTCGTAATAGGCGTCCAGGCGTCCCATCGCGACCCAGCAAATATCTAACGCCGCCGAGCCGATGCGCCGAATATCCTGGCATTCCATCATTACTGCCTGCAGCCGTTGAATCAGCTCCGGCAATCGGCTTTTATCGTAAGGGAAGCCGGTGGCGACAAGCGCTTGCCGCAAATTGGTCGCGCCGCTGACCTGGATCTGCTTGTGATTGCGCAGTGAATACTGCCCGCGCATGGCGTGAAAGGTTTCTTTCTGAAACGGGCAGTGCACCACGCCGATTTGCGCTTCGCCTCCTTCAAAATAGGCGATTGATACCGCCACCTGATAATGGCCGTGGGCGAAATTGACAGTGCCGTCGATGGGGTCGATTACCCATAGTGGGCCGTTGAGGTCGCCGACTTTGCCGATATCAGACATATTCTCTTCTGACAAAATCGCGTGATCTGGATAATTGGCGCGGATGCGCTTATGGATTAATTCGTCGACTTTCAGATCAACGGAAGTCACCAGCTCCTGATGATTTTTGAAGCTGGTTTCATATTCTGCGTTGCGCTGTTCTTTCTCCATTAACTCGCCGGCCTGCAACGCCAGATCCACTGCGAACGTTGAAATGTCGTGTAGGGAATGTGTCATGTGTTCAATCACCTTGATCAGAGTTACGGAAAGCCCGTCGCGCAGGCGAGCGCAGGGCCGGGAGCGTTAGTCGTGAAAGCTGCGGCTGGCGCGCATTGGGTGAGCCCGGTATGTGCCCAACATACGAATATCTTCGGCGAAGAAGGTCAGCTCTTCCAAGGCCAGCTTCATGTTCGGCGAGTCGATATGCCCCTCAATGTCCACATGGAATTGGCTGGCGTTCAAGGTGCCGCCAGGCATATAACTTTCCAGTTTAACCAGATTGACGCCGTTGGTGGCGAACCCGCCTAAAGCTTTGTATAGCGCGGCGGGAATATTGCGCACCCGGAAGAGCAGGGAGGTGATGTACTTCACTCCAGGCTCCAGGGGAGGGAGTTTGTTCTCGTGAGACAGGATAATGAAGCGAGTGGTGTTGCCGCTTTTATCCTGGAAGTTTTCTCTCAGGATATTCAGTCCGTACAGGTCCGCCGCCAGGCGGGAGGCGATTGCGGCCTTGGACATGTCTCCGCTTTGGCTGACTTCCAGCGCGGCGCCGGCGGTATCCAACGTGGCGACTGGGTCCAGTTCCAGCTCGCGAATGTGATCGGCGCATTGCGCCAGCGCCTGTGGGTGTGAGCCGACGACGCGCAGATCTTCCAGACGCGCGCCGGGAAGCGCCATGAGGCAATGGTTTACGGCTTCAAAGTGCTCTTCCTGAATATGCAGACTCATTTGCGGAATCAAGCGGTAAATCTCCTCCACACGTCCTGCGGTGGAGTTTTCCAGAGGGATCATCGCCAGTTCAGCTTTGCCTTGCTCCACTTCTTCCATGGCGGCGCGAAACGAGCCGCAAGCCCGCGCTTCACGATCGGGAAATACTTGCTTACACGCCAGATGGGAGTAAGCGCCCTCATGACCTTGATAGACAATCACCTTGAACCTCGTAACTATTGTGCCGGACGAAAAGCGCGACGTTGCGTGCTCAGACTGACTCTGATAACAGGCTTTTGGCGTCGCCGGGCGCGTTGGCGCTTGGAAATAGAAAAGCATGTACTCTAAGGACTTCCCGCCCAGTTTTCTAATAATTTGTGGGTGAAGAGTCCGGGATAACATTAATTTTGTTGCTGGCGCCGCCGCTTAAGCGCTTAACCAACAATATTTTTTAGTATATTTAACAGAGAATCGGTTTGCGGAGGCAATGCCATGAATAAAACGCCAGCGAGACCGAATACGCTGCCGGCCAGCAAACAGGCGATCCAGCACTTTCTGCAGAAGGTCAAAACGACGCCCTTGGCGCACTCTCCTGGGAGCGGCCGCCTCATATTCGCTGTTGACGCCACGATGAGTCGTCAGCGGCTTTGGGATCAGGCGAGTCAGCTGCAGGCGGAAATGTTTCTGAGCGCCGGTGATGTGAAAGGACTGCAGGTACAGTTTGTCTATTATCGAGGACTCAGGGAGTTTAATTGTTCGGATTGGGTGACTGACGCAAATGCCTTGGTGCGGGCGATGACCTCCGTATATTGTATGGCGGGCCAAACACAGATCGGCCGAGTGCTGGCGCACGGAAGGTCAGAGGCCTTGAAACGTAAGGTCCAGGCGTTGGTGTTTGTCGGCGACGCGTTAGAGGAAGACGCTTCCGGGTTATTGAGACAAGCGGGGGAGCTTGGCATTATCGGCGCGCCGGTCTTTATGTTTCAGGAAGGCTATGATGCGGGCGTGGAAGCTGTGTATAAAGACATCGCCAGACTTTCCGGCGGCGCCTGGTGTCGATTTGACGAAGGCAGCGCCGAACAATTAAAGGAACTGCTCGGCGCCGTTGCCGAGTATGCGCGTGGCGGCCTGCCTGCGCTGGAAGCGTACAGTCGTAGAGGCGGTCCTCGCTTGCTGGAGCTAAGGCGACAACTTCCTGGGCCGAAGACAAATACCAAGACGCCCTGACATGGCGGCGACAATAAGGAAAGCGAAGTGCAACTGATATTGGGGTTCTTGCTGGCGTTAATTTTTTTCTGGTTGCTGCAGCATGTATTTCAGGCTCCGCCAGAAAAAAGAAAGAAAAATCTGACCTATCTCGCATTAGGCGTTGGCGGAGTCGTTATTCTATTGCTGGTAGTGACCGGCCGGTTGAATTTTATCGCTGCTTTGTTTGCGGCGCTCCTGTTGCTGTTCAAACGTCTTCCTTCCGTAATGCAGTGGTTGCCCCTACTGCGCAAACTTTTTAGCGCCGGTCGCGACGCAGTCGCGGGAAGCGGCGGGCAATCCAGCATCGAGACCAGCCTGCTGCGCATGACGCTGGATCACCGCAGCGGCAAGATGGATGGAGAAGTCCTGGCTGGCCCTTACTCTGGACAGAACTTGCAAGTTATGGATGTGGCCAGTCTGGCGAACCTCTATCGCTCTGCGGTGAGAGACTATCAAGACTCCATTGAGATTCTGGAGACCTATTTTGAACGGGTCTATGGCGTGCATTGGCGAACTCAGTTCTCCGTGGACGATGTGGAAAACGCGCCAAATCATGATGAGGCCATGACGCTGGCTGACGCCAAAGATGTGCTTGGCCTGACGGACCATGAATTGAGTGAAGATGAGGTCGTGGAGGCGCATCGTCGTCTGATGCAGAAATTTCACCCCGATCGCGGCGGCAGTAATTATCTGGCGGCGAAAATCAACGAAGCCAAACGCATACTGCTGACCCATCTACGCAGCCAGGGATACCAATAAATTGAAATCAGTGGTCGATAACGGGTAAGGAGAGGGGAAATGAAAAAAGATCTGACGTTGTACGAAACCCGTGTGGTCGGGGTATTGCTGGAAAAAGAAATCACTACGCCGGACCAATATCCGTTGTCGCTGAATGCGCTGGTGAACGCCTGTAATCAGAAAAACAACCGCCATCCGGTGCTGGAACTGGATGAAGCGACTGTCCGGCAGACCCTGGAAGCGTTGCAGCGTAAGGATTTGGTTAAAGGCAGCAGTTATGGAAGCCGGGTGGAAAAGTACCATCATCGTTTTTGTAACACAGAGTTTGGCGAACTTAAGCTGGATGCGCAGCAAGTGGCGCTGGTATGTGAACTCCTATTACGAGGCGCTCAAACGCCAGGAGAGCTGCGCTCACGCGCTAGCAGAATGGCTGAGTTCTCCGATGTCCTTGCGGTGGAAGCGACGCTGAAACGGTTGCTTGAACACAAGCAGGGACCGTTGGTTGTGATGTTGCCGCGTGAGCCAGGCAAGAGAGAGTCGCGCTACATGCATATGTTCAGCAGCGACATAGAACCGGTAGAAACGGCGGCGCCTTCTGACTCCGGCAGTATCTCCGCTTATAAGGCGAAAATAACGGATTTGGAAATGCGTCTGGAGGCGCTGCAGGAAGAAAACGAGGCATTGAAGAAAAAATTAAGACAGTTAGGGCAGGTGGTGTAGGGCGTCGAAAAGGGGGGAGGGTAATGACGTCGCCGATTTTTTTCCCGTTTGCAGTTGCTTTTTGTTAAAACCGCAGGTTAGTATTTAGTCCATGAATACGCACAACGCTCTCAACATTTCCAAATCTTTCTCCAGCAATGCAGCGATTGCTGGCGTTCGTGCGTATTTTAGCGGTTGGCATTTTTGGTTTTATTTTTATAACCATCGTTAACGAGCCCCCGCATACATAGGTTTACAGGAAGGCGCGTTTAACGAAGCTGCCTTCCGGAAGAACTCTCAAAGAAGCTCCGAAGGCAAACGTCTCCGGGGCTTTTTTTATACCCTCGCGAGACTGGAAGCTGCGAATCAACAAAGTGTCGTTGGCAGTTGGATTGAAGCAAACAGGTAATCAACAGGGTAAGGTCATGACGGGTAATCAGTCGTATACTAATGAGGACAGGGAACCAGCGCCGGCGCTTCAACATAGTGATGTGTGCGGTCGCTTTCTGCCTAGATGGTGGTGTCAGTCTCGATTTAGTTATTGATTTTAAAACTGAATCACTAACTAACGAATCGAATGCAGACACAGAGTAATACCGGGAGAGAACCAATGAACCAGGCAGCGACAGTCAAAGAATCCGGCGTAAAGTCGATGGGAATCAAGGCAAGAGCAGTTATCGACGAGACATTGAAACATATGGAGCCACCAATACAGCCGATGGGTGATATTCTGCCCTCCGCCAATCAACTTCGGCACCGCTATCCCGTTAACGCGTACCTGGCCACACAGCTGGAGAGTGCGCGCACCGCCATCAATAATATTGTGCACGGCGATGACCCGCGTTTGTTGGTTGTTGTCGGGCCTTGCTCCGTACACGACACCGACGGCGTATTGGAGTACGGTCGCCGTTTGGCGGAGCTGAAGCCGCAATTGGACGACCGCATGCAAATCGTCATGCGTGCATACGTGGAAAAGCCTCGCACTACCGTTGGCTGGAAAGGTCTGGTGTACGATCCTCTACTGGATGGATCTCACCATATGGCTTACGGCTTGGACAAAGCCAGAAGACTGATGGTTGAACTGGCGCACCTCGGCCTGCCGTTGGCGACTGAGGCGCTGAGTCCGATTGTGTCGGATTACCTGCAGGACCTGGTGTCCTGGACAGCGATTGGCGCTCGCACCACTGAGAGTCAATTGCACAGAGAGATGGCCAGTGGCCTGACCTCCACAGTCGGATTCAAGAACGGAACGGACGGCGGAGTGGAAGTGGCGATACAAGCCATGCAATCCAGCCGCTCTCCTCACTGTTACCCCACCTTGTCCACCTGCGGACGTCCCCAAATGCGCAAAACCCTCGGCAACCCCCACGTTCACTTAGTGCTGCGCGGTGGTAGAGGTAAACCCAACTACGATGAAGATAGCGTGAGAGAGTACAGCGAAGCGCTGGAAAAACATGGCCTTCCCGTGCGTTTAATGGTGGATTGCAGTCACGATAACAGCCGGAAAGATTTTCGTAACCAGTCCAAAGTGTTGAATGAAGTGGCGCGTCAGCTGAAAACCGGCAGCTCCACAATCATGGGCGTTATGCTGGAAAGCTATCTGCAAGAAGGGACTCAGAAAGTACATCCTGACAGACCGCTGCAATATGGCGTCTCCATCACCGATGGTTGCATCGGTTGGGACGAAACGGAGCGTTTGCTAACGGAGCTGTACGAGCAGTTGCCAGCGAAATAAGAATCGTATTCAACGACTCTGTGTGCGCCTCGACTCTAGACTCAATAGAAAGAGTCGAGGTCAGAGAGGCGGGATTTCCCGCTCGCCTCTCTACGCTTTTTGTAGCGGACTTTATGCAGTATTAATGCGTTCTCAGTCCCGGGTCGCTGCGAACAGTCTGGCGGCGAGACCGAACAACACGACTCCCATCACCCGCTCAATCCAATGTGAACAGCGCTGGAAGATTCTGCGTACGCGTTCCCCAGAGAGAAAGAAACTGAAACCGCAGAACCACAACGTAGTGGCCACAAACATCCAGCCTCCATAAAAGCCCTGAATCCATTTGGGAGTATCCGGGCTGATCACGACCGAAAACAAGGCGACAAAGAACAATGTGGCTTTAGGGTTAAGTACGTTGGTTAAAAAGCCCAGTCGAAACGCCTGCCAGGTGGACTCGCTAGGCAGCGCTTGTTGCAGCGGTTCGTCAGAAGGTGTCTGAGGTTTTGCGCGCAAGCACTGAAAGCCTACCCAGATTAGATAGGCGGCTCCAATCCACTTCAATACGTTGAATGCGACCACAGACTGAGAAATCAGTAGCCCAATACCCAATAATGAATAAGTGATGTGCAGAAGTATGCCTGCCCCAATGCCTGTACTGGTCCACAACGCGGGTTTTAGTCCTCGACACAGACTCTGGCGCATCACCACGGCGAAATCCGGCCCGGGGCTGGCGACGGCGAGAAGGTGGGCGAGGGCGACAGTAAGAAACTCGGTCCAGTACTCATGCATGGGCATACTCCTTGGATATTGAATGCGCTGGCGATCAGAAAAGCATAATCGTACGCGGGAGCGGCGGATTCAAGCCTTTCTGAAGCCTAAGCAAATGGAGCCTACTACGGTTTGGGACTTTCCTGTTCGTCCTCAGAAAAGAGAAATGCAGGCAAACTGATATTGAAGTATACGCCGGCGAGTCGGGAAGCCAGAGTCACGGCCATGCCTGATAACGCTGCGACATCCGTGTCCATGCCAAAATAGCTCAAAGTCAGGTATAGAAATGAGCCTGCGATGGCTGGCGTGGCGTAAATTTCACGATGAAAAATCAATGGGATTTCATTGCAAATGATGTCGCGCAGGACCCCGCCGGCGACGCCGGTCATGATGCCCATCAACAGGCAGATTTCAAAGCTGTGGCCCAGCGCCTGCGCTTTTTGCGTGCCGGCGATAGTAAAGAAGGCCAACCCGATGGCGTCGCAGACTTCCAGCATGTGAAGAGGGATGCGTTTGAGCCTGACCAGTACGAAAGTGGCGAGGGCGGAGATAATGCCTACACCCAGGTAGGTGGTGTTGGCGATCCAGACGACGGGGTGAGCGTTCAACACGAGATCGCGCAAGGTGCCGCCGCCGAGACAGGTTACCAGGGCGACCACAAGCACGCCGAAAACGTCCAGTTTCTTATGTCCGGCGACGAGCGCGCCGGAGATGGCGAATACAGCGATACCAAAGAAATCCAGAAACACGTACATGGAAGCTCCGCAAAGGGCTGGTTTGACGAAAAGAGCGCGAATTATACAGATTATGGCCAAAAAGTGAGTAATGACTGTCCGCAACTGGTGACATGCGACACAAGTACAATCACAACTGGGACGGTTATAATTTTGTGTTATGATCGCGCACAGTTTACGAGGTTAAGTTTTAAGCAGCGATGACCCACAAAAACAAGCATATAGTCGTTGTGGACGACGATTTGGAAATTCGGCAATTGCTGAGCCAGTATCTTTCCAAAAACGGTTTTGACGTATCTCCAGCTGAGGATGGTGAAACACTGTTCAGGCTGTTGGAGGGCGTGACGCCGGATCTGATTATTCTGGACATCATGCTGCCTGGCGACGACGGCTTCACTATCTGCCAGCGTCTGCGTAAGTCGTCCACTGTTCCCATCATCATGTTGACCGCCAATGCGGATGACACGGATCGCATCGTCGGTCTGGAAATGGGGGCTGACGACTATATCGCCAAGCCCTTTAATCCGCGGGAGTTGCTGGCGCGGATGAAAGCGATCCTGCGTCGGGTGCAGCCCAAACAAAGCGCGCCGTCCGGACAACCTAAAATCTATCGTTTCGGCAATCTGGTTCTGGATACGACATCCCGCATGCTGGTGCAACCCAACGGTGATAAAAGCGCCATCAGCGGCGCTGACTACACTTTATTATGTCTGTTTTTGGAAAAGGGCAATGAAGTGTTAAGCCGGGATGAAATTTCCGATGTGTTGCACGGGCGCGAGTGTTCGCCATTGGACCGTAGCATAGACGTGCATATGAGCCGATTACGGCAGCGTCTGGGCGATGACGCCAAGAACCCTACTCTTATCAAGACCGTACGCGGCTCCGGTTATGTTTTAGCGGTTCCGGTTGAGCGCGAATATGGGGATTAAGAGAGGCGCTCGCCGAGGGTTGGCGGGTTTGGCTCCGCGCTCTTTATTGTCGCGGATGGTAATTGTCCTGGTTATCGCCGTGCTGGCGGCGCAAGCGCTGTCCAGCTTGATTTGGGTGGCGCAGATAAAAACCCGTAATCAGGAAAATGTGCTGAGCATGTCCAATCACTTGGCGTTCAGCATCGCTTCTACTGTGCGCTTCTTCAAATCCCTGCCGGTTGAATACCGCCATATCGTCCTCGATCAGTTACGGCGCATGGGCGGCTCGCGTTTCTTCGTCACTTTCAACAGTGAACTCATCAATATCAGCCCGACGCCGGACTCGGACCTGAAACGCTGGGTTCTAGAGGAAGTGGACTCTGTCCTGCAACGGGAGTTGGGTCGCCAGGTGGAGATCATATCCGAGTTCTCATTCGCCGAGTCCCTGCATGTTTTTAATAATGATATCCGCCTGCTCGATCTGCCGCCGGGATGGGGGCATCACAGCCTGTTGTTGCACCCGCAGAAGACCCCGATTCTGGTGGTGCAGATAGGTTTGGAAAAAGATGAGTGGCTGTATCTGGCCACGCTGTTGCCCACCCCGGACGGCCTGATTGAAGGCGATTATCTGCCCGCCGAGCGCCTTTGGTTTATGGGAATCACGGTGGTGCTGGTGGTGCTGTCGCTGTTTGTGGTGGTGCGTTGGTTGACGCGCCCGTTAAAGTTGCTGTCGCGGGCGGCGGACGAATTAGGCAAGGACATTGAGCGGCCTCCGCTGCCGGAAGAGGGCAGCACAGAAGTTGTGGCTGCAGCGCGTACCTTTAACGCCATGCAAGAGCGCATTCAGCGTTATATTCAGGATAGGGAAACGCTCTTCTCTGCAATCTCTCATGACCTCAAAACGCCTATCACTCGCCTGCGGTTGCGGGCGGAAATGCTGGACGACGACCAGTTGCGGGGCAAGTTCATTCAGGACCTGGAAGACCTGGATCACATGGTGCATGGCGCCTTGCAGTGCGTCAAAGACACCACTGTTCATGAAAATCCGGTGAATATCGATCTACACTATTTATTGCAGCAGATTTGTGAAGGCGCGGATCTGCAGCGCAAAAAAGTAGTGCTGTCCGGAGCGTTGGAGCAGCCGTTCTGGGGTAAGCCGTTGGCGCTCAAA
Organism: Hahella sp. HNIBRBA332; assembly: GCF_030719035.1. Lineage (NCBI taxonomy): Bacteria > Pseudomonadati > Pseudomonadota > Gammaproteobacteria > Oceanospirillales > Hahellaceae > Hahella > Hahella aquimaris. The sequence continues at coordinate 6,677,741 of NZ_CP132203.1, forward strand.
CGAGCCTTCAGCAACATCATTGATAATGCGTTGTTCTATGGACATCAGGCGGAAGTATTTCTGGAAGATGTGAATGAAGGCGTGCACGTTGCGGTGCGAGACTTTGGCCCAGGAGTTCCGGAAATGGAGCAGGATCGCATCTTCGAACCTTACGTAAGGTTAGAAAAGTCCCGCAATCGTAACACCGGCGGATCCGGCCTGGGTTTGAGCATCGCCCGCAATATTATCCATGCTCACGGCGGCAGGCTGAAGGTCAAAAACCATGAGCAGGGCGGTTTTGTCGTGGAAGTCTGGCTGCCAAGGCAGTACCAGGAAGCCTGAGTCTGGCCCGTTGTCTGCGAATGGCGGATTAATTGTCGCTGTTGGGAACCTGTAAGGTTTTTAAGGTTTTGTTACATTAGGTTGCTCTATCTTACCCCGCCCCCGTATTTCCGCCCCTATACTGACTGAACCTTTGAGCGTAATCAGAGGATTTCAGCCTTCCTAAATCATCCCATCGGGGATTGTTCAATCGGGAATGGCGAACCTTTTATTTAAACAACAATAAACAGTAGGTTTGGTCATGAAACGAATTAAAAAAGCTCTTGCTCCTATCGTTCTTTCTGGCATCGCAGCAGCAACTTCAGCACAGGCGGGCGAAGTTGAGGTGCTCCACTGGTGGACCTCCGGCGGTGAAGCGGCGTCTGTCGCCGTATTGAAAGGCTTGTTGGAGAAAGAAGGGCACACCTGGAAAGACTTTGCGGTTGCCGGGGGTGGCGGGGAAAGCGCCATGACCGTTCTGAAATCACGAGCCGTATCAGGAAACCCACCTGCAGCAGCCCAGATCAAAGGGCTGGATATCCAGGAGTGGGCTAACCTCGGTCTGTTGGCGAACCTGGACTCCGTCGCCAAAGCCGGAAACTGGGACAAACTGCTCCCAGAAGTCGTTTCCAACGTCATGAAATACGAAAACCACTACGTTGCTGTTCCGGTTAACGTGCACAGGGTGAACTGGCTGTGGGCCAACCCAGACGTTTTCCGTAAAGCGGGCGTAGGCATCCCAACCACTTGGGAAGAATTCCCTGCAGCGGCTGACGCCATACAGAAAGCGGGCTTCATTCCGCTGGCGCACGGCGGTCAGGCATGGCAGGACGCCACTCTGTTCGAAGCTATCGCTTTGGGCATGGGCGGCAGCGAGTTCTACAACAAAGCCTTTGTTAAGCATGACGCTGATACGCTGAAAAGCGAGAAGATGGTTAAGATCTTCGAAACTTTCAAGAGCATGCGCAAATACATCGACAAAGATGCTGCCGGTCGCGACTGGAACATCGCCACGTCCATGGTCATCAACGGCAAAGCCGCGATGCAGGTAATGGGCGACTGGGCCAAAGGCGAATTCACCGCAGCGGGTAAAAAGCCCGGTGTCGACTACATGTGTCTGCCTGCTCCCGGCACGTCCGGTCAGTTCACGTTTAACATCGATAGCTTCGCTATGTTCAAACTGAACAATGACGATAACGTCAAAGCTCAGAACACGATGGCGCGTCTGATCATGGAGCCGACCTTCCAGGAAACATTCAACCTGAACAAAGGTTCTATTCCGGTACGTAGCGGCATGGCGCGCGACAAGTTCGACAGCTGCGCGGAGGCCTCTATGGACGCCTTCAATGCAGCCGCTTCCACTGGCGATCTGGTGCCCAGCATGGCGCATGGCATGTCCACCACGTCCTATATTCAGGGCGCTATCTATGACGTCGTCACTAACTTCTTCAATGACGACAGTCAGTCCGCCAAAGAAGCGGTCAACAAGCTGGCTCAGGCTGTAAAAGCAGCCATGTAATCGGCTTAGCGCGCGCGAACTGACCTGTTCGCGCGCGCAACCCCCATCTCTATCCTAAACTTGCCTTTAACGAGGGGAACCATGAGGGCGATATCCATGGGCGCACACGATCGTCCCGAAGCAACTGCAAAAGCGAAAGGCGGTCTGGCCTGGTTGGAGCGCTGGCTGCCAAAAATGGTGCTGGCTCCGACGTTCGTCATGATGCTGGTCTTTATCTACGGCTACATCATCTGGACGGCGGTCCTGTCGATGACCAATTCGCGTTTTCTGCCGTCATATGATTTTGTCGGCCTGCTTCAATTCGAAAAGCTTTTTGAAAACGACCGTTGGCTGGTGGCTTGCACCAACCTGGGTATTTTTGGCGGACTATTCATACTGGTCTGCCTGGCTCTGGGGGTGACCCTGGCGATACTGCTGGACCAAAAGATTCGTCAGGAAGGCGCGATCCGTACCGTGTATCTGTATCCCATGGCTTTGTCCTTCATCGTTACTGGTACAGCCTGGAAATGGATGCTGAATCCTGGACTGGGTTTGGAAAAAGTGGTGCGGGATCTGGGGTTTGAAAGCTTCAGCTTTGACTGGATCGTCGATCCGGATATGGCCATCTATACGCTGGTGATCGCCGCCGTATGGCAGTCATCCGGCTTTGTCATGGCGATGTTCCTGGCGGGCCTGCGCGGCATCGACAACTCTATTATCCAGGCGGCGCAAATCGATGGCGCCACGCTGCCGAAAATCTATCGTCGTATTATTCTGCCGAGTCTGCGACCGGTGTTTTTCAGCGCTTTCATCATTCTGTCCCACATCGCAATCAAGAGCTTCGACTTGGTGGCGGCGATGACGGGCGGAGGGCCTGGCTATTCCACAGACTTGCCGGCGACCTTTATGTACGCGCACTCATTCACCCGTAGCCAGATTGGTCTGGGCGCGGCAAGCGCAATGCTGATGCTGGGCGGCGTATTGGCCATCCTGATTCCCTATCTGTACTCCGAATTGAGAGGGTCCCGTAATGGTTAATCAGACTGCGCAATCCTCCATGAACTGGAGCCGTATTAACCGCGGCCTTATCTACGCCGTGTTGCTTACCGCAGCGCTGTTTTACCTGCTGCCGCTGGTGGTTATGGTGTTGACCTCGTTCAAGACGATGGACGACATTCGTAGTGGAAACTTGATCTCCTGGCCGACTGAGTTTGTCTTCGACGCATGGTCCAAGGCCTGGAGTTCCGCCTGTACGGGCATTCGCTGTGAAGGCGTGGAAGGATACTTCTGGAACTCTGTGCAAATTGTTGTACCGGCGGTGCTGATCTCCACATTCCTGGGCGCCCTGAACGGCTATGTGTTCACCAAGTGGAAATTCCGCGGAAGCGAACTGTTCTTCGGCCTGTTGTTGTTCGGATGCTTTATTCCGTTCCAGGTAGTGTTGCTGCCTATGGCTCAGACACTGGGGTTGTTGGGCCTTGCCAACACCACTGCTGGCCTGGTGTTCGTGCATATCGTCTACGGTATGGCGTTTACGACCCTGTTTTTCCGTAACTTCTACATCAATATTCCAGGCGAGCTGGTTAAAGCGGCGCAGCTGGATGGGGCCGGTTTCTTCACTATTTTCTGGCGTATTCTGCTGCCGATCTCCGGTCCGATCATTGTGGTGACCATTATCTGGCAGACCACGCAGATCTGGAATGACTTCTTGTTCGGCGTGGTTTACGGCAGCGGCGATACCCAGCCGATTACCGTTGCACTGAACAACTTGGTGAACACCTCCACCGGCGTGAAGGAATATAACGTGCATATGGCGGCGGCGATTATCGCGGGTCTGCCCACACTATTGGTTTACGTACTGGCCGGCAAATACTTCGTCAGAGGACTGACCGCCGGGTCTGTGAAAGGCTAGGCGAGCAGCCGCCTTTCACACTAGAACACAGACAGTTTCGAGGTTAATTTAAATGGCTGCATTAGAAATTCAAAACGTTCGTAAGACCTACGGCGGTAAAACGGAAGTCCTCAAAGGCATTAATATCAGCATCGAGAAGGGTGAGTTTTTGATCCTTGTCGGTCCCTCTGGCTGCGGCAAGTCCACGCTGATGAACAGCATCGCTGGACTGGAGGAAATCACTGACGGCGCTATTCTGATCGGCGGCGAAGACGTTTCCGGCCGTAGCCCGAAAGATCGCGACATCGCCATGGTGTTCCAAAGCTACGCGCTGTATCCAAGCATGAATGTACGCGACAACATCGCTTTCGGTTTGGAAATGCGCAAGGTGCCGAAAGATGAACGCACGGCTGAAGTGGAGCGTGTGGCGAAAATGCTGCAAATTGAGCATTTGCTGGATCGCAAGCCTTCCCAGCTTTCCGGTGGTCAGCGTCAGCGTGTAGCCATGGGACGGGCGTTGGCGCGCAAACCCAAGATTTATCTGTTTGACGAGCCGCTGAGTAACCTGGACGCCAAGTTGCGGGTGGAAATGCGGACGGAAATCAAAAAGCTGCACCAGAATCTGGGCACCACCATCGTTTACGTGACCCACGATCAGATCGAAGCGATGACTCTGGCCGACCGCATCGCGGTCATGAAAGACGGTATCGTGCAGCAATTCGGCACGCCGCAGGAAATCTATGACGAACCCGCCAATATCTTCGTGGCGGGCTTCATGGGCTCTCCGGCGATGAACTTTATTCCGGTGCAGATCCAAAATGAAGGCGGCGGTCTGGTGGCGAAAGTCACTACCCGTGACGGCCGTACATACAGTCTGCCTCTGGGTGAGCGCGGCGCCTGCCTCGCTAACTATGTCGGCAAGCAGGTTACGCTGGGTCTTCGTCCTGAAAGGGTGACTCAGGTGAATCCGCATGAAGTGGAAAGAGCCGATGTCATGGTTCTGGAGGCTGAGATTGATATGGTCGAGCCTACCGGACCAGATACCGTTATGCACATTCATCTGAACGGTACGGAAGTGAGCTGTCGTGTAGCGCCTGACAGTGCGGGCAAACTGGGTGAGAAGATGAACCTGATGCTTGATTTGTCCAAAGCCGTTTTCTTCGATATTGAGAGCCAGGCCCGTATCGGCTAGAGCTTATAGCCCGGAGCGTCTGCTGCGAATCAGCCCCGGGCGTTTTTGCGTTCACTAATAAAATATCAAGCTCATGACGCTCGCTGAGGTTTTACCTCGGCGACTGCGTCCCGGGCATGCCTTTACCTGAATAAAAATAATTAGGGGGTGAAGCGATGATTGGTCAATCCTATGGCCGAGAAAGCCATCCGTACGGATTTGAGCTGGAGGGCGAACGCCACCAGCCGGAAGTCATGGCGACTGCGCATCAGCATTGCCATTTAGAGATTCTTATTCTGACCCGCGGCAATGTTGAGATGCTGTATGGTCAGCAGTCGATGAAATTGTCCGCCGGAGATCTTCTGTGTTACTCCGCGCTGTATTTTCATCAGTTTGGCGCTGTTAGCGACGACGCTGTAGCTTACAGTTTCAGACTACCTCTCTTCGCCTTGTTCAACCTGCAACTATCTTGTGGCGTGAAGCAGCAGCTGTTTCATGGCGTTCCCTGTCGCGCGCGTTGCGCCGGATTGGTGGACGATAGTATGTTGGCGCGCTGGGTGGCGGAACTAAGGTTGCGCGATCCCGCTTTGGACGATCTTATTCTGGATGAAATCACTCTGCTGTTGCGGCGCCTTTTCAAGGACGCCTGTTACACTCCGCCGGAACAACGGATCCCTGGAGTTACCGGGCTTAAAGTCAGCCAGCATATTCCCGTAATGCTGCAATACATCAACGACAACTATCACTCGTCCATTAGCGTGTGCGATGTGGCTGACCATGTGGGGCTGCACAAGAACTTCGCCATGACGCTATTCAAGAAAACCCTGGGGATGTCGATTCTCGAGTATCTAACTGCGTTGCGGGTGCACCACGCCCGGCGTATGTTGCAATACACTGGCGAACAGGTCACTCAGATCGCCTACGCCAGCGGGTTTTCTTCCGTGACGCGGTTCTACGAAGTGTTTGCGAAATACTTTGGCGAGTCGCCGCAAAAGTATCGGAAAAGTTGCGTTTTGGTAGGAGACGACTGAGAGGAAGACGTGTATAACCAGGGCATTTGCGGCGATAAATCTGTCGCCGACTTCGACCTATAATGTTTAGCCCCGGAATGAGTTAGCGGATTGGTAACTATGAGCACTGTCGTTTGTTTTGGTGAAGCCCTCATTGATTTTCTGAATATCGGACAGGATGAGGAGGCCCCACTGCGTCTGCGTAAATTCAAGCAGTTTCCGGGCGGCGCCCCGGCCAATGTGGCGGTGGCCATCGCCAAGCTGGGAGGCGACGCCAGGTTTGCGGGACAGGTGGGAGAAGATGAGTTCGGCCGTTTCCTGGCTCATGCGCTGCAAGCCTATGGCGTAGACACCAGCCAGCTGCTATTTCATCCGACGGCGAAAACCGCTCTGGCGTTCGTGATGTTGGACGACTCGGGCGAGCGTACGTTTTCTTTTTATCGAGATGGTTCCGCGGATATGGTTTTGCAGGCGGAGCAGGTCGCTCCGGCCTGGTTTGCGGGAGCGACTGTCTTTCATTACTGCTCCAACACGCTTACCACGCCCACCATCGCCGCCGTCACTGAAACAGCGCTGCGCCGGGCCAAAGACGCTGGCTGCGTCATCAGCTTTGACGTGAATCTACGCCATAATCTGTGGGCGTCGGGACAGGCAGATAAAGATGTAATTATTCGTTTGGCGGCCTCTTCTCATTTATTGAAACTGTCACTGGATGAGTTGGAGTATCTCGCTGGTGGAGCTGATTCCAATGCGCTTTGCCAGCGCTGGTTGCAGCAGGGAGTGAAGTTGATTCTGGTGACGGATGGCGGTAAGCCTATTCGTTATATCTCCCTCGCGTTTTCTGGAGAAGAAGCGACGCCGCCAGTGAAGGCGGTGGACACCACGGCGGCGGGGGATTCGTTTATGGGCGCCATATTGTTTGGGTTGTCGAAATGCGGGGACCAGACGGCGCTGCTCAATTCACAATCACAGGTCGCCGCGCTGGTGCGTTTCGCTTCCCAATGCGGTGCATTAACCGTAAGTCGGCAAGGGGCTTTTCCTGCGTTGCCTGACTGGTCTGAAGTCAGTCGTTTTTGGGAGTTGAGTGAATGAATTTCAGAAGCAGGGATTTTTTGACTGCGCATAGCCGCGAGATATTGGATTTCTATCTGCGCGCAGGCCGTGACGAACGGGGCGGCTATTTTCAAAATTATTATGACGATGGCCGCGTGTTTGCGCCGGGAGACAAGCATCTGGTCAGCAGTTGCCGGATGACGTTCAACTTTTATCAGGCGCACCAGTTTCTGGAGCCTCGTAACGAGGAAGAAGGGGCGCAATGGCTGGAGTGGGCCGGACAGGGACTGGCTTATCTGCGTGAAGCGCACAAGCGTGCGGATGCGCCCGGTTATGTGTGGACCTTCAAGGACTACCAACCCGCAGATCAGCGGCAATACTGCTATGGCTATGCTTTTCTGATTCTGGTGTTCGCCTCGGCGGTCGGCGCCGGAGTGGAGTCGGCGCGCGAGGATTTATATGCGGCTTGGGACCTGATGGAAAAGCACTTCTGGCAGCCGCAACAAGGGCTTTATGCGGATGAAGTCAGCGCTGATTGGCGCCAGGTGTCGGACTATCGCGGTCAGAACGCCAATATGCACGCCTGTGAGGCGATGATCGCCGCCTATGAAGCCACGTCAGACTCGCGTTTTCTGGCGCGCGCCATTGAACTGGCGGAAAAGGTTGTGTTGGTGCTTGGAGGGAAGTCTGACGGGCTGGTATGGGAGCACTTTACCCAGGATCTGGATATCGATTGGGACTATAACAAAGACGACCCAAAGAACCTCTATAAGCCCTGGGGATTTCAGCCGGGCCATCAGACTGAATGGACCAAACTGCTACTGATGCTTGCTCGTCATAGCGATTTACCCTGGCTGACCGCCAAGGCGCGAGAGCTTTTTGATCGGGCGGTGGAAGTCGCCTGGGATGATCGCCACGGCGGACTGTTTTACGGCTTTGCGCCAGACCAAAGTATTTGCGATGACGATAAATATTTCTGGGTGCAAGCGGAGAGTTTCGCTGCGGCGGCGCTGCTGGGCGAGGCGACAGGAGAAGAAGGTTACTGGCGCTGGTATGAACGTCTTTGGGAATATTCCTGGGCGCATTTTGTCGATCATGAACATGGCGCCTGGTATCGAATTCTTAATGCGGATAACTCCAAAGTCACAGATAAGAAGAGTGAGGCGGGCGCGAAGTGTGACTACCACTCATTGAACGCCTGCCTGGAAACGTTACGCGTGCTACGCGCTTCGTCAATCTGACGAAGCGGTCAGAAATATAGGTAATATTTCTTTCTTTTTTAAAGTTTAGATATGAAAAAAGCCGCTTTCTCAGGAAAAGAGAAAAGCGGCTTTTTTTGTGTCTTTCTTAAATAAGAGAGCCTGATTTGGCTAAAAATAAGATGGTTTGTTGTTTTTTTGTTCACGCTGGCGTTAGAATGAAGAACATTAAAAATGAAGTAAAAAAACAACAAAAACTAAAAATGCCCCCAAGCCGGAACGCAGTAAGCAAGAGATATTCAGGCAGATAGAAATATTTGAGTCAGATTTAAGTTTATGGAAAATTTATTCCATTTTGTGATTTTATGGAATATATTTGCTGTTCGTCTGACACTGCTGAGTCGTCTCGCTTATTCCTGAATAAAAATAACACGGGGAAAGCAAAGCAATGAAAAGTCCTTCTATTCACGATAGGCATGACGCCAATACGCGTACTGACGCCTCTGGGGTAGTCAGCTTTCACTTTGGTGAGCCCGAGATCATGGAAGGCTCACATCAACACTGTCATCTTGAAATCAATATCCTTCTCTCCGGCGCCATGAGGCTGAGCTACCTCGATCAGTTGTACGAGCTGGAAAGTGGCGACGTCATCTGTTTTTCCGCGCTACATCGGCATCAGTTGATTTCGGCGGATGAGAACGCTTTGCTGCTGCAGCTGCGCCTGCCTTTGTTTCTGCTCACGGACATGTGTGCGAATGAAATGTTCAAACATTTGCTGATTCGCGGGACGCCTTATCGTTCCAATGCGACGGACTTGTTGTCCCTTGATGCGGTGGAGCGATGGGTGCAGGAACTGCGCTGTCTGGATGGGCCGCTACAGGATTTAGTGCTGGATGAGATCACTTTGTTTCTGCGGCGCATGATCATGCGCAATCCCTGCAAATCCGGTCAAGGCTCAGGCTGTGGGGAATATCGCAGTCGGCATTTGCACCATGCGCATTGCATGGTGGAGTTTATAAACAGCAATTATCGAACGCCCATTACGATCGCTGATGTGGCTGACGGAGTGGGACTGCACAAGAACTTCGCCATGAGTGTGTTCAAGAAAGCGGTGGGCATGTCCGTACTGGAATATCTGACAGACTTACGGGTCAATCATGCTCGGCGTTTGTTATTGTATTCTCAAGATCAGGTAATTGAGATCGCCTTCGCCAGCGGTTTTTCCTCCGTCACACGCTTTTACGAGGTATTCGCCAAATACTTCAACGAATCTCCCCTCAAGTACCGCAAGCAGCACGCAGACCCTGGCTGAAACTTCCGTCCGACGTTGGTTACTCAGGATATTGGGCGTAGGCAAGGTGCGCGTCAGCGCCTCCTGCGCTCTTCGTGGGAACAACAGTGCGGGAGGGCGCGCATGCTTGAAGATATCAACGAAAAGCTTCGCTATGTTGGGGAGCGCAATGGCCTTAGCTGGCTGCAACTGGACGCTCAGGGTGTATGTGGCGCGCAGACTCAGACCGGAATTAAGTGGCAGATAGAGTGGCCCCAGGCCAGCCCCTGGCTGCTGTTCCTTGCTGAGTTGGACGAGGCTCCAGAGCGGAGCGATGATTTACTTTCCTTATACGAGCTTTGTCAGACGCTGAACTTTCCTGGACCTGAGTGTCTTTTGGGGAACGTCTCGATAAAGCCTGGCGGTCGCTTTTTTTACCTTCATTACCGGCATGAAATTGAGAACCTGCATGCGATCAAGCTGGAGGAACTGCTTAACCAGTTTTTGGCGGACGCAGCTATCGCCAGAGAGCGTTTACGAGAGACAAAAAATATGCACCCAGGTGAGGAGAGAGGTGACTTGGGCCGGTCGCATGTAGCGCCGCCGATGCAGATATATATGAATGTGTAGGATTGCAGCGTTATGGAAGGAATTAACGCAAATAGAGCGATTCATGTTCAAGGCGCCCGGCATGCGGAGGGCGTTAACGACAATAAGCCATTGCCCGCCAGCGATCTCTCAGGTTCCTCTCCGCTGTCTGCAAGGGCGGAGGCGCCGGTGGTTGGAAGAGGTTTGGCGTCTACAGATGGAAATGGGTTGCGGAGCAGCACTGGAATTACTGATGAGCCGGGGAGGCCGCTTAGAATAATAGAGTCGAAGTTGGAAAGGGTGGATAGCGTTAATTCAAAGTTGGATCGTGAAGGCATTGCCAGAAATTTGAACAATCCTGCTCTGGCGTCCGATGAAGTGCTTGTCGCAGCGGAGATTTTGAGTCGAAACAACGCCATGCCCCCAGACCACGAGGGGCATATTATTGGCGAAGGTAGAATCGTGGAGCGATATTTTGGTCGCAGTGCGAAAAATGCAGAAGGCGTTAAGTCTCCGGAGGCGCTGATCCAGAATGTAGGGGGCGCATATACTGCATTTGAGGTGAAAAACCAGGACATTGCTAAGGTGCATCATGTCGTTCAGAAGTTCGAAAGTCTGTTTACGGAGAGTCACTTCTCCAGCTCAATTGACGCTGAGGACATTGGCAAAAGAGTTCAATCAATCGGGCGCTTGGATCTCTATGTGCCGTCGGGTTTTAACGGAAGCGAAAAGGGGGATATATCGCACGGGTATGGCGTAAATAAACAGGGCTTGCTGACTCAGATGATTGATGGAGAAGAGTCTGTGCTACGCTTCGGCCCGAACAGGCTTCCTGTCCATGTGATACGACGGGATCTGCCTCCACCCCCACCGTCTCAAAAGGCGGACAAGAGTTAGGGGACCTCTGATTATGATGAGTTATCGGTATAGGTGAGGTTGATTATGGAAATGGCTGCACTGGAACAACTGCTTCATGACGGTATGAGCCTTGCCAGACACCGCATATCAAGTGACGGTCGTCTCAATCCTTTTGCTCTTTTGCTGGAGCAGGGAGGGGGACGCCAAGTGATTGAGAGCCTGGCTGCTGGCGATGAGGGAGTTGAAGGGTTGGTCTACTCTGCACAGTCAATAGTCAGTGCAAATGCGGTAGACGCGGTATTAGTGTGCGCGCAGTGTAAAGTCACGCCGGATGACGAGAACCTGAAAATGGATGCGATCAGCGTTCTTTTGGAAACGCCAGACCAATGCATCAAGGGCTATCAATTGTATGGCGATAATCTGGAAGGTCAGTTGATGTTCGCCCAGTTGGAAATGGATGAATCTGAGCCAGTTGTGTTTACTGCGGGGAGTAACGGCCAGTCTTGATGGCCTTTGGGAGGGCGTTCCGAGGTCATAAGGTGAAGGGGCGGCAGATGGCCGCCCTTTGGCTGAATCAGTATCTGCGCACCGCTTTAACCGTATCATCCAACTCTGCGGCGGATATAAATCCGATGTAGTTGGGGTTCTTCGCCACTAGCTCTTTAATGTCCTGATTGCTGGAGGCGGTGATCATGGGGGCGGCTTTGCCTGTGAAGATGAGCCGGGACCAGTAGGAGAGAAACTGGCGTGAGCCTTTGTTGACGACTTTGGCGCAAAACTCCTCGAACAATGCCGAGGAGCTGTCGATGGAGACGATGGTCGCTTTCTCGCCATTGGGTAAGAAAGCCTGTTTCGCCAGAAATAACTTCTGAATATCTTCATTACTCAGGTCAAGATTCGCTTTGGGATTGACGATCACGGCGACCTCGGCTTCCGCCGCCTGCACCTGCAGCAGTGGGTAGATGAGAGCAAACACGATAGTAATGATTCTTAACATGTCGGCGCTCCTTAAAAGACGAAACTGATCGCAGTGCTGAATAACTGGGTGTCGATGCGGTTAGGTCCGTCCTTGTCGTAGTTTATTTTGCTGAAGTCGAACTTTAGTGAAGCGCTGTGATGGAAGTCATAACGTACGCCGATCGTGATGACTGTATTGTCTTGATCCGTGCCCTCAATGATGCCTTCCAATGTCGAGTAAACCGGATCGGATTCAGACACCTCGTCGAGAATACTTCTTCTCGGGCTGGTGTCGAAAACCTCATAAGTGAGGTGGGGAGTAAACTTACCCATGGTGTAGCCGGCGGAGACGTAATACCCCAGCGGATCAGGGAATATGCTGTCTTCAATCTCCGATTTGGTGACCTCCGCTACGGCGAAAAAGTTATCGTACTCCACTTTCAAAGAGATGCTGCCGAAGGCGCCGCGATCGTCATTGGCGCGAATGGCGTCGGCGACTTCCTCTGACACTGTCGGGCCGGCAGGCGCTGGAGCGCTTGGATCTTCCGGGGGCAGTATGTTGTCCAGGCCAGGCGCGATGGCGGGAGCGGAGAGTTTCGAGCGGAAGTAGGAGAAGCGCATGCTGATCCAGTCAACGCCGATGCGCCAGGAGCCGCCATAGACGAACTTCAGATCCACTTGACCGATAGGGATGTCCTCTCGCACGGAGCCATAGAAGAAGTTCAGGGTAGAGTCGAACTGACGAATTTGCGAGGCGTAGGTAATGTTCAAACCGTCCAGGTTTTTAAATAGGGGTACGTAAACAAATTTGGGTGGCCTGACCCAGTGGTAAGCGTAGCCGACATCAATGGTGTCGCTGTATTCGAAAAAAGGCGTTCTGAATCGCCCCGCCTTAACGGTCCAGTTATTGTCGATGGCGTAGGTGACATAGGCCCACTCGAACTCGGCGTCATGATCTTCCGAGCCGCGAGCGATGATCTGCGCCGTGGCGGAGAGATTTTCTCCCATGTCGCCACGCACCTGCAGGCCGAACAGGGACTCGTTCTTGAAGTTAAGGTCGTCGTCGTAGGAAAAATAAGGTTTTTCATCATCAAAGGTCGTGGCGGCCACGATACTGCCGAAACCGTTGAAGTGGATTCTGTCGTTGTCGGCGTGGGCCGGGGTCACGATATATAGCGTTGAGAGGGTAAGACTTATACAAGACTCTTTTATTCTCATTGTTCGAACCCTGCTTTCCTTGAGGCGTCAGTTTTTCTTATGAACTTTTCTGTATCAGGACAGTCCGGAGTCCGGTTGCGATCTCGGTTGTCTGCGAATAGGTTCTTGCTTGGCCTGGATCGCCTTTTCCTAAGGGTAGTTGTGGCGTAAAAAATATCCAGCATTCAGTGGCGGGCAAAATAGCCTGGAGAGCTGCCTTGGCGTTGGACAAGCCTACCGCGGCTTACTAATCTTCTTTATAAACGCTGTCATTCGAATGCGGGCCGCCAGGGATGAGTCCGCCGTCATGTTATTTCAACGCGGTATATGCATGTCCTTAATGAAGCTGGCGAGCTTGACGCTGCTGATCTTGGCGGGGGTGTCCCTGCAGGATGGCCGCGCCGAAAACCTCCATCTGGCCTTAGCCGCCGCCGAGGAGGTCGAGCCCTATGTCTATCACTTGGAGGACGGTCAAGCGACCGGGATCGACTACGAAATTGTCTATGAGGCGTTAACCCGGGCGGGAGTGAATTTCGAACTGAAAAGCTATCCTCGACCTCGCATAACGCTGATGCTGGGGCAGGGCTATTTGGATGGTCTGCTCACTACCACAGGTTATAACGACAAAGACGCCCTTAACGCCATGTGGCTCTCCTCCCCACTATACACGTCGACGGTATCCGCTTTTGTTCTTAAAAAGAAACCGGAGACGGAAGGCGTTGTTTATGCTGATGTTCTGAAAAACTGTCATCAGGCCGGCGTATTGAGGGGATTCAATTATCGCTTTCCCAGTTTGGACATGACGCATTTCAATAGCGTAGTGGAAGTGAACGGCGCCGAGCAGTTGGTCAAACTGACCATGTATGGCCGCGTAGATTGTGCGATAACGGAAGACATTACCTTTATGTATCAGGCGCGCAGGCTGGGTTACTTCAACGACGTTGAGATTGTCGATGAAGTCGTCAATCGTCCTGTAGTGATCGCCCTGTCCAGAAAAATTGTGGAGGACAACAAAGGACTGGATGAACGCATCAACCAGGCAATTGAAGATCTGAAGTCCCGTGACGTCATCGACAACATCATTATCAAGTATCTGAGCCTGGGGGCGTTCTGATAGGTTTCTCATCCGCGGGAAGCGTCAAGGATTGTGAAACCTCTAGCCAGCCGCTAGTTATACTTTTGCTCATCCCTTTAAATGAGCTCTTTGTCTTAGATAGCAGGGTATTGGGTATCATGGCGCGTATTTCGATGGCTGACAGCGGCGAATCCGGTCTGTGCTGGAAGCGAGCAGCACAGATTGGAGCGCTATGTTTTACGGTTTTGTATTCCGGCCTGGGATACGGGCAGATATACAAATGTGTGAACGCCAAAGGGAAAGTCGCCTTTCAGGAAACCCCTTGTTCCGGCGCTTCCGCCCAGACAGAGGTGGAGGTCAGAGCCGCGCCGACGCCTGCGGCGGTGGAGGAGGCAAAGCAGATTCATAACCGCATGCGGTTGGAAAATGAGTTCGTAGATGACGTCCCTGTCACTGTTTCTCCGATTGAAAATGAAGCGATTCAAGCACAAAAAGAAGATATTCGGGCTAAATGCGAGAACTTAAAAAATAAGATTCTTGAAGAAGAAAAGAATGTCATTACAGACTGCAAACGCCGCCGGGATATCTTCTGCGATCTGCCTCCTGAAGAGATAATTATTACGCGTGAGAGTAACTCCATTAAGACCTCTGACGACTACAATCATTATCTACAGCACGCCACACTGCCGCCTTTATTTCTGTATAAGCAGGCTGCTAAGCATTTAGGCTGCCAGCTGTAATAAAATCAATTTAAAAAAACCGCCTGGAGATCACTCCGAGGCGGTGAGGCAGATTCCTGCTGAGGGAGCCTCAGTTCGCGCTGGTTAGCGGGGTTGGTTGGTCAGAGTTAGTCGTTTCCCCGTGTTGGGTTAATTCAGTCAGGCTTTTCTTGGCGGTGCGCACGTAGCTTTCTATCAGCCGATAGGATGCCTGTTGCTCTTCGAATTCGTTCAGAAGGCGGCTGATGACGCCCATAATCTGTCGTTCTTTATCTCCACTTAATCCCAAACTGAGAATGGCGTTCTGAATAGTCCACTTCAGGTCGGCGACGATCTGGACAGTGTAACCGCTGCGTGTGTTTTCAATGGCCATGATGTCGTCCAGTAGATCCAGCGTGCGTTCGACATTCTGTTGGCTTTGCTTTTCTTTTTGCTGGCTGGCCAGTGTTTCTGTGCTGAGTTTCTCCATCAACATACTGACCACGCTGGCCAGTCTCGATAGATTGTCGATGTATTGATCCCGTTGCTCTTCCGTCAGCGTGACGCAAAGTGTGAAGTTCGGATAGATAACGGCCCAGTAGTGCTCGTGATGGATCATACGAATGGCCTGCTGAGACAGATGAGAAATAATTCTCTCCTGAGCGAACGAGACGAAAGAGTCGCTGCTGAAAACATAGCTCCGCTGAGGTAGCGCGATTTTAAAGACATAGGACAGGTTGCTGTGGGCCAGAGCGCGCTGCACTGAGGCGGCTATCTGTAACGGATCCTGGGTGTCCTGGTAATCCTCCAGTAAATCGATGATTCGTCCCAGCTGACTGTTGGAGCGCAGCAGGAACATTCCCATATGGTGGAGGCTGCTTAAGGAGTTCTCCAGCTCGTTTATTTTGTACTTGTCGTAAATGGTGTCGTTGAGTTTGACCGCTTTTGAGAAGACCATGGCGCGACCCTTAAACGCTGAATGGTGAAAAGTATATCTTCCACGTTGTGTCTGAAGGGATGCGTAGGGCTACTGAAATAAAACCTTGAGTCTCCGTACTACTACGTAGACGGCGATGTAGAGCGTAGGAAGAACGACGAGCTTAAAAGCCGAAGCGCTGGCGTAAAAAAGCGTGAAGCGGAGCCGCCTCCAACTTCACGCTAAAAATGCGTAAACGCAAAAAAGCGCCGCACGTGGAAGCGGCGCAATCAACACAGAAAGGAAGGAACGAGAGTGGCCTTTCTTCTTAGAAAGTGTAGTTAATGCGAGTCCTTATTTTGTGGAGGTCGTCATCGGTATCGCCCGCCAGATTGTCCGCGCTGGAGGTGGAGCCGGCGAAGGTAATGGATGCATTGTCAATATTGAACAGAGGCAATGTGTACGCGACATACAGTGTTGATACTGTTGGGTCGTCTTTAGCGCCAGTGTCGCTGATGGAGTGAATGGCGCCCAAACCAAATGCGCCGTAAGTGACGTTCGCGCCCAATGAGGTCACGGTGATATCTGAACCGGCGTCTTCAATTTCTTCGCGCGCGGCGTTCAAGTTGATGCTGGCTCCGCTGAATCTGATGTTTCCGGTCAGACCAAAGCCGCTCTTATCGATTTCAGTTTTGGTAGTGACGCCGCCAGAAGTCGTCTCCTGATCGTATTTCAGTACTTCATATCCAGCCGTCAGACTGAACATCTCGCCGGTGAAGGTCACGCTGGGACGCAGGCCGGAAAAAACTTCTTCGTTATTGCCGTTTTCATCTGAGTCCCCCCAAATAGACGCTAGCTCGAAGCTTAGCGTGGAGCTGGGGCGCACGTGCAGCGCAAACTGGCCGCCATTGTCTCCTGCGCGACCACGCACCAGGTTGGCTTCATAGACCCTGGCTCCCATGCCGTCGCCAGCATGTGCGACAACCGTATCTTTACCCAGAGGGAACAGGTTCACGGCTTCAAAGCGGCCCGCCTGCACGTCCCAGGTGTCGTTACCGAATTTCACCCACATATCGTCAGTGGCGGTGTCGCCGTTTTTCTTCAACAGGCCGGATCCCTTGCCTTCCACAAAATAACCATTGAGTTCGGTTTTGCCGGTCACATTCACTTCGATACGGCCGCCTTGTTCGAATTTGGTGTCGCTGTCTTTAGCGTCGATGATGTCTGTATCAAGTTCGATATTGGCGCCGATGCCGAATTCAGCGTGTGCTTGTGAGATACCCAGCGCAAGGGAGACCGCCAGAGGCAAAGTCTTCATGAAATACTTATTATTCATAAATGCCAGTTTCCTGTTGTTGTTTTCTCTGTTGAGATAAGCGCCCGCGGCGCGGCTTTCCGGATCAATCCGCAATATCGCCAAATCTAACCGGCATTGCGGCCGAAAAACTTAAGGTAGCCTCATCCTAAAACGAGAAAATTCCCGCCGCTTACGCGAAAAATAAGAAATATTACGAAATAGTAAGATCCTGGTAGGCCATATGGCCGGTATTTAATATCGATATGCCGTAAATGTGCGTTGGTTTAGTAAAACGGATGGCTTGAGAGCGCCGCAGGGGCGGCTTTGGGGACATTACTTTATGTGCGAGTTGTTTTATCTGGCGACCGAGGCTTATTTGCGTTTTATTCCATCTCAGCGTCAACGATGGCTTATCGGCGCTGAAATGTAAGGATCCGTGGCGGTAGACGGCAATTTGATTCGATATGTAAGCCCCTGTATTAGAAATGCCTTTTTATTTTCTGCGTAGACCTTGAACTCGGCGTTCGAGTTAATGAATCTTTTAACAAAAAGTTTCTATGACCCACTTCTCACTTTGGAAAAGTTGCGACTATATTTTAAACAAGTTGAAAGCTTCTGGAGGAAGTGGGCGAAGGATAGGATGCTTGTTCAGCTTGTGAAGTACTTGGAGAAGCTTCTGGCGGAAGCCATGCGCTCTTGCTGCGGCTCCTCACTGTTTCAGGCTGGTGGTTAGGGGTGTCGAATTATGAGTGAAGTCAGTCGTCTAATTGTCCCTGATGCTTATTGCGCGCGTCTTCCAGCGAGTTTTGACGTATGTGGATTATTGCGTGACCTTGAAATGCTGCTGATTGCTTTTTGGGAAGGCAATTTCAGCGCCTGTAACTTCAACGACGGATGGGATGCGTTGCCAGTAGACGGGTTAATGTCCGGCAGCGGCTTCGCCTCTTCATGGCCGGGCGCTGACGTGGTTGCGTCATTGTGTAAAGGAGAGATGCGGGATGTGTTTGAGTACCTGCAATGTCCGTTGGTGTCCGCCAGAATCATGCGACTGAATCCCGGCGTTGTGATAGATCATTACCAGTCTTTGAACCCGTTGGAGAGAGAAGACGTTGTACGTTTGCAGGTTCCTATTTCTTTAAGTGAGAGTTTGACCTTCCGTATTAATGAGACGCCTGCGCAAATGGCGGAGGGAGAAGTCTGGTATTTCAATCCGGGCCTGTCTCAATGGGTTGAAAATGAAGGGGGAGAGGCCTCTGTCTACCTGGAAATAGACTGCGTTCTCAACGACTGGCTGTATACAGAAATTAATCGTGCGCGCATGCCCAAACTGGGGCTGGCGGATGCGGACAGGGAGGCTTATTACGGCTATCCGGCGTAACTTAATGGCGGAGGCTAAGCGATCTCCACAAGGCGTCATTTGACTGCGTTTTCGGTGAGACGCGGTCAGGCGAGCACACTCTTGTTTGCGCCAGGGCATGGGATGTTGGCGCGAATGATCAAAACAGAAAGGATCTCAGGGAATGACAGAGCCGATTTCATTCGCCAGGCTTGATATCAGCGTCGACCTCCCCGCCTTGAAGGCCGATCTGCAACGTATTTGCGAATTACCCTGGTTAAATCACGTCAATCAGCGCGACTACAGCGGTGAGTGGGATGTCATGCCGTTGCGCTGTCCCGCCCATTACCGTGAAGCGCATCCGATTTTGCAAGGCTTCGCCATAGAAAGCTGTGACGACTGGGCGGACCTGCCGGTCTTGGAGCAGTGTCCCGGACTGCAGGGGCTTCTGAGGGCGCTTCGCTGTCCACTTAAATCCGTGCGTTTGATGCGGCTGCGACCCGGCGCGGAAATTAAACCTCATCGCGATCACGGACTTTCTCTGGAGCACGGCGAAGCCCGTCTGCATGTCCCCATTGAAAGTCATGAGCTGCTGGAGTTCTGGGTGAATGATCACCTTGTTCCCATGCAGGAAGGGGAATTGTGGTACTTGAATGTGGATCAAACACACACCGTCATCAATCGGGGAGACTGCGATCGCGTCAATCTGGTTATCGACTGTGTGGCGGACGAATGGCTGCGAGAAAAAATTGCGACCAGTCTGTTAACCTGTCAAGGAAGGTATTTTGATGAGCTATGCCCATAATAATGGCTCAGAGGCTGCGCTATCCCATTCATCTTCACAGACTCTAATGTGCGAAACGCTGCCTCCTGCGGAAGAAGTGGGAGAGCTTGGCGTCCACCGTCTCAAGCGGCTTTGGCATAAGACGCGCCTGAATAAAGACGGCAAGCTGGAGGAACGGCTTCGACAGGAGGAATGGCGAACGGATGTGGCGCTGATGAATTTGCTGGGGGTGGGGCTGGATCAGTGCCTGGGGTTTCTTTACGGCGACCAGCCGAGCTTCGCTGAGTTTGAACGCTGGGTTTTGAAACACAACCCCGGTGGCTTAAGCAATGCGCGGATCGATGATATCAATCGAGTTCTGGGCGGCCATCAGGCCGGAACCTACACACAGCGGCTGGATGACAAGGACATCCTGGAAGGCCCGCAGTGTGGCGACGCCCCTCAATTTCTGAGTGAAAGCCAAGTTGCGTTCTGGCGTGAGAACGGATACCTGGTGGTGGAAGGCGCGCTGGATAAAAAGCAATGCCAGGCTTCCGTGGACGTGATCTATCGCTTTTTGCAGAAAAGCCCGGATCGGCCTGAGACTTGGTATCGCACGCATCAGGCGCAGCAAAACATCATGGTGCAATTGTTTCGTGATCCGGTGCTGGACGCCAATCGTTCTTCCGAAAAAATGCGTCAGGCATATGCAGATATCTGGGGAACGGAGAGTTTGCAGTGTTCCATTGACCGGGCGGGTTTCAATCCGCCGGAAACGCCTCATTATCAATTTTTTGGAACCCGGCTGCATTGGGATGTGGATTTCAGCCGCGCGCCGGAATTACGCACGCAAGGGCTCATCTATCTTACTGACGTCGCCGAGAATCAGGGGGCTTTTCATTGCGCGCCGGGCTTTCACCGTCAAATGCGTGACTGGATGGCGCAGTTACCTCCGGGCGCCGATCCAAATCAACAAGACCTCTCTCATCTGAAGCTCAAATATGTCGCTGCGCCTGCGGGCTCGTTGATCATCTGGCACCACTATCTGCCCCACGGCGCGAGCCCCAACAGGGCGGCGACGCCGCGTGTCGTGCAATATTTGAATATGACGCCGCTTCCCTGTGCGGAGGCGACGCTGCGTTAAAAACTCATCATGAATAACACATAAAAAGGAATGCAATGATGACTGATGCTGGAGCCAATGATCCCATAAGCGCTGAGGCCATTATTGATGCGACGCAAAAGTTGCTGGGCGCGACCTTCGCCGGCGACGCCAAACCTCACCTGGATGCACTGGTCAGTGCGCTCGCCACAGTGACAGGAATTGATCTCTATCCATCCTGCTATAAAGAAGACCTTTCTACCCAGACAGGTTTCGGCAAGGCGATTTCGCCCCTGGAGGCGGGTAGATGCGCATGGGATATCGAGCGCACGCGGATATTCATGGCGGGCGTCTATCAGGCGATACAGGATGTGCTGCAGCGACAGGACAGGGTCGAGCTGCTGTATGCGGGCGCCGGTCCATTCGGGCTTCTATTGGTTCCGTTGGCGCCGTTATTTCCCGCGGACAGGCTGAGGGTGACGCTGCTGGATATCCATGAGGCCTCTCTGGAGGCGCTGCAGAAGGTGATTTCTCTACTGAAGGTCTCGGATCGGGTTGCACATATTGTCTGCGCTGACGCTACTGTCTGGACCCCTCCCGAGGGCGAATCCTATGACATTCTGTTATCGGAAACGATGAAGCATATGCTGCAACAGGAGCCGCAAGTGAAGATCTTTTCGCACTTGCAGCAGTTTCTAAAGCCGAATGGTATGTTGATTCCCTCTTCTGTGCAGCTGGATGCTTGGCTGCATTCTCCAGAAAGCGGCGGGAATATCCACTTGGGAGAGCTGTTTACTCTGGATCGCTCAATGGCGGCGGCGCTTAATGCCGGTGATGATTCCTGTCTCATGGGCTCTCTGTTAGTCCCCGACTGCGGCGAGGATATGACGGATCTCAAGGTAACGACGTTCATCCGTATTTATGGCGATCATTGCCTGCAGGAGAATCAATCACAGTTAACGTTACCCAGATATAAGAGAAATATCCGTCCGGTTCCTGGCTGCACGCTGGATTTTCGCTACCTCTTGAATGATTTCCCGGATTTTGAGTTTTCCTATCGCAGCCGTCCCGCGACGGAGGAACTGCCTTTGCCTGATAGTACGGAAGTGGGAGAGTTGGGCGTTTATCACCTAAAACGGATATGGTCGAAAGCCGCGCACGCCAAAGTAGGCAAGCTGGATGAAACGGTCCGGAGCCGAGAATGGCTATTGGATCAGTTGGTGTTTGAGCTGTTGGGCGCCCCGATGGAAAAGGCCCTGGCGACGATATATCAAAGTCGGCGCTTTCAGGACGTCGAACGGTGGTTTCGAGAGACGTCCGAGGAAGAAATCAGCGCCCATCGGGTCTCCGCCATCAACGCCAGAGTGATGGATGCGCTGGCGGCCTTGCGTGGATAGTCGCGAGTTCTATTCGAGGTTACTTGAATCTGAGGAGGCGTTAGCCCTGTGTGTGGCCTGTCATCAGTTTGATGAGTTGCTTCTCACCCTAAAACAATATGCCCGTGTCGAGGCGCAGAATGAATCGGACCTCATATCGGCGCTGATCGCCTGCAACGGTGAGGAGTTCGAACCGAATCTGTCTTTGCTGTTGCGCCAGTGGACGCCCGTGCGCTATGAAGCCGCGCGCAAGCGTGTGATATGGGGCGTGGCGCCGACCGCGCGAGACTGGGCGCCTTTTTGGGATGAGCGAATCGCTACGCAAAGGGCGCGCTCGATTATTGGAAGTATCGTTAAACCCGCCACACACATTGAGTATCTGATCCGGCATTCCCGCTTATTCGCCGACGTGCGGCCTGCGGGCTTCATTTTTCATCTGTCCCGTTGCGGCTCAACGCTGGTGTCAAACCTGTTGGCCGTATCGCCCGCACATTGCGTGATCTCTGAATCCAGCGCACTGACGGAACTACTGTTAGATAAGGATCTGAGCGACAGTCAAAAGGCGGAAGCCCTGCGTTTTCTGCTGGCGGCCCAGGGGCTCGCCGGAGGTTGCGATCAGAAACTGATTGTAAAGTGGAATGCCTGGGATATTGGCTTCTGGCCGCTTCTGCGCAGGCTCTATCCCGACACGCCATCCGTGTTCGTCATCCGCCGGCCAGAAGAAATACTGGCGTCTCATCAAAGGCTTGCCGGAAGGCATATGGCGGCAACAGACTTGTCTGTGTTGTCTCATCTTGTGGCGAAAGTGGATGACGCCGCTTCGGACGTATTGCTGTCCTACCAGATGGAGGTATTGGGCGCGCTTATGAGCAGCATGGCGCAGTCGCTGGATAGCTCGGTACTGGTTGTGGATTACACGGAGCTTCCAGATGCCGTGGAGAACCGCATCGCAGATCACTTTGGCGTGTCTTTCACTTCGGATGAATTGCAGCTTCTGAAGAGCAGAGCGGGGCAGTACTCAAAAGACCCAAGCCGCTCTTTTCGGGGGGATAGTGAGGATAAGCGCAGAGTATTTTCAGCACAGGACGCGAGCATGATCTCCCAAAAGCTGGATGGCCTCTATGCTCGCTTACTTCAGGCTAGGCATACCAGATAGTCTGGCTGTAACGGACCTTTCCCGCCGCGGACTTGGCGAAGGGCGTAACGCTGTGGAGCAGGTTGGGCTTGAAGATAATGCAGCGATTGAAGAGGGCGGATAAGGTCAAGTCCTCCCCGCGCCAAGTTTGAATATTGAGTCCGCCTTCATCTTCCTCCAGCCAGTTCGGCGACAAGTAAAACACGATACATACATGCCTTGTTACCCCCGTTCCCTTGTCGGTATGGGGGCGCAGGTATTGTTGCTCGCGCAGCGCGGTTAACAGCATATCCTGGCAACGCATTTCCCTGGGCGGGCGGGGGTCAGGCTGGCGGCGTAATGGGCGAACTGGCGTTGTACTGAGCGCTGCTGAAATCTCATATACCTGAGACTGGCGGGCGTCATCATGAATTCCGGTTTGGGGCCCTGATAACGCGACATATGAAAAAATCGCCGCTGCTCGTCGAGTTCGGCTCACTCTTCCGCGGACACTTTGATATCGCTTTGATATGCGCCGTACACGGGAGAATAAGATGCTTCGTGAGCGACAAAGTGAGCCAGCTTGGCGGCGACTTCGCGCCGCAGAAAGCCATCCAGATGAACCAGGCCATTCTCGGCGAAGCGCTTTGCATATTCTTTAATCTTGGATGAGGTTAAGTGCTCTTCTGCAATCCAATAAGCAAGTTCCGACTGTTGCATGAGGCTCCGTTTTGTCGATTACGCGCTTTGGCTTCCCGCCAACCCGGCTGCGTCCGTTCACGACAGCCGGCTTTTCACATTGGGAAAGGGCGTTTTCCAGCATAGGACGCTTTGCTCAGGGAATCCAATGACTCAGTCAACCTTGCATCACGCAGGCCCGAGCTATACTTGTTGCATGGATGAGAGCGCATCCCGGTTTATTTCGTGAGCCGGTCTAATAAAAAGGGGTCAAGGATTTATGAAAATTAAGGATGTGAAATTAGGGCAGGGCCTGGTTGTCCGCCCTTCGAACAGCGCCGACAAGGCATTTCTGGAGCAACTTCATAACAGTACGAGAGAAGACCTGCGTCTGATAGACGGCGAGCGCGACTTTGTCGAGTCTATCATCGACATGCAGTTCAAAGCGCAACAACAGGGATATGGCGCGCAATTTCCCAACGCTATGTATTTCATCATTGAAAAGCAGCATGAGCGCATCGGTAAGGTCACTATCGATTTCGGTCATAACGAAGTGCATGTCATCGATATCGCCTTTATTCCGCAAGCGCGAGGCAAAGGTTTCGGAGAGGAAGTTATCCGCAGCCTGCAGGCCGCCGCCACGCAAATCTGCGCACCGCTGACGCTAAGCGTGCTGATGCAGAACGTCGCAGCAAAAAAACTCTATTTGAAACTGGGGTTTATCACCGAATCCATCTCTCCCCCATATGAACGAATGATGTGGCGGCCTGAGATCGCGCAACGTGTGATGGTATGACAGCTGCTGCGTTAGAGAGGGTAAACAGACATGCGTCTTATCAATTGCTGCGCATGTGTCTGACTCATGACACAGCGTCTTTGTCGGCCCTTAAAGAGGCCTGTTTGCAACTTGAAAGCTCGGATTGGGAATGCTTTATACAACAGTTAAGGTGGCACCGGGTTACACCATTAGTGTGGCGAAAGTTAAGTTCGATTGCGGAGTCGATTCCAGGTGGCGTTAGTAAAAAAATTTGCCTGATGGAGCGGGAAGCCAGATTCCGTAACCTTAAGCACTATGCTGAACTTGAAAGAATTGGCGGGCTTTTGCAAAAAAATAGGCTGCCCTATGTTTGTTTAAAAGGACCGGCTTTGTCGGCGAGGTTATATCAGGACGCCTCACTCAGAGAGTGTCGCGATTTGGACGTGTTGGCGCCACGCGAGCATATTACGGTGTTGGGGCGTTTGTTGAAGGAAGCAGGTTATCGCCGAGTGACTCCCTCTGACAGCGCATCTCCTCTTGTGGTGGAGGCCTATCTAAAGAGCAATAAAGACTTCATTTTTCATAATGCTTCGCGAGATATTTTTCTTGAGCTACATATGCGGTTGGACGACAACGAGTATGTGCTTCCTGAGCTGGGAGAAGGATTGTTTGAGCGAGATTATCCCTACTATAAAAATGAGTTCGGGCATGTCTGCCTGAGTGCTGAAGATGAGTTCATTTATCTGGTGATGCATGGGGCCAGATCATGTTGGGCGAGATTAAGCTGGTTGTCTGATATCGATGCGTACTTGTCCTGCGGACAGGTCGATATAGATGCTGTCGTGGCGAAAGCCCGCCGCTGGAAAGTGGAGCAACCCGTTCTCGCTGCGCTCCTGATGGCGCACAAATTGTTATCCTCGTCATTGCCGGCGGCGCAGTTGGCGCATGCGCAAAAGAGTCGACCCGCGCGCTTGCTGTGTTCAAGGTGGGAGCATGCCAACCAGAGCAAAAAATATCTAAGCCCTATTGAGCAGTATGTGCTGCTATGTTTTTTTTCATTTAGTAAACAGTATCTGATGCGCCACTTAACTCAGTTTTTTCGTATATCGGCTAATGATATCGCGCTTCTCAAGCTGCCCAGATGGATGTTTCCTTGCTACTACCTGCTGCGGCCCTTTTTGTGGAGTTGGCGATACTTTATTTCCAGGAAAAGGGTGTGGGTGGATTAGATTTCAAAGGGCGGTGGTTTGAAACGAGACATTAAAGAAGGACTCTCCTCGTACGTCGCAATGTCGTGGCGTTATGACAAACACAGCGTTGTTCTGCTCACGGTTCTGCTCTTTGTTCTCGCTTTTGTCCAGGGCATTGGCGTTTTGGCGCTGATTCCACTATTGACGCTGGCGGGAGTCGATGCTGGATATGAATTAGGTTCCCAGTGGAGCTGGTTAGGTTCTAAATTGGAACTGACAGAAGCGTTAATTATTTTCGTTGCTATTATCGCGCTCCACGCGGTCATCAAATATTTTCAACAGATACTCGCAGCAAGATTGCAGACTGAGCTTGCTGTCAGTCTGAGAGGGCGGCTGACAGCGAAAATATTGGCTTTTCCCTGGTTGCGCTTCACTCAGTTTCGAGCCTCTCATTTGGCCCAGGTTTTAAATCATGAGGTGGATAGAGCTTCGCAAATATCTCTCCTGCTTACCCAGCTTGTATCTTTGGGTTGCGTGCTGAGTGTATACAGCGCGATCTCTTGTCTGACTTCCCCTGGTTTGACGCTAGTCGCGCTGACATGCGGCGGAGGGATCTATGGGGGCGCGCGCAGGTTAAATCGGCTGAGCCTTCAAAATGGCGAAAAAGGTAAAGCGCTGCGTCAGACCTATTTCTCCGCCGTAAGTGAGCATATGCAGGGGATGAAAGTCGTAAAAGCCTTTGGGCAGGAGAAGCGGGCGCATGTCGACCTGGAAGTGCAGGCGCAAAGCCTGGGAAGGACGTTGTTGCAATTCAAGAAACTCAGCGCCATGGTCGCCCTGTATTATGAAATCCTTATCGCCATATGCTTGGGAGGGCTTTGTTATTTCTTTATTACCTGGGTGAGGCTGCCCGCGGCTGAATTTATCGTACTGCTTTTCCTTTTTTCCCGCTTCGCGCCAATCTTAAAGGACATGTCCTATCGGTATCAGCAGATACTCAATATCCTGCCCTCGTACATTGAAGTAGTGGCAATCTTAAACTGCGATGGCAAGGAGGCATTGGTCGATAATAACCGGGAGGCGAAACTCATAACGGTCACGCGCAGCATCCGTCTCGAAGGCGTGTGCTTTAACTATCCGTCGACGTCAGGACAGGATTCGCTCCGCGACCTTTCAATCACTTTGCCTGTTAACAGCGTTACGGCGCTGCTCGGGCCTTCCGGCTCTGGAAAGACGACCACCGCGGATATTCTGTCTGGACTGCTGACTCCGTCAGCCGGACAGGTGCTCATTGATGATACCGAACTAACCGAACAAGAGATTGCGCAGTGGAGCCGCTCTGTTAGCTATGTAACGCAGGAAAGTTTCCTGTTTAACAAGAGTGTGCGTGAAAACTTGCTTTGGGTTGCGCCTTGGTGTGAGGAAGCGGAATTGTGGGAAGCATTGCGGAACGCTTCGGCGGAGAGCTTCGTCAGAGAGCTGCCTCAAGGCATGGATACGCTTATCGGTGAGCGGGGTGACTTGTTATCAGGAGGGGAGAAACAGCGGCTTGCCATCGCCAGGGCGTTATTGAGAAAGCCGGCTTTACTTATCCTGGATGAAGTCAGCAGCGCTTTGGATGAGGTTAATGAAGCTGTGATTATCGAGACGATTCAAGCACTGAAAAAAATGACCACAGTGCTTGTGATTACGCATCGGCAAGCCTTGCTGGCCTGTGCTGATTTTGTGGCGCATATGGAAGGTGTCGGTGACGCGCAGGGCCTAAAAAGCACCTCTCATGAGCTGCAGGGCGCCCTGTAGTGGAACTCTTTTTCCCGTCTCTACAGGCGTTGAAACCAGCGTAGGAATACCAGGCTCTGTACTCCGAAATCCACCACTTTTCGTGCGAAGTCGACGCCTTTGTGAGGTCTCCATGAGGCGCGTTGATTGAGTTCTTTTATGGCGCGCTTGATCCTCTCTACGTCGATATAGTCTCTCACTGGATCTGTTGCAGAGACGTCGTGAATAATACTCTCATAGACAGCAGCGTCGGCTTGCATCAGTCTGTAATAACTTGGCGAAAAAGGCCTTTTATCTTTACGCCATTGAATTTCTGGAGGAAGCGTTTTTTCCATCGCTGCGCGAATGAAATAACGTCGCCATCCCTTCTGTACGAACCATTCATCTGACAGTCCCAGGCAAAAGGTTAATACCCGCACATCCAGATAAGGAAACGTGTTGCGGATGTGAAAGTGCGGCGAATACCACTCTCTTGGCGTGCGTCCACTTGAGATAACCTGCAGGCGTTTGTTCAGAAGTGATTGGCCTGAGGATAGCGGTTGTGATGATGGAGCGGCATACAGATCTTGCAATCTGCTGGCCAGCGGCGGCCTGTTTTCCTCTATTAAATAGCCTTTCATTTTGTGGCGTATGTTGCGCAGAAAGGTGGGCTCCAGCGGCGCCAGAATCTCGTTATGAACTATGCTGCGTGGCGATTGGGAATAGTTTTTCGATAAATGAAGAACCGTTTCCTTCAGCTTTCCCCATTGCCGTTGTTGTAGCAAATACTGCAAATAGCCTTCGCCGGTCCAGCTTGGCCCCCATTCCCCGCCTACGCCATCCAGAACGATGCGCGCCCCTTCGCTCTGGGCTTTGGCGTAGAGCGCTGTATAGATATGTGGATTGAGGTTCACGGGAAGGCTGGTCATGTCGTGTACTTGGTGTAGTAACGCAACGGGACCTGATACAGGCGTTATGTAATGAACTGGCAATTGCTTGTCACGCGCAACGATATCAATAAATCTCCTTTCATCTTGCTCTGGATCTTGATCGGTCAAGCAGGAGGAAAGTGCAAAAAGGGGATGGGAGAAACGGTGCTGCTGGTCAGCGGCAGTGCAACTGATAGAGGAGGAATCCAGTCCGCCGCTTAGCAGTGTCGCGACGGGAAAGGCGCTGCGCATTCGACAAGTCACCGCCAGGCGGAATGTCTCTCTAAACGCCTCAAGGGTTTCCTCCGGACTCTGAAAGTTAAGGGGTTGTGGTTGAAAGCTGTAGTAACTGCTTTTCTCAATTTTCCACCCCATTTGTCCGGCAGAGGGCGGGTAAACAATCAGGCGCTCGCCACCAGTAAGCCGGGTTACGCCTTCAAAGCAAGTACGTTCAGGCGCTTCCCGTCTGCGGCCCGATGCGAGAATTGCGAACCCTGCTTCATCCAGCTTTTTGTCCACCCCCTGCGCAGCCAGCAGCGCCTTAACATCTGTTGCGAAAGCAAAAAGGTCAGCGGAGTGATAATAGAGTAGAGATCGGGTTCCCATTGGGTCATTTGCTATAAACAGACGATGTTTGCCTTTGTCCCAAATGGCGAAGCAGAATTCGCCCAGGAAATGGTTTACACAGGCTAAGTCCCAATGACGATACGCCCGGAGCACTAGGTGACTATCACCCAGCAAGGACAAGTCGTACCGATCGATTCCCAATGCGCTGGCAAGCTCTTCTCTGTTGTCCAGTCGGGCGTCCGCAGTAATCACGACCTGCCGGTCATTTGATTGCGCAGGCAATACCTCAAATAAAGACTCCGGCGTGGTGTGCAGCATATTGTGGCAAAAGCCGAGTTGCGTCCGCCGCCAAATATTCCTCCCGTCGGGTCCCCGGTGCGACATGGCGTCTGACATGGCGCGCATGTCCGCCTCAGTGACGACTTTCTGGGAGTGATATAAACCGGCGAGGCCGCTCATGAACTGGCTCCCTGCGCTGCGGTACTTGTCTTCTCTTGAGAGGGAAGCGCTTCGCAAATATGGCCATTGATGGCGAATCTGCCGTTCATGATGTCTCCTGATGGCTCGAAGACTTCAAGTACTTCGTGAAAAAATCCGCTAGGGAATAGCACCATTGTATTGAAGTGAGGAGGAAGGGTCTCAATACGGTTGTGTGAATAGATATTGTTTTTTCTATCTGTCGCATAGAGCCGCAACTCTCCTCCTGAAAACCTTTGCGGACGCCGATGGAAATAGTAGGCGAAGCTGATTCTGCGTCTGCAGGGAATGCGTTTGCCTGATTCGTCACCATAAGTGGCTTGATCGTCGCGATGACGGTGAAAGTAAGATCCGTTGGGATAACAGCAAAACTTTAGCTCTATTTCGCTGATTTCGAACAAGGCGATTCCCAGCTGTGAAGAATATTTTGATAACTCCCTGTGAAGGATTGGCCTAAACCATAATTCCATTTTTTTTGTCAGCTCAAGATCCTTCAGGCGTAAGCTCTTTCTTACCTCTGGCGCTATGTCTACGGCGCCTAAAACTCTGCCCTCTTCAAATTTGCCGATGTGTGTATCTGCGTCATTCAAAAGCTCATCAATGAGTTCAACAGGCAACAAATCAGGAATGATCACATGAGGGCAGGAAACGACGCCGATGTCCTGTTCTTTCTGCTTGGAGATCGATGATAGTAGATCATGTGCATGAGGGCAGTTGGGGGTCGCTTGCAGATGTTGCGTCAGCGTGGATTTTGCTTTTTCAAACTGATCGTAGGAAATATAAGTTCTGGCAAGTTGAATCAGGTCCAACGTTTCCATAGCGCTCGTTCCCTGCCTGGTTATTTATCCGCTGAACTAATCTGCAACTGGAGCCACCTTGTGGCCTGAAGCATCTGCGGCTATACATTTTTATTAGAGATGTCTCAATTATGGGTAGTAGTCATCTTTTTAATTATAAGCGTAGACTAAAAGCCTCCTTATTAAAGGGAGCTCTAAGGGAAGAGACTGAATGTACTACTACCAAGTATATGGGTTGCAAATACAGACTGAGTTTGAGTTTCCATGGCTAGTGCAAGGCGGAGATGGGTCTGATCTGTCAGTCGTTTGGGGAGTGACGCCATTGCGACTTGAAAAGGTGGTAAAAGAAGGAAAACGCTATCAGGCTAACGAAAGTGAAGCGCTGATATTTGACGATGAGGGGGGACGTTTCTGGGTGCGTTCCTGGCGCGTAGTCGTGACACCGGCGGAATCAATGCAAAGTTGGAGTATCTTCGCTCACGTACTGGGGTCGTGTTTAGGGGCGATATTACAATGGCGCAGGCGCCTTGTGTTGCATGCTTCCGCTGTACGCTTACCTCACGGAGGCGCGCTCTTGTTTTGCGGTCATAAGACTGCGGGAAAATCGAGTATGGCGGGGCTCTTCTATCATAAGGGCTATGATCTTCTGAGTGATGATATTTGTCCATTATCGTTAGAGGGGAGTGACGTCAGTTTATACCCCGGTTTTCCAAGACTTAAGCTATCGCCGGAAATATTGCTGACTATGGGGGAAACGGCTGAGAATTATCCTCGTTTACCCTTTAATACCAGGATCAAACACTGCTTTCCGGCGCGGCGTAATTTCTCCTTAGAAAAGGCGTTTGTGCAAAAAATTTATATCCTGAAAGAGGGGCGGGAGCTGAATTTGCGGCAGCTAACGCCTCAGGAGGCATTAGCTGGATTATTTGAGCACTGCTTTAGGAAGGTGTTTCTGGTTTCGCATGAGCAATTGCAAATGTTGCTGAGCGCTTGCGCGGCTCTAGCTGGCGTGACGCCCGTTTATTCTTTGCAGCGCCCTAAATTGCTATCGGATGCGATTAGTATCGTTGATGTGCTAGCGGCGTCAGAGTTTGAGGCGTCTACAGCTTAAGCGACGCCTAGCGGTGGCTGAGACTAGGAGCGAGAGTCTCCGCCGGCGCCTCCATCAGCTCCATCACCAACTAAGCCTTGAGCCTGATTGGCGTCCATG
The DNA here is from genome assembly GCF_030719035.1 of Hahella sp. HNIBRBA332. Taxonomy (NCBI): domain Bacteria; kingdom Pseudomonadati; phylum Pseudomonadota; class Gammaproteobacteria; order Oceanospirillales; family Hahellaceae; genus Hahella; species Hahella aquimaris. Next base: position 6,708,773 of record NZ_CP132203.1, read on the forward strand.
ACAGTGAAGTCAGGTGTTTCCCATTCTTCATTAACTTTAGTTTCTTCGTTTTCCTGGTCCATAGTGTAAATACCCTTTATTTCAATTGAATTTGGCCACACTGCAGGAGAGGCGAGAAGGTTGTTCTTTTAAGTTGTTCATTTTTGCGCTTTGATGACGCCTTTTTCCTGCAAACGATTGAGCAGGTTGAGCACATCTTTTTCACAGCGCTCGGAGTCGACGTTATATCGTTCACGAAGGCGATCGCACAGAGTCGACACTTTTGTAGGAGAGTCCAATAGCCTCCAGACGGCGGACGCGGAATGGTTCAAGTCATAGAACTCACCGGCATTGACGCTCATGACGACAATACCTTGATCGACAGTACAGGAAACCTGTTTGTCGCTATGCATAACCACATCGTCCCTTGTAATGGCTTCCATGTGTTTCCTCCATATTGGGGATTTGGCGGAGGTCCACGTACTGCATGTGGGCCGGTCAAAGAAGGTACAGCCGCTACTTGAGCATAGACCTGAACCTTTTGATTTATCAAGTTATGTCTGCTCCCGCGAGACATTCTCTAACGAGGAGTGTATTGAGTCGGTCCCGCTTTCATTAGTTTGTCTATACTTACTTGGCGCGCGCATTAATCTGCGCCTGCAATCTGGTTATACCTCAATAGAACTCAGCAGGGAGATGCCGATGTTTACCCACGACCAGTTTCAATCCAACCAAGATAAAACTTTCTACGCCACTTATGATTCCAGCCAGCCGCCTTTGGAGTTAACGTTGGTGGAAGTATCGGATAAAAAAGAACTGGGAGGCGGTTTTGAAAGCTTCTCGGTCATCTTCAAGGCGGGAAAAGACAAGGGCCTGATGCCGCAGCAAACCTGCGCGGTTAAGAACGATAACTGCGGCGCGCACGATATCTTTATCGTACCCGTCGCGGAAAAAGACGACTGCTATTTGTATGAGTCGGTGTTCAGTTACAAAGTAGGTGGTTGATAGCGGTTATCGAGCCTGATTTTTGGCGAGAGTTATCAAGAAGGGCGCATAGCGCCCTTATCTGGTTCGGTTTTAGTTTCTTGGTGGATAAATGCCGTCCAGCGCGATACAGAAAGAAAGAGTCAAAAAGGGTTGCCGGTTTTCGAGCGCACTGCTATTGCCCGTATTGGCAAGCATTTGAGGATGCATCGGCGCGAGATCGCCCAACGGAGGTTGCTTGTAATCAGGCTGAGGGTCGCCCCCTTGATAGGCGAATAGCTGGTTTTGCGGCTCAGGGGTTGTCCCATGGGAAGCAACTGCCATAAGGGCGTGTGTATGCCGGGGAATTTGTATCTCATCAAGCACTGTGTAGGGAAGTCCTCCAAAGCTGGATAATGGGCGAGGGCTCAGACCTAAACCTGTCCCAGCGTGCAACGGGCTTCGGCATTGAAGATTAGGTAAGCCCATAGTAGTTCTTCCATCGCCTCCGTAGAGGGTTCCAATAAGAGAAAATAAAGCTGGGTTTTGATCTATAGTGTTTAATTGTCCGTCACAATACGCCCAATTTGCAGGAGGGAAAGCAAACGAGAATATGCGGACTTCTGCGATAAATGGTTCAGACATAGCTCCACATTCCTTTGGTTAATTGCGACTTGGATATGTGCCTTTGAGCGAAATTATAAAGTTCAACGCTAAATAGGGCATCATGAGGGAATGCGGGTAGGTCTGTTGATTTGAAGTCCCCCCAGCGTATCCCACGGACTCTGACGCCAGGGACGTTATATTGCCAGTCGTTGTGTAAAACGGAGCCGTGGGGTCAGTAACGCCGGTCACTTGGTTTGCGGGAAATATATCCGTAGTGACGGCGTCATTTGACGCCATAAGGGTGTGGGTGTGTCGCGGCATATTTTCCATCGTCAAAGTGACTGATTCGACGCCGACTCTGGCTCCAATAGGGTAGGGGGTTAGTCCTGGCCCTTGTCCAAAGTGCAAAGGAAGACGGCCACGCATATCCGGTAGGGCGAAAGTGGTGCGTCCATCGCCGCCATAGTAAGACCCCAGTAAGCTAAATAAAGCGGCCTGCTGCGAGGCCGCCAATACCTGCCCATCGCAAAAGCTCCAGTTATATGGCGCATAAGTAGCTGCGAAAATACGTATCTCACCTAGAAATGACTCTGCCATTTTCTCCTCTCCTTGTCCGCTGCCGCGGTCTCTGTATCGACGTATGCGAAATATCTATGACGAAAGATGCTGAGCCTCTAGTTTCGCGGTGGAAAAATTCCCTCTAGGGCTATGCAGAATGAAAGACCCAAAAAAGGCTGACGATTTTCAACCATTGAACTCAGGCCTGTGTACGTCAACATTCCTGGAGACATGGCCTCTAGATCTCCAAGGGGCGGCTGTTTGTAGTCAGGTTGTGCGTCCCCGGCCTGATAGGCGAACAGCTGGTCACTGGGCTCGGGGGTTGTTCCTGCTTGTCTGGCGGCATACAGGGTATGTGTATGATAAGGTATCTGTGCTGTTGCGAGTTGAACCTCTGGCAATCCACCATAGTCTGCTAAACGGTACTGAGTAAGGCCTGGGCCTTTACCTGTTTGAAGAGGGCTGCGCCCTTGAAGATTGGGGAGCCCCATTGTCACTCTGGCGTCGCCGCCATATATATCGCCTATCAAGGCGAAAAGGGCTTGGTTTTCATCAATAGGGATGATTTGTCCATCACAAAATGACCAACTGCGGGGAGGGTAGTTGAACCCAAAAATTCTTATTTCGGCGATGAAAGGCATTGACATGCTTGTGACCTCCGTTTCTGAAGACGCGCTTGGCTCAAGAGTAAAGTTTGACCGTGGGGAATATGGTCTTTACTGATCGAGCTGGTCGATAAAGTAAGCATACTTGCAACCCTCGTTAGTTGCGCGGGGGAAAGTAGCCTGAAATAGCAATGCAGAAGTTTATCGCCAGTGAAGGCTGTATGTTTGGGAAGGACTTTGTATCTCCACTACTAGTACCGCCAGTCATGCCGACAGCATTAGAATTCATGGGGACAGGATTGGTGAGCGGACGGTAGATGTCAGGAGTGGCGGCTAATATGCGCTGGTCATTGGGGCCGCCTTTATCGGCGTCTTCCGATGAGGCGTAAACTGTGTGAGTATGCCGGGGTAATGTGCTTTCAGTTAATGTTACGGTCTCAGTCCCCTCATTCTGTCCCAGGGTATATTCGTACTGGGATAACCAGCCCCGGTGTACTGGCGCTCGGCCTCTCAAGTCCGGTAAAGCGTAGGTCGTTCTGCCATCCCCTCCATAATATGTATTGATAAGGGCGAAAAGCGCTGGGTTTTGGCTGATTTGCTGGAGATCCCCACTGCAAAAAGCCCAGTCTTTGGGAGGAAAGTTAAAAGCCATCATGCTGATCTGTCCGAGATAGGGTTCCATAAGCGGCTCCTTGTTTGATCCTTGTACGCGCATACCTGAGGCGTGGGGCGCCGGTTAGGAAGGTATGCTGCTTGAGTACACAACAGCAAAACAGGTCCGCATGCGGAGGCGGGCCGTATACAGAAGCCTAGTAGACCTTTTTTTGTACAGCAAGGAGGTCTCGTTTTGACCGCTGGCGATGCGTGCGCCGTGTTTGCTCCTGAAGCGATTTCAAACCGGCGTGAGCGGGCCCATTTTCCAAATCTGGCGAGGGGCCTCTTGGTAAATAAGCTGACACTATGAGGCGGGCCCTCCCTCAGAATCAGGCAATCGTCAATGATCCGCGACAGATCCTGTAGGGGGTATTCTTAATTTCCTCTACTCGTTTGCGCTTTCCCATACCTCCGTCGCAAAGGTCACCCACCTTACCGAGGGACTGTCGCTCCAAGTGGTGGTATGTATTAAAGCAGTTCAATTTTTAGCCTTGTAAAAAAGTTCAATGAACTATACTCACTAACAACGCAGGACTGAGGACAGACAAGGAAAATGGATTGATGTTCATAGGCAGGCGATATACAGGGGGAATATTGGTGAGTGGAGACTCAATTTATTTTGCGTTGTTATCCCTGTTATTTTATTGCTTTTTTTATTTATCCATCCTCTCACACCGGCAGATGAGGAGAGTCAGTTGGCGAATTTCAACCAACGCTAGTGTCATCCCCTCAAGCCCTTTCCCGGCGTTACCGAAAAAGAATTCCTTTCAATTGACGAAGAGCGGAAGTCGCCCTTCGACGCCATTCGCCCTGCTCCCCCAGGATATCTGAGGGAAATGACAAGAGCTGGCGGACAACGACTCAATTTCAGCTCTGATCAATTTGAATCAGGTCACAGTTGATGGTGAATCCCATTTCCCCAAATCGGATGTTAGTCAACCACCTGTATGGAGATGAGACTATCGATCTTGCGCGGAGCCCTTTTTCTGGTTCCCCGATAGAGTTCTTGAAGAGGCGTCGATACGAAGGAACTCGTTTCCATCGAGGTCATTACTGATGTCTGTATTTCATTTTATCTCCGGGCTTCCTCGTTCAGGCTCCACTCTGTTAGCGGGCATCCTTCGGCAGAACCCGCGTTTTCATGCGGCAATGAGTAGTCCAGTCGCTGCCCTGATGCAATCCAATCTTGAACTGATGGGGGCGGGCAGCGAGTTTTATACGTTCTTTGACGAGCACCGGCGTAAGGATATATGCCGTTCCGTCTTTAATGCCTATTACCGGCAGTATGAAGACAAGAGTGTGATCTTTGATACCAACCGTCACTGGACGGCCAGAATGCACCAGTTGGTGGAACTTTTTGACGACTTCAAAATTATATGCTGTGTCCGCAATCCTGCCTGGATAGCGGATAGCTTTGAGTGCATTTATCGCAAGAACCCTTTCGACTATAGCAAGATGTATTCACCCGCCACGCGTTTGACAGTGTATTCCCGCTGTGAGGCCCAAATGAGTGCGACCGGTATTGTCGGCAGTGCTTGGACCGCTCTGAAGGAAGCCTATTATGGAGAATATTCTGAACAGCTTATCTTGATCGATTACGACATTCTCACCCAACACCCACATAAGACGCTTGAGCTCCTGTATCAGTTTATTGGAGAGCCCTGCATCGACCATGATTTCGATAATGTTGAATATGAAGAAGGCGAGTTTGACGCCAATCTGGGTGCACGTGGTTTGCACACCGTGAAGCGCAAAGTTTCTTTCAAACCCAGGCGTTCCATTTTGCCCCCCGACTTATTCAACAAATACCAGGAAATGGATTTCTGGCAGGACACCAAGGGAACGGCGGCACACATGATTGTCCCCAGGAAAGCGGCTCCAAGCAAAGGGGATTGAGGTAATGCTATGAATAACAGTGTGTTCAACGGGCTGTTAACTTTTTTGTTACCCATGAGCGCAATGGCCGGTGTGGGATACGGAGGCAATTACCTTCGTTCTGCCGGCTATGGTGGTTATGGAAAACCCCGTTCGGTATTGATGAACGAATTGGGGCGTTATCCGTCTGAGGGAATTGTTAAATCAAAGTCTCAGCATGAAACCTCAACAGAGGCTGTGGATCTGGAATTGTTCCAGGGACAAAGCGTGAATGAGCTGGTTATTCTCGACAGTGCGGTAAAGGACAGGAGTGCGCTCTACAAGGGCCTGAAGCCCGGTGTCCAGATTGTTGAGATTGACACCGGTGAATCCGGTCTGGAGCAATTGAAAAAGGCGTTAGCGCAATATTCTGATCTGGCGGCGGTTCATATTGTCTCCCATGCCAGTGACGGGCAGGTGATGCTGGGCCACGACGTTCTGACCGCCGAAAAACTCCATGATGAAATTACCCTGTTTAATACGTTGAACAATTCCATACGGGAGGGAGGGGACCTTTTATTTTATGGCTGTAATCTTGCCAGTGGAGAGAAAGGCGAAGCCCTGCTTGAACTCATTTCCGGCAATACCCATGTGGATGTGGCCGCTTCCAACGACTTAACCGGGGCTGAGAATCTGGGGGGGGATTGGGAACTGGAAATTCAGCGCGGACACATTGAAACTGAGCAACCGTTCAGTGACATTGCGCTTAAGGATTTTTCATCCACCCTGGCGCCACAGCAGTATGTCACGAGTGATTTTTGTTCAAGCTCTTGTTTCAACTCAAAACCTTCGCATACATCAACAGATGGCGATCTTATTTTTACTGGTGAGGCGAGTGGTTCAGCTGAAAACGTATATGCCTATAGTGCTGGCCGCCCTGAGGGTGGTTTTTATTTGTCCTACCAGACAGGTTCAGGTAACGATGGTGACACCTCGGGCGCTCTGATTTTTACCGCTGACAACGTTGATGTTTATTCTTTTGAGTTGACTGCACTGGTCTATACCGCAGATAGCGGTAATAGCTGCAGCGGTGGGTCTATTGTCGGTTACAAGGCTGGCGGCGGAACTGTTACAGACACTATAACCTGGAGCGGGTCTACGAACTCTGCAACATTAACCAACCTTAGCGGAGTCCAAATTACCCACTTTAAAGTAAATGGCAGTGGATGTAGCCCTGCCGTATACGAGGTAATGGGAGTCAAGTCGTTTACGGTTGACAACAAGCAAGCACCGAACACCGCACCCTCAATATCCAACCTGACTGGAGACAGTGTCGCCTGGGCTGGCGTAGGCAGCACCGTAACTCTGGATTCCGGTGGTGATGCGACCGTCAGTGATACTGAACTGGATGCCTTAAACGGTGGCAATGGTGATTACTCCGGCGGATCGTTGACAGTCCAACGCCCCAGTGCCGTTACCAGTGATGTCTTTGGGTTTGACATTTCAGGCGCGTTATTCACCGTCAGTGGGAGTAACCTGCTGAGCGACGGGCAGACCTTCGCCAGCTTCACCAATACCAATGGCACACTGACGATCAGTTTCAACAGTGCCAGTACCGCCGCGACTACAGCCTTAGTGCAGGACGTTGCTCGGCACATCACCTATCGCAGTGACACACCGGCAGGGGATGCCACGGTTCGTTTTACATTGAGTGACGGGACAAGTACAGATACGGCTGATGTCACCGTCACCTCTGATACCATCTACATTACCAATACCACTGACACCGCCAGTATCGATGCCACTGATGGTGTGAGTTTCAGTGAGGCCATTGCCATCGCGGCAGCGGACGGCTCTGGTACTCAGACTTTAATCGTCGACAGTAGCCTCGCGGGACAAACAGTATCAGCTAGTTCTGCTTCGAGCTTGAGTGAAAGCCTGACTCTGGATCTGGGTGAGGCGACAGGTATGACATTGTCCGGCGGCAGCCTGTCGTTGGGTGGTGGTGTGACGTTGACACTGGATAACGATACGGGCGATACCGCCAGTATCAGTACAGCATTTGGCGGAACCGGAGCGCTCACTAAAACCGGCGACGGTACGGTGACCCTGTCGGGCACGCAGACCTACAGCGGCGTTACCACCTTTACCGGTGGCGCCATCAGCGTTGCAGGCGACAGCAATCTGGGCTCGGGTCAGTTGGTCATGAATGGTGGCGCCCTGGTCGTCACCTCCTCAGGTACGATCGACAACTCCATAAACCTGGCGGCCGACAGCACCATCAGCCACGCGAACAATTTGACCTTGTCGGGAATGTTGTCCGGCACCGCCAACCTGAGTAAAGCCGGCGCCGGGCAAATGAGTCCCACCAACAGTAACAACGAGGCCGGGTCCAGTGGGGGCATCACCATTACGGAAGGCAAATTCTATATCAGTGATGACAACTTCCTGCCGTCCGGCACCATCACCCTGAACGGTGGTTCCTTCCTGGCCAGTGGCTCCAGCGGTCAGTCGGATACGGTAGACAACGACTTTGTCGTTGGCGCGGCCGGTGGCACCTTCCACATCTATGGCGGAGGCGGCAACTATACGCTGACGGTCTCAGGGGCGATTTCCGGCAGTGGCGATCTGGAGAAGATCACCACCGCGGCCTTGGTCCTGAGCGGCGCCAATACCTATAGCGGTAACTTCACCATCTCCAGTGGTAACGTCTCCATTACCAACGGTTCCAACCTGGGCACCGGCACCGTCAATCTGAGTGGCGGCAAGCTGACGGTGACCGGCTCCGACGTGACCATCAGCAACAACCTGGTCGCTTCCAGCGGCACGTTCAGCAACGCCAACAACGTCACCTGGTCCGGGGTGGTCAGTGGTTCCGGTGGGCTGACCAAGAACGGGGCGGGCACCCTCACCTTATCGGGCAGTCAAACCCATTCGGGTACGACCAACATCACCGCCGGTGTTGTGAGCATCTCGGATGACACCAACATCGGCTCGGGCGCCATCACCCTCAACGGAGGTGGCCTCACGGTGACTGGCACCGGCACAATCGATAACGCCATCAGCATAGGGTCCAGCAACGGCGCCATTACCAACGCCAACGCAGTCACGCTCTCCGGGGTGATGAGCGGTACCGGAAGCCCCACCAAAGCCGGCGCGGGTACTTTGACCTTGTCCGCCACCAACACCAATACCGGCTTGCTCAACGTATCGGCGGGTAGTGTGGCTGTCAGTGGTACAGTTTCCAGCCTGGTCACGGTTTCCAGCGGGGCGACCCTGGAGGGGCCCGGTGTCTTCTCCAGTCTGGTGGTCGTCAACTCCGGCGGTACGATTCAACTTGGCTCTTCGCCCGGGACGATGACGCTTGAGTCTGGTTTAACTCTCAACTCTGGCGGAACCCTGGTCGCCCGTATTAACGGCGCCACCGCAGGCGCGACATACGATCAATATGATGTCAGCGGCACGGTCACACTAGGGGGGACTCTCAGTGTTATCGGTACCCATAGCGGCAGTGGCGGCGACAGTTTTGTCATTATCAACAACGATGCCAGCGATTCCGTCAGCAGCACCTTTAATGGTTTGTCGGAAGGGGATGCTACGACCACGCTGAATGGCAAGCCCCTGACCGTCAGTTATGTCGGAAGCACCGGCAATGATGTGACCCTGAGTATTGTGCCGCCGACGATCACCGCTGGAAACATCAGCATTTCGGGAGCTTCCGGTACTGGCGGCGCCTATATCATTGGCGACACCGTGACCGCGACTTGGAATGATACCGGGGCCGGTGACAATAACGGCGATATCACCAGTGTCACGGTTGATTTCTCAGAATTTGGTGGTGGTTCAACGGTAGCTGCGAGCAACTCCAGCAATACCTGGACGGCAACCTATACCCTGGTATCCGGTTCGGTCGACAATACCAACCGAAATGTATCCGTAACCGCAACGGATACGGACGGCGTCAGCGGTACTACGGCTGACACAACCAACGCCACAGTGGACAATATTGCACCGACCATCAGTGACAGCAGTTTAAGTATCTCTGGTAGTTCGGGAACAAGCGGTACCTATATTATCGGTGATACCGTGACCGCCACCTGGAATGATACTTCGGGAGGGGATAACAACACCGATACCATTTCCGGTGTCACCGTAGACTTCTCGGCCTTCGGTGGAGGCGCGTCGGTTGCGGCCAGTAATTCGAGTGACACCTGGACGGCTACCTATACCATTACATCCGGGGCGATTGACAGCAGTAACCTGAACGTGAGCGCTACCGCAACGGATAATGCCGGTAACACTAATCTCGCCAATGATTCGACCAATGCCACTGTGGATAACCAGGCTCCCACAGTGACCGATGCCAATATCAGCATTTCCGGCGCATCAGGCGGCGGTGGTGCGTATATTATCGGTGATACGGTCACCGCCACCTGGAACAACACTGGCGGAGGCGACAATAACAGTGACACTATCTCCGGCGTGACGGTGAATTTCTCCTCCTTCGGTGGAGGCAGTGCAGTGGCTGCGAGCAACTCCAGCGATACCTGGACGGCGACCTACACGATTACAGCAGGTTCTATCCAGGCCTCCAATCTCAATGTATCCGTCACGGCAACGGATAATGGTGGTAATGCCGCCACAACTTCCGACGGAACGAATGCCACTGTGGATAATCAGGCTCCGAGTGGCCACAGCGTCAGTTTTGATGATTCCACTATAAACAATACGGAAGCTTCCAGTCAGAGCTTCACTTTTGCCGGTGGCGAAGTGGGGGCCAGTTACAGCTATAGCATCAGCAGTTCTGGTGGTGGAACCAATGTGACGGGATCAGGGACTCTAGCCTCGGCGACGGATCAGGTTACTGGACTGAACCTCTCTGGTTTGGGGGACGGCACGCTGACTCTGTCTGTGGTGGTGACGGACACGGCCGGCAACGCCGCTACGGCGGTCACTCATACCGCAACGCTAGATACTGCCGCCCCCAGCGGCCATAGCGTCAGTTTCGACGACGCCACGATTAACAGCACGGAGGCGTCCAGTCAGAGTTTCACCTTTGCTGGTGGGGAAGTCGGCGCCAGCTACAGCTATACCGTGAGCAGTTCCGGCGGTGGAACCAATGTGACGGGATCGGGAACTCTAGCCTCGACGACGGATCAGGTTACTGGATTGAACTTCTCTGGTTTGGGTGACGGCACGCTGACTCTGTCTGTGGTGGTGACGGACACGGCCGGCAACGCCGCTACGGCAGTCACTCATACCGCAACGCTAGATACTGCCGCCCCCAGCGGCCATAGCGTCAGTTTCGACGACGCCACGATTAACAGTACGGAGGCGTCCAGTCAGAGTTTCACCTTTGCTGGGGGAGAAGTCGGCGCCAGCTACAGCTATACCGTGAGCAGTTCCGGCGGGGGAACCAATGTCACGGGCTCCGGTACGTTGGCGACGGCGACGGACAAAGTTACCAGCATAGATCTTTCTGGCCTGGGCGATGGAACCCTGACCCTGTCTGTGGTGGTGACGGATACCGCTGGGAATGCGGCGACAGCGATCACGGATACTGCGACGCTGGATGCATCCGCGCCCAGCGGTCATAGCGTCAGCTTCGACGACGCCACGATCAATAGCGCTGAAGCCAGTAGCCAGAGTTTCACTTTTGCTGGCGGCGAGGTCGGCGCGGATTACAGCTACACCATCAGTAGTTCCGGTGGCGGAACTAATGTCACGGGTTCTGGTACGTTGGCGACGGCGACGGACAAAGTTACCGGCATAGATCTTTCCGGCCTGGGCGATGGAACTCTGACTCTGTCTGTGGTGGTGACGGATACCTCCGGTAATGCGGCGACAGCGGTTACGGATACCGCGACGCTGGATGCAACTGCGCCCAGCGGGCAAAGCGTCAGCTTCGACGACGCTACGATCAATGGCTCTGAAGCCAGTAGCCAGAGTTTCACCTTTGCTGGCGGCGAGGTCGGCGCGGATTACAGCTACACCATCAGTAGTTCCGGTGGCGGAACCAATGTTACGGGCTCCGGCACATTGGCGACGGCGACGGATCAGGTCTCCAGCCTCGATCTATCGGGACTTGGCGATGGTACGCTGACTCTGTCTGTGGTGGTGACGGATACGGCCGGCAACGCCGCTACGGCAGTCACTCATACCGCAACGCTAGATACTGCCGCCCCCAGCGGCCATAGCGTCAGTTTCGACGACGCCACGATTAACAGCACGGAGGCGTCCAGTCAGAGCTTCACCTTTGCTGGTGGAGAAGTCGGCGCCAGCTACAGCTATACCGTGAGCAGTTCCGGCGGGGGAACCAATGTCACGGGCTCCGGTACGTTAGCGACGGCGACGGACAAAGTTACCAGCATAGATCTTTCTGGCCTGGGCGATGGAACCTTGACCCTGTCTGTGGTGGTGACGGATACCGCTGGGAATGCGGCGACAGCCGTCACGGATACTGCGACGCTGGATGCATCCGCGCCCAGCGGTCATAGCGTCAGCTTCGACGACGCCACGATCAATGGCTCTGAAGCCAGTAGTCAGAGTTTCACCTTCGCAGGCGGCGAGATCGGCGCGGATTACAGCTACACCATCAGTAGTTCCGGTGGCGGAACTAATGTCACGGGTTCCGGTACGTTGGCGACGGCCACGGATCAGGTCTCCAGCCTCGATCTATCGGGACTTGGTGACGGCACGCTGACTCTGTCTGTGGTGGTGACGGATACGGCCGGCAACGCCGCTACGGCGGTCACTCATACCGCAACGCTAGATACTGCCGCCCCCAGCGGCCACAGCGTCAGTTTCGATGACGCCACGATTAACAGCACGGAGGCGTCCAGTCAGAGCTTCACCTTTGCCGGAGGAGAAGTCGGCGCCAGCTACAGTTATACCGTGAGCAGTTCCGGCGGTGGAACCAATGTCACGGGCTCCGGCACGTTGGCGACGGCGACGGACAAAGTTACCGGCATAGATCTTTCTGGCCTGGGCGATGGAACCCTTACCCTGTCTGTGGTGGTGACGGATACCGCTGGGAATGCGGCGACAGCCGTCACGGATACCGCCACGCTTGATACCACAGCGGCCAGCGGCCACAGCGTCAGTTTCGACGACGCCACGATTAACAGCGCGGAGGCGTCCAGTCAGAGCTTCTCCTTTGCCGGAGGAGAAGTCGGCGCCAGCTACAGTTATACCGTGAGCAGTTCCGGCGGTGGAACCAATGTCACGGGCTCCGGCACGTTGGCGACGGCGACGGACAAAGTTACTGGCATAGACCTTTCCGGTCTGGGCGATGGAACCTTGACCCTGTCTGTGGTGGTGACGGATACCTCCGGTAATGCGGCGACAGCCGTTACGGATACCGCGACGCTGGATGCAACCGCACCCAGTGGTCATAGCGTCAGTTTCGACGACGCCACGATCAATGGCTCTGAAGCCAGTAGTCAGAGTTTCACCTTCGCAGGCGGCGAGGTCGGCGCGGATTACAGCTACACCATCAGTAGTTCCGGTGGCGGAACCAATGTCACGGGTTCCGGTACGTTGGCGACGGCCACGGATCAGATAACCGGTATTGATGTCAGCGGGCTGAGCGATGGTACGCTGACTCTTTCCGTAACGGTGACCGATACTTCAGGCAATGCGGCGACGGCGGTCACCGATACGGCGACCCTGGATACCAGCGCAGCAAGCGGCCACAGTGTGGCCTTTGATGACAGCGACATCAACGCAACCGAAGCGTCGAGCCAGAGTTTCACCTTTGCTGGCGGCGAGGTCGGCGCGGATTACAGCTATATCATCAGTAGTTCTGGCGGCGGAACCAATGTCACCGGCTCCGGTACGTTGGCGACGGCCACGGATCAGGTCTCCAGCCTCGATCTATCGGGACTGGGCGATGGTACGCTCACTCTGTCGGTTGTTGTGACCGATAGCGCAGGCAATGCGGCGACAGCCGTCACGGATACCGCCACTCTTGATACCACAGCGGCCAGCGGCCATAGCGTCAGTTTCGACGACGCCACGATTAGCAGTGCGGAGGCGACCAGTCAGAGTTTCACCTTTGCTGGTGGGGAAGTCGGCGCCAGCTACAGCTATACCGTGAGCAGTTCCGGCGGGGGAACCAATGTGACGGGATCGGGAACTTTGGCGACGGCGACGGACCAAGTTACCGGCATAGACCTTTCCGGCCTGGGCGATGGAACCCTGACCCTGTCTGTGGTGGTGACGGATACCGCTGGGAATGCGGCGACAGCGGTCACGGATACTGCGACGCTGGATGCATCCGCGCCCAGCGGTCATAGCGTCAGCTTCGACGACGCCACGATCAATGGCTCTGAAGCCGGTAGCCAGAGTTTCACTTTTGCTGGCGGCGAAGTCGGCGCGGATTACAGCTACACCATCAGTAGTTCTGGCGGTGGAACCAATGTCACGGGCTCCGGTACGTTGGCGACGGCCACGGATCAGATTACCGGCATTGATGTCAGCGGGCTGAGCGATGGTGCGCTGACGCTATCGGTGGTTCTCACCGATACGGCCGGCAATGCCGCGACTGCCGTTTCCGACACGACGACTCTGGACACGACCGCTCCGCAGTTAAGCAGCAGCAGTCCAGCGGATGGCTCCACCTCTGCGCGTTACGACACGGATCTGACCCTGACCTTCAACGAGTCGGTGGCGGCAGGTAGCAGCGGAGACTTGTCGATCGCTGTTTATGACGCCGATGACGACAGTCTGGTGGAAAGCAACGACAGTGATTCAGGACAGGTGAGCATCAGCGGCGCCGTGGTGACGGTGTCCCTGGTTGCGAATCTTGATGGCGCCCACGATTACTATGTACAGATCGGTGCGGATGCGATGGAAGACGCCGCAGGCAACAGTTATGCGGGTATTTCTGATAAGACGACGCTGAATTTCACCACCACGAATCTACAGCCGACGGCCGCCAATGATTCGGATTCCACCAATGAGGATAACTCGGTTGCGATCAGCGTATTGGATAACGACTCAGATGAAGACGGCAGCCTGAATGCAGCGAGCGTGATGGTCGCCAGCGGCCCGTCAAACGGCAGCGCCAGCGTGAATACAGGCACCGGGGTGATTACCTATACGCCGGATGACAACTTCAATGGTTCGGACAGCTTCACCTATACGGTGGAGGACAACAATAGCCTGGCGTCGAGTGCGGCGACGGTCACGATCACGGTTAATGCAGTCAATGACGCGCCTGTTGCCGTAGCTGATCTGGCCAGCACGCTGGAAGATACCCCGGTTTCCATCGATGTGGCGGACAATGACACGGACGTGGATACCGGCGATGCGGTTGATGCCTCGACGATTACGATTGTGACCGGACCCAGCGACGGTTCCGCCGTGGTGAACAGCGGGCAGGTGGATTACACCCCAGACGCCAACTTCAACGGAACGGACACCTTCACCTACACCATCGAGGATAGCAATGGCGCCATGTCCGCCGCCGGTACCGTGACGGTTAACGTGACCAGCGTCAATGACTTACCGGCCGCCGCCGCCGACACCTCCACCGTGGATGAGGACAACTCCGTTGATATCGATGTGCTGGATAATGACAGTGACGTCGATGGCGTGGTCGACGCCACGACGGTTACGGTACAGACGGCGCCGACGCATGGCTCCACCAGCGTCAACAGCACGACTGGCGTGATTACCTATACGCCCACTGCGGACTTTAACGGTAGCGACACCTTCACTTACACCGTGAAGGATGATTCTGACGGCACCTCCAATGCGGCCACGGTCACCATCACGGTGAACAGCGTGAATGATGCGCCCGTCGCCGCTGATGATATCGCCACGCTGTTGGAGGACGTCGCCCACACCATCAACGTTCTGGGTAACGACAGCGATGTCGACGGCGCACTGGTCGCCTCCAGTGTGGAAGTGGTCACCGCGCCGACCAGCGGTGGCGCGTCGGTCAATACGTCAACCGGGGCGATTATCTATACGCCGGATAGCGATTTTAACGGCTCCGACTCATTGACCTACCGGGTGCAGGATAACCTGGGCGAGTGGTCCGCGCCGGGAACCGTCACGCTGACGGTACAGGGGGTGAACGATAGTCCGTTGGCGAATGACGACGTCTACAGCCTGGATGAGGATACGCCCACGTCGCTGAATGTCGTTTCCAACGACAGTGATGTGGACGGAACCATCGATGTAACGTCCATCTCTATTCTGACGGACGTCAGCAACGGAGCGTTGGTGGATAACGGCGACGGGACTCTGACGTATACCCCGGGCGCCGACTTCTATGGATCGGATACGTTCACCTATATGGTGGCGGATGATGAAGGCGCCGACTCTGTCGCGGCTATCGTCAGTATTACGGTGAATCCGGTCAATGACGCACCTACGATCACCGGTACGCCAACCACCAGTGTGGTGCAGGGCGAAAGCTACAGCTTTACGCCCACCCTCAATGATGTGGAAGGAGACGCCATGAGCGTAAGCGCCAGCAATTTGCCGAGCTGGCTGTCATTGGATACGGACACCGGCGCGCTCACAGGCGCGGCCTCCGTGGCGGGTACTTTCAGCAACATTGTGCTGACGGTATCCGACGGCGGCGGCAGCAGCTCATTGACCGCATTCAGTATCCTGGTGGAATTGGATACGGATAGTGACGGCGATCCCGACACGGTGGATACCGATGATGACAACGACGGTATGAGCGATAGCTTCGAAATCGCCAACGGTCTGGATCCGCTCGACGCCAGTGACGCCGATGGCGACCTGGATGGCGACACCATCAGTAATTATCAGGAGTCAGTGGATGGCACCAACCCCACGGATGCGGAAGATTATCTGGATACCACCGCGCCGGTGGTGGTCGCGCCGGAGGAGCTGGTGCTGGATGCGGTGGCCTTGTTCACGCCGGTGACGCAACGGCAATTGCTCGACCTGCCTTCTTCTGCGACGGATTCTGAGGTCCAGAGCGTCATGACGGTGCTGGCCAGCGATAACGTGGATGGCGACAGCTGCTGTAATACTCGGATTCCCGCGCTCAGCAATGGCGCTGTTCTGCTGCCGCCTGGGCGGAATCTGGTGACCTATCGTGCGGTGGACCGTAAAGGGAATGTCGGTACAGCGCAGCAGATCGTCAATATCCGGCCGCTGGTGTCGGTGAATAAAGATCAGATCAGCGTGGAAGGGGCGACCGTTCTGTTCAAAGTGATCCTGAACGGCCAGTCGCCGTTCTACCCGCTGAGCGTGCCTTATGTCATCGATAGCGCCAGCACGGCGAGCAGCAGTGACCATAACCTGGTCAACGGCTCAGTGATCTTCACCAAGCCGGGATCCACCGGACAGACGGAGGCGAGCGTCAGCATCCTATTGACCAGCGACAGTGTTGCTGAGAATGATGAGCGGCTGATGATTCGTCTGGATGACCGCACTTCCAATGCGGAAGATCTGGCGGACGGCTATGACCCGGATGATCCGAATATCTACGATATCAATAGCGGGGCGAAGATACGTCATGTCATCACCATCGTCGAGCGCAATGTCGCGCCGGATGTCACGCTGCGCTTGCGTCAGGGAGGCCTGGACACCATACAGGTGACCCCGGATGGCGGCGCAGTAACGGTAACGGCGACAGTGACCGATCCCAACGTGGGCGACACGCACACCTATAACTGGACCGCCACCGACAACGTATTGAGCGATACCGACGGCAATACCAGTAATAACCAACTGGTATTCAGCCCCTCATCGCTGACTGCGGGCCGCTATAAAGTGCAACTGACCGTCGCCGACTCCGCGAACGCGACGGATTCCATCAAGCTTTACTTCCGGGTGGTGGATGCGCTACCGACGTTGGAACCGGATGTGGATACCGATGGCGATGGCGTGGACGATCAGACCGAAGGCACCTCAGATACGGACGATGATGGTATTCCTGAGTATCTGGATAATATCTCCGCCCCCAATGTGTTGCCGGAAGTTGCTTCGGAAACGGCCTCTTATCTGGTTGAGTGCGACCCCGGCGTACGTTGCCGTCTGGGACAGTTCGCCATATTGGGCGGTAACGGCGGCGTGCGTCTGGAGCAGGATGACCTGATGTCGCAACCGGATATCAGCGCTGACGGGTTGTTTGAACCCATTGGCGGCATCTTTGACTTCGAGATCCATGACTTGCCAACGCTGGGACAAAGCGTTCGCATTGTGTTGCCGCAGGATGCCGCGCTGCCCGCCGATGGCGTTTATCGTAAGTTCCAGAATAGCCGTTGGGAGTCCTTCGTCGTAGATACGGACAACGAGCTGCACTCGGCGCCAGGCAATCCTGGGTATTGTCCTCCTCCGGGAGATGATAGTTGGGAGAGCGGACTGATCGAAGGCTACTACTGCGTGCAGTTAACCATTGAAGACGGCGGCCCCAACGATGCGGACGGTCTGGTGAACGGATCTGTGGAAGACCCAGGCGTCGTCGCCGTGGATAAACGCACGTCGACCGACATCGAGAGTGAAGGCGGCGGCTCTGGAGGCGGTTCCGTCAACGGGACCCTGCTGCTAATGCTCTTGAGTCTGACGCTGCTGTCTTGGCGATATACGCGCAAAAGTCCAACTTTAATGGCGGTCATGTTGCTCATCCTGTTGACGCCCTCCGGGAACAGTCAGGCGGCGGATTGGGAGGCGATGAAAGCCAGACTTA
This sequence comes from Hahella sp. HNIBRBA332, assembly GCF_030719035.1. NCBI lineage: Bacteria > Pseudomonadati > Pseudomonadota > Gammaproteobacteria > Oceanospirillales > Hahellaceae > Hahella > Hahella aquimaris. The sequence goes on from NZ_CP132203.1 coordinate 6,726,671, forward strand.
AAGAGCGAGGGTATCTGGAATTTGGCGCCTATCATGTCAGCGGCTCTCAGGGCGCGGGAGACTTCAAGAACGGCCTGGAAAGCGAGGACGTAACAGTCAGCCTCAACAATTATGATGTGTCCCGTTACGGCTATCAGTTCCTGGCCGGCTATCGCTACCATGAGTATCTGGCGGCGGAAATCGGCTTCCTGGATCTGGGTAATGTGAAAGTCAGCATGAGCGCATCCGCATTGGATGCTGATACGCTCGAAGGGGCGGTGGAGAAACATTACCCCGTCAGCGGCAGTGGCTGGACGCTGGCGAACCGCTTTCTGTGGCCGGTGCGAGAGCGTATAACCCTGTCGGCGGAAGTCGGGTTGTACCTCTGGGAAGGGGATATCCAGCTCAGCGGCGCGGATATCAATCCAGACCTGAAAGGGGACACGGATCCTCTGTTGGGGCTGGGCGCCAGCTACAGCGTGACGGGTAATATTGACGCCGCCGTGCGCATCAAGCGGATATTCTTCGATGGTCAGCACGTTGACCTGTTGGGAATCGGGGCGGTGCTGCGTTTTTAAAATACGGCAGTCCGTCTGATTGTCTCAATTGTTATAAAGCGCCCTTTCAGAGGGCGCTTGGCTGTCCCAAACTGTCACAAACCTGTTACACAGGCTGGTATTCTCCCATCGCATTTTTTCCTACACTGAGCGAATTTCCCCCTGATTCGGTTGGTTAAGGCGACGCTCTCCTATCATGACACCCGTATTTTCGAACTGCGCTCACAATCATCGCTTGCTGTTGGTGGAGGATGACCAGGAGCTGGCTTCCTTGATTCAGGATTATCTGACTAAAAATGGTTTCCAGGTGGCGATTGTCGCCAACGGGCTGGATGCGGTGCGGGAAATCCAGACGCAACGTCCGGCGCTGGTGATTCTGGACGTGATGCTGCCCGGGCTGTCTGGCATGGACGTATGTCGGCAGGCGCGGCTGGATTATAACGGCTTTATTCTCATGCTGACGGCGCTGGATGAGGATATGGACCAAATGCTGGGATTGGAGCTCGGCGCGGACGACTATATTGTTAAGCCGGTGCAGCCGCGGTTACTGCTGAGTCGCATTCGCGCGCTGCTGCGACGGCTGGAGCATACCGGCAGCGGTGAGGGCGTTGCGGCGATGACTCAGGATAAAAACGTGATCAGCGCCGGCGCCTTGACGATCGACCTGCGCAACCGCGTGGTCAGACTGGGCGATCGCTCGGTGGAGCTTACCACCGCGGAATTCGAGCTGTTATTACTGTTGGCGAGGTCGTTGGGCGAAGTGGTCGATCGCGATTTTATCATTCAGGAATTACGCGGCTTCGATTACGACGGTTTGGATCGTTCCATAGACCGGCGCATTTCCCGTTTGCGCAAGAAACTGCAAGACGGCGGGGCAGGGCAGGACATCATCAAGACGATTCGGGGCAAAGGCTATCAACTCTGCACTGATCCTGACCTGGCTGGGGACCGTTGAAGATGATGCTGAGAACCTTGCTGCGCCTGGTGGTCGTCATTATATTACCTGTGGGACTGTTGCTGACGGTAGAGTCCTACAACCCTGTTCATTACATCAAAAAACGCATTCTCCTCAATTACTTTGTTAATACCTATAACGGCACGTTTTTCCTGATTGACCGTGATTTGGCGGAGCGGCCACAGAGCGACTGGCAGGACAGAGTGGCGTCGCTGGATAACCACTTCGGCTATCGATTGCGGCTGACGCCCTTGGCGGAATTACTCACGCAAACGCAGTATGCCGATACCCTGCGAGACGGCGGTTATGTCTATTCAGACGTGGATACCGATGTGCTCTGGCGCAGGGTCGGCGACAGCGACTGGGTGATAGAAATGGTGCTGGATGAGACGGATGACGAAGAGACCTTGCGCAGCGCCAAAGGCACCTTGTTTCTGCTGGGCGACATGTTTACGGAAACGCCGGAGGCGCAATGGCCGCAGTTAAAGACGCAATTGCAGGCTGAATTTCGTTTCCCGCTGGAGATGCTGGCGCTGACTGAGCTGGACATATCGCCGCAGAAACAAGAGGCGCTGATGCAGAAAGGCTACGCCTGGACCACCACCGAGGACGATGAAACGCTGTTATACTACCGTATTGGCGATAGCGACAAAGTCCTGACCGCGGGGCCAACGCCTTCGCCCGGCGGGGTTGCTCTCTCTTATTTGGTGACCGTGTTCACGGCCATGATGTTAGCTACCTCTCTAGGGTTATTATCCTGGTTGACGCCCCTATGGCGTGATCTCAAACGTCTTGACCGCACGGCGTCGGAGTTTGGTCAGGGCAGACTGGAGCATCGCGTGACGTTGCGTAAAGGCTCCGTCGCCGCGCGTCTGGGCCGGTCCTTCAACGCCATGGCGGACAGCATTCAGAAGCTGGTGCGCTCTCACCAACAGCTGACCAATGCGGTCGCTCATGATCTTCGCACTCCGTTGGCGCGACTTCGCTTCGCGGTGGAAATTCTGGAATCGGAAGATTGCACGGCGGAAGAACAGGAGCGATATCGCAAAAGCATCCACGCCAGCATCGATTCACTGGATTACCTGATCAATCAATTGCTTACTCATTCACGCTACAGTCGCGCCATCGACATTAATCACTTCAGTGAGGTCGATCTGGCGGCTCTGGTAGAGGAAGAAGTGGACTTACATCAGCCGGAACGCAGCGAGCTGGCGTGTGAGTTTGTCTGTGACGAAACCCTGCGCGGCGCCCGCATCTGGGCGGACTCACGCGCCATGGGGCGGGTGTTGCATAACCTGCTGGATAACGCTTCTCGTTATGCGCAATCCTGTGTGCGGGTCAGCCTGCGTCGCGACGGCGCGCTCTGTCGCTTACGGGTGGAAGATGACGGTCCGGGCATTCCCCAGGCGGAACGGGAGACCATCCTGCAGCCCTTCGCCCAATTAGGCAACGCCGAACGCGCCTCATCCGGCGGACACGGCCTCGGACTGGCTATCGTCAGCCAGATCGCGCAGTGGCACCAGGGCAGCGTCACCGTCGGCGACTCTTCATTAGGGGGCGCCGCGATTGAGATTTCCTGGCCGGCTCATACGCGCACCGCCGGTTAAAAAGACCGCTTTTCCTCCGATTGCCTCGTTTATCCTGCTCGCCAAATCCGCGCCTTATTCCTGACGAATCACTCCGGTCTCATGCGCGGAATTGGCGTCACATTCTGTCCCAAATCAGCCACATACCTTTTTCGTTTGGCCTCTTAAGATCACATCTCCTTTTGTGAAGTTAGATTTGAAAATTGATAAAGAGGGAGGCCGGGCAATGGCTGGCAATTCTATCGGTCGTCTGGGGGCGACACTTATTCTTGCGGCGGCTTACGCGACTTCGGCGCAGGCGGCGGATTACTCTGTCGGCGGCATGCTGGGGACGCAGGGCGTTGGCGTCACCGCCGCCAAACGGACGGACTGGAGCTTGGTGGATGAAGACCAACTGCAGCTGCGTTTCACCTTCGGCGGGCTGGATGTGGATGACGTCGACGACCTTGAGCTGAGCGGAACCAAATACAAAGCGGATTACCGCACCGGGACGCTGACAGGCGGCGTGGACTGGTATCCCTTCTCTGGTAAGTATGTGGATAACATCTTCTTCTCCGGCGGTCTGGTTTATTTTGATCACGACATTAAAGGGACGACCAAGTCAGGGCAGTCTTTCAACGTCGGCGGAGCCCATGTCAGCAGCAGTGATAATGTGCGTTTGGATGCGGAAGTCGATCAATCCTCCTGGGCGCCTTATCTGAGCCTGGGGTGGGGGAATCGCATTCGTAGTGAATCCGGCTTCTCTTTTCAGGCGGAGCTGGGCGTGATGACGCCGTTAAGCGACCCGGATGTGAAGCTGAGCGCCAGAGATCCTGGGGGCGTTCTGTCTGCGGATAATCTGGAGCGCGAACGTCGCGATATTGAAGACGATCTGGGCGGCGCGCAGGGATTCCTGTCTGTGGCGGTGACGTATCAGTTTTAGTTTTTTCGCGCGAAAGCGGCGACACACGCCATAACAGGGCGCGTGTCGCCGAGCTGAATAGCGGGGCTCAGTCCTGGGCCTCCGCTTGCTTCTCCATCTCCAACGCCTTCTCAGTCTGATGCCGGATATAGTCCTGAATGTCGTCAGGCCATAGCGAAATCATGTCATCAAAGGTTTCATAGTCTTTGGCGAAGAAGGCGCGACAGGCCTCTTCAAAGCCGGGGAAGTCGCCGGCGACGGTGGACATGAAGCGATAAACAGCTTCCAGCGCCAAGCGAGATCTGTCTTTGTCCACATTGTCGCGTCTGGCCGCTTCGACCAGCTTGCGCAACGCCACGGATGCGCCGCCGGGCTGCGCTCTCAACCAGTCCCAGTGACGGGGCAACAGCGTGACTTCCCGCGATACTACGCCCAATTTGGGACGTCCAGGTCCAGCTTTAGGTTTGGGGCCATCTTCGCTGCGTGCTGCGATTCTGGCGATAACATCCTCAGCCGTTCCGCGATAATCGATATCCACGATCCGTCCGGTGGCGTTGTCGTAAATGGCGACGGGGGCGTTGGCGTCCTGCTCCAGTAAAGACTTGGCCTTTAACGCCACTTCCGGTAAGTCGCCGGCGGCGAAAAGCTGGTGGCCGTGAAAGCCGGTATAACTCTGAGTTTCTTTTGCGCTCATCTGTTTCACTCCTGTGCTAGCTCGGATAGCAGTAACCACAGCTATCCTGAAAAATATGCCGCCAATAATACCCGGGTAAAAAATGAAGTCAATATTACCCGGCAAATAATATTTCTTTAACGCGCATAAAAAAGCGTTTTTAAAACCGCAAGTTAGTAGAGGTAGGCTGGCGGATAGAGCGAACAGTGGGGGAGTTGGAGGGGGCAAATAAAAGCCTGGGAAGATTCCCAGGCCTGTATTCACCATGAAAAGCCGAAGTCCTTTCGTCTCAGTTTGGCCATGCGTCCATCCGGCGCATGCCAAACAATGCCTTCCATGTTTTGCGCCGCCATCCAGTCTCGCAGAGAGTGGAAGTCCAAGCGCTCCGGCGGCGTCAGGATCTTGCCGCCATGGGCCCACAACGCATGGCGCTGCAGCTGGTAGCGGTTACCCTGAACTTTGGGGCCGACCAGTTCGTAGGTTTGGCCTTCGATCAGTGCGCCGGCGGTCTGTGCAAGGGCTTCGCAATGCCAGCGGTCTTCTGGACTTCCTTCGGAAACCGGCAGCCAGCCGGGCCAGTGTCCGGTGATGGCGTCAGGCTCCGCCTCGCAAGGCGCAAATCCGTCCGGCGCCGATTTGAACATGGCGTGGTCCAGCGTTTCGAGACGTCCGGCGCGGAGTTTGGCGGCGAACGGCTTGCGCAGTTTACGGTCGTAGCGTTTCCACAAACGGCCTTCTCTGAACAGGCAGGCGCTGCCGTCGAATTTTTCGGTGGCGAGCCCTATGCCTTGCAACACCCAGGCGGATTCCGGAACCACTTGCTCCGTCGCCGCATGGCTATGGCGATCGATGACGAATAACGTCTTGATCTTTTTCATGTTTTTCTCCTATGAAGGTTAAACGGATTTCGAGTCCCGTCCGGCTCCATGAAGAGAGGCGGCATGGTAACGCCTGCGATCAATGGCGGTCAAACCAAGCAGCCTGATTACACAGAATTTTTCAAATAAATGCATACGGCGACAGCCTTTGTCGCTCCGCTGCGTAATATGTCTCTTGTAAAGCGGCGCTGGTCGAAGGTGTGATCGTTTCACCGCAGGGAAGCCACTGCCGCTGTGCTGTCTATGTGGTAATGGAAGGCGTAAGAGATAGGGATTTCTCACCCCACTGAGTTGATGTCCTTGCGCGCACGGAACAGCGCTTAACCCAAAGGGATTTGGGGTCTTTTTCTAAACTACGGCCATTAAGCTACACTGACCGGCTTTATCGAGTTAAGGTCGGCGCTGATGAACGCATATCTCAATATTACTCCTCAATCCGATGCGGACACGTTTCCCGACCTACTGAAGGTCTGTGTGTTGTATGGGGAGCGAAAAGCGCTTGTATCTGAACTTCTCTATGAGCCGAGTGCTTCCGCCAAGCGCTGTGGCGGACCGGATTTCTTCATCGTGAAGTTCTATGGGCCGCACGCATACGAAATAATGCAAAAGGCTCCGCCGTTTCAGGGGCAGGGAGACCACTTGGCAAAGCTCTATCCTCAGTGGGATGAGCAAGCCAACCCAACGATGGCGGAACAGCATCTATCCATACAGTATTACGCCAATGATACCCCCGATTCTCCGATGGTTCGTCAAACCAGCAGTAACGTTTGCTTAACCCATTTGCCCACAGGCATTGTTGTTTGTTGTGAATACAGTCGCTCTCGATTCAAGAACGTTGAGGAAGGGAAGAGTCTGCTTTGTTCTTATATCCACAGCTTGGGCGCGGCTTGCGTGTAGGCGCCCATCTATCCATTCATGTATTTCAATTTATTGACTAATTTAGTTTGAGCCTATGAGACTTTTGCTGATTTTAGGCCTGTGCATATTTGGTTTTTTGATGTGGTCGCTTCATGAATACACGTTGCGCGTATACGGCGATCGTTACACAGCGATGAACGTGATGGCGATTATCCTTACGTTCGTAATCTTTGTCTCGGCTTTCCTCTGGATTGGAATTCCAAAGGCATATCAATGGATTAAAGCGCGTATTAGCAATACGAGGGGTTAGATGACTGCAAGTGACAGGGCCTGCGGTGTGCCTGGCCCTGTCTTTCGTGGCGGTTGGCCGCCACGTTACTTCCCGGGAATTTGGCTTCTGGGACGTTAAGCTTTGATTAGATCACAAACGGAATCAGGCATTTGGCCTTTTTCTTATAGTTCCGCCAGGCTTCGCCATAACGTTCTTCCGCCATTTTTTCGCTTTTGGGAATGGCGTCCGCCATGTATTGGGCGATGTTGGCGAGTGGCGCGATGACGCCCCAGGGGTTGCCGGCGGTGAGGCCGAAGGAGACGTAAATCAGGAAGTCGCCGAAGTAGTTGGGATGGCGGGAATAGCGCCAGAAACCAGTGTCCAGAATCTGGCCGCGGGAGTTGGGTTGTTGCTTGAACAGGTGTTTCTGATAGTCGCTGCCGAAATGGAAAATGGTGCCGACCAGATAGACGGCGACGGCGCTGTAATCTATCCAGTTCAGTGGGCCGACACGGTCCGCCGCCCATTGGAACGGCAGGCAGTAGAGCCACCCAAATACGTTGGCGAGAATGATGGGTAAGAAGTAGATGGCCGACAGCGGCATGACTTCTTTGAGCTTGGCGGCGGCGGTGTTGTTGTACCAAAGCGTGAGCACCACATTCATGCGCAATTGGTAAATAATCACCATGCCGAGCAGTAGAGCTTTGCGCACCAGATCTGCATCGCCGTACCAGCAATACACCAGCGTCACTGGTAATAGCGTATTAAATCCAAAGATAAACGGCGCTTTGGTGTCCTTGGTGATCAAGGCAGCAATGACGCCGGCGACGGCCATGGCCTCGATCACAATGATCATGATTATCCATTGTTGCTCCATATTTCCTTTTCCTTTTTCTATCGAACTTGAGTAGGCCGTCTGGCGACGGGGTTAGGGGGAGTGTCGGCTCCGTTGAGTCAGCTGTTCTTTGGGCTCCGTGGGTCATCCGGCGGCGATGATGCCGTTGGTTTTTCTTCTGGGACTTTTATCGAAAACTTCTTTGATTGCGCCTAGCCTGGCGAAGAAAATCATGCGCCCGTTTTCGTCCCGCAGTCGCTCGATCTCAATGCGCGCCTGATCATGCTGCAGCATGACGCTGACCGGGTGTATCGCCAGCTTCTGCTCTTGGGCGTTGAGCCAAACCTCCATCAAGCGCGCGCCAGCCTGAGTCAGTGCTTTGGGCGTCATGTGCTCATCTCCCAGGTGGCAGAACAGTAATTGCGATGTGTCCTCCACCAGCGCGCCAAGCTGATCTGACATGCGTTGCGGCGCGCCGAAAGGCCGTAGCGCCTGCATGACCGGCGGCGCCAGAAGGCAGCGGTAGAAAAGACTGCTCCACTTGCTTTGCGGGCCGAGCAGACTTTGCAGATAGAAGCCGTCTTCCGAATCTTCTTCCAGGGAAAAGTGGATGTAGCGATAGGTCTCGCGCCAGGCCTTATAGTTGGCGAAGTCCAGCACCGCATACTGTTTCACCAGTTGCGCCGCGCGCCGAATCGTAGCGGGGTCGCGCTCGACCCGCATCAGCAAGTGCTCGCCGGTCAAGGACAACGGCCAACGCTTCGCCAGCAGTTTCTGCAGCCCTTCGTCGCTAATACGCAAAGGGTTAAAAGGGCCGCGGTGGGTGCGTCGATGCAGAACCAGTCGTCGCCAATCTTCAGCATCGTTGGTGGGCTTTATACTGTCAGGCGTGATGCGCACCGCCGTCAGAGCAAGGCAGTTGTGCTCCTGTTCCAGTTCTATGAGGGGGGCGCTTTTTTCGCCCTCGCAGAGCCAGCGCAGGCGCCAGTCGTGGCCTTTGACGCCCAGCGTCATGCAAAACAAGCCCAGAAATAATCCGCAGCTCATCAGCATCTCGATTTCCAGGCTTTCCAGGGCTTTGAGTTTGCGAGCGCTGTTCAACGCCAGGACGACGCATTGCTCTCCATCCTGAAGCGTCTCTCCAAGGAGTGCGTTGGCCCGCTCGCGCTCCTGAATATGGATTAACGTCCAGGGTTGCGAGTTGTGGGAAGACGGCGCCCAGCGCGCCAGATCCACGGTTTCCTGCAGTTCATGAGCGAATGTCGACTGCATAAATAAAGCTCCCTTTGATTAGCATTAACATGGCAATAAGATTGACAGGTTAATCACTCGGCGCAGGTTTGCGCCTGCTCGGCGACACGCCGCGACAGACAGAGCCTGACATACCCAGGTCCCGTCGTTTTCAGATCAACGGCAGATCGCGAATTGTCTGCCTATCCGTCGGATGCATCGATTTCCTCGCCGTTTACGATTCCCAAAGCTGCTCGCAGAGTGCCGGCGGGCTGCCGACAACCACCAGCGCGCATCCCTGAAACCGGTCTGCTATCGCCACCAGAGGCGTATTGGCGATAGCGCCGAGTTCCCGGCTGAGCCGCCGTGATAGCGTCCAGGACAGTGCGCCGGCGTCGCCCGGCGGATGCAGCTCTACGTCAGCGAACCAGCCAAAAATGCTGCGTCCGTAGCATTTCAGCAGCGCCTCCTTGAACGCCCACGCCATGGTGGCGGAAGCGTCGCGTTCGTTGCGCCCACGACGTAACAGCCAGCGCCGTTCCTCCGGGGTGAAAGCCATTTCCCAGACTGAGCCGTAGAAGGCGCGAATGGGTTCAATATCGACGCCGACGGGGCAGCGTCCCGCCGCCGCCACCGCCCAGTCGCCAGAGTGGCTGATGCTGACGTAGCCTTCCATGTTGGCTTCCGGACGGCCTTGATGGGGATCATTTTTGCAATTACTGATAATGATGTCCCGTAAGGCGCGCTGCGGCGTCGCCAACTCTGCTTGCAGATGCTGTAGCGCCTGCTTCCCGGCCAGTCTTCCCGCGCCCCATTCCAACTTGCGTTTGGCGAAACGAATCTGGCGCAGGTGGCGTCGTTCGCGCAGATCGAACACCCGGCGCAGGTCCGCTTCCGTCTCAAAATGGCTGCGCCAGCGGCTCACCGACACCGCGTGCAGACGCCAGGGACCGACCATCAGCGAGCGGTTCCAGTCTGAAGCCGGTAATTTCCCTGAATGCAGGCGAGGAGGGGACGCAGCAGGCTCAGCCTGCGGCATAGCCCGAGCCCAACTGCTCGCCCGCCAGCTCTTCCACCACTTCCGCCATGCGCGAAAAGGCCTGCACCAGTCCGGCGAAGGTGGCGGTGGCCATATCGGCGTCAAAGGCGGCGCGATCGGTTATTTTTATCACCTCCAGGTAGTGGTAGGGCGCAGCCGGGTCCAGAGACGCGCGATGCACGTCAAACCGCACGACGCTGTGCAGGTCGGGACAGGTAGCGTAATCAACGTTTTGCACCCAGGTCTCAAAGACATCAGCTTTAGCGACATCGAGCAGGCGAATTTTGTGAATGATGGTTTCCATTTCGTTCCCTTTCCTTAACTTGCAGTGTATTGAGAGTCGTCCGGCGCCGCATGGGTATCGGTTACGGACTTTAAGAGCAGATGATAATTAACGCCGCCGGTGCCGAATGAACTGACGGCGGCGTAGCGGGCGTCTTCGCCCAATGGCCAGGGCTGCAGGGCGGTAACAGGCTCCGTGGGAATCTCCGCCAGGGGCAGCTCAGGATTCATCTCCCGTCTTAACAGTGTGGCGGGGATATCACCGTAACGGATCGCCAGCAGGGTTTTCAATAGGCCGGCTGATCCTGCTGCGGCGAAGGTATGTCCGATATTGGATTTGACCGAGCCGACCTTGAGCGGGCCGCTCCGATCCGGTGTCTGGTATACCTCGTTTAATGCGCTTAGTTCTGCGATATCTCCCAGCCGCGTGCCCGTGCCATGGGTTTCCACATACTGCACGCGAGCGGGAGAGTAACCGGCCTGAACGAAGGCTTTACGCATGGCCAGCGCCTGTCCCTGTGGGTCCGGCGCTGTCATGGAGCGGGCGTCGCAGGAGGCGCCGACGCCGGTGATGGCGGCGTAAATAGTATCGCCATCCCGCAAGGCGTCACTCAGACGCTTGAGTACGAACATGCCGGCGCCGTCCCCTGGTGAAAACCCGTCGGCGTCTACCGCGAAAGGCGCGATTTTGTGTTGCGACAGCATCATTTGCGCGGAGCACAGTGTCAGATCGCGAATGTTCACCGGCAGCTCCACGCCTCCCGCCAGCACCAGGTCGTAGCGATGACTGCGCAGCGCCAGCACGGCGTTATGCAGCGCCGCCAGGGAAGAGGCGCAGGCCGCTTCAACGGCGGCGGGGGCGGCGTTAAGCTGAAAGCAATTGGAGATCAGCGCTGCGATGCCGCTGGCGGAAAAGCTGTCGAACGTGAAGTGATCGACCTCCTCGGGGGAGAGTCGCTGTCTTGCGGAGGCGTCCTGAAAGTACGCCGCCAATGGCGAGCCAGCGAACAGCGCCTGCAACTGGGGATAATGCAGCGCCGCTGAGAGCGCGCGTTCCTGTCCCAGACTCAGGTTGCTGGCGATAAACACCGCTGCGGCGCCCTGGCGCTGACGTTTGCGTGACAGACCGTAGTCGGCCAGTGCTTCTGCGGCGCTTTGCAGCCCCAGCTTCTGCGCACGGTCCATGCCGGCGGCGCGGCGTGGAAAAATCTTGTAAGGGGATAAGTCGAACTCGTTTTGCGCCAGCGCCGCGCCATATTGCGCGTAACAGCTCAACGGTCGCGATGCGTCCGCGCTGAAGAAGGCGCGACGGGGCAGTACTGTTTCCGGCAATGGTTGAATGCCATCCGCGCTATCCCACAGACCTGCGCGTATGGCCGAAATGTCCCGCCAGGGGCCGAAAGAGCCGCCTACGCCCACAATGGCGATGGGCTCTTGCGATGGGGGAATAGTTTCTATGTCTGCTGGGATCGCGTCCGGGCTGGACAGCACTATATGCCAGCTGACGCCGCTCAGTCCGCCGCCGCACACGCCTGCGATAAACTCGCCCGTTTGCGGCCAGGACTCGCTGCGTCCGACGCCGTAATCGATGTTCTGGCGTAGTAATAACTCCTGGCCGTCCGTTTGCGGCATGCCGGGCAGGCGACCGTGGTGCAGCGCCAGGCTGGCGGCGGCGATGGCGCTGAGTCCGGCGTTGGCGAAAGCGTACCCCAGGTTGGCGACGCAGGAACGCAGACGCAGAGAGACTTTATCGTCATGGCGCAAATCCGCCAGCGCGGTCAACAGCGCTTTGCTCTCTTCCGCATGACCGGGCAATGCGCACTCAATGTAGCCCTGTCTGGCGGGATCGAGATTGGCCTGACGGCAGGCTTCCGCAGCGGCCTGATACTTCAACGCGGCATCACCGCCGTAGCGATAGCCGGAGGGAGAGTCCCGGCGGGCGCTGGCGGCGCCGCGAATGACACTGTAGATGCGATCGCCGTCCCGACGCGCATCGCTGAGCTTCTTCAATAATAAGGCCGTGGCGCCTTCCGCCAGCGGCGCCCCGGGAGAGTTGGCGGTGAACGGCGCGCCGGAAGCGAAGCCTTTTTTCTCCAGGGCGAGGGCCGGCAGCAGGCTATCATAGCGCTGTCCGGCGATGACCAGCGCCGCTTTGGTTTGGCCTCCTGACAGCGCCAATAAGGCAGCCTCCAAGACGACATAACTGGTGGCGTCGGCGGACTCTAGCGCCTGGGCGCGGCCGCGAAAGCCGAAATGCGAGGCGATGCGGGCGGGTATGCTGCTCGCCATTTCGCCGACGCGGTCATGAGAGGACAAGCCGAAGTGCTCGCGCAGACGTTCGCGGATCGCGTCCAGGTCGGCTTCGCCATCGCCTGGCCGTTGCTCCGCCGCTTCGTAGGCGAGCCGTACGCCTTCCACTTTCAAGGCATTGTTAAGCGCGCTGTCGAAGCAAAAACAGGCGCCGCTGTACACGTCCGTGTCGTCCAGTGGCGGGCGTTTGTCCGGATAGCCAGCGTCACGCAGACATTGCTCCGCCGCGCGCAGCTGTAACAACATCATCTGGGAAACGGATTTGCGGTAGGCGGGAGGAATGCGAAAGCGTTTGAAATCACTCTCCGCCTCCTCAAAAAACGAGCCGCGCCAAGCGTCCAGATGCGCCCTGGCCGCTGCTCCTGTTTGCGGTATCCGGTGTGTCGGCATGGCGCGCAGGGGCGCGCGCCCGCCCTGCTCAAGCAGCCGCCAAAAGGAATCTGTATCCTGGGCGGAAGGCGTGATGCAGGCGATACCGACGATGGCGACAGGCTCCCGCAGGGTTTGGTCATGAGAGCCGGGGGATGTGGAAGTAAATAAGCTGGCGTCAGTCATATCAGGCAACCGGGTCTGTGTGAATCCGCGGCGCAACGCTTGGCTTGATCGCCAACTCTTTTAACGCCAGATAATCAATTTTGCCGTTGCGGCTTTTCGGCAGCTCGTCCAGTCTGCGCACCAGCTTGGGAATCATGTAGCGGGGCAGCCGCGTCTGGCAGTATTGCTTGATGGCGAGCACACTGGGCGCAGAGATCGGGTCAACCGCGCTGAAGTAAGCGATGAGGTTTTGCGCCTGCTCGGTGATTTCCGCCACCACGGCGATTTCCCGGATGCCCGGCATGGTCGACAACGCAGCTTCGATCTCTCCCAACTCCACCCGGTAGCCGTTGATTTTCAGCATGCGATCCTTGCGTCCGTGGTAGTACAGGTAGCCGTTTTCGTAGCCCACCAGATCGCCGGTCGCGTGGCGTCCTTGCTGATGGTTGTCGTAATTGGCGGGGTCGATGCGGTTACGATAGCCCGGTGTGACGCAGGAGCCTTCGATGATCAGCTCGCCGATTGCGCCGGGAGCGGTGACCGGCGCGCCCTGGTCGTCCAGTACTATGGCGGTTTGCCCGGGCAGCGGGGCGCCGATATATACCGGCTTGTCACGTTGCAGGTCTTCCGCCGTCACTTGATAGTAAAGGCAGACATTGGTCTCGGTCGGACCATAGAAGTTGTAGAGCGCGCAACCCGCGGGCAGACGCTGGCTTAACTCCCGTAAGGGGCGAATCGGGAAGACTTCGCCAGCGAAAATCAGGTAGCGTAGCGAGGCGGCGATGTCGGTATCCAATGCGCCTGCGTTCACCATCAGGGACAGGATGGAAGGAACGCTGTACCACACGCTGATCCCATAGCGATGGATGCCTTCCGCCAGCGCGGCGACATCTCGCTGTTCATCCTCGGCGATAACCCAGACCCCCGCGCCCGCCGCCGCGGCGGCGAACAGATCGAAGGTGCTGAGATCGAAATGGAACCCGGCGTGATTGGAAAAGACATCTTGCTCGCTCAAGGAAAGCTCTTGCAGCGCCCAGCCAATAAAGGCGTGCAGGTTGCCGTAGCTGATTTGCACGCCCTTGGGCATGCCGGTGGAGCCGGAGGTGAATAGAATCGCCGCCAGATCCTGTGAGCCAGGATGATACGGCGTCTGCTCCGGTGGTTCGAAGGCGTCCGCCGAGACCCGTGACGCAACGGCGAAACGACCGGGCGCCGCCGCATCGGGAACTTTGTGGAAGTCGGTGACCAGCGCCAGCCGTAATGACGCACAAGTCGTATCGCCCAGTTGTTCAAAACGGGCGCTGTCGGTAACCAGAATGGCGGGCTCCGCGCCGGCGAGAATTTTTTTCGCCCGCTCCACCGGCTGCATGCCGTCCATGGGAACATATACGCCGCCGCACTCCATGGCGGCGTAGAGGGCGACAACATAATCGATCTGCTTGGGCAGCCAGATGGCCACGCGATCCCCTGGCTGCAACCCGGCATAGCGGAAATAGCCGGCCCAGCGACGCACTCTGGCGTAGAATTGCTCGTAGCTTATTTCCTCCGGGCCGACAAACGCCGGTCGCAGGGGAAATTTGGCGGCGGAGCGTCGTAAATAGTCGATGACAGGAACAAATCCGCTTTCCGTTTCTTGTGCTTTCATGCCTGCTCTCCTCCAATCCTGCATTAAGCTGGCGCAGTGACATCATCCCGGATGGCTGACGTTACGCCATCCGGGATGATCGGATCACAGCGTGACGGGAATATTCACTTCTTTCGCCGCGTCGATGATGATCTGCGCCGCCAGATCCAGGTCTTCCTCAGTGTGTTCGCTGGTGACGCTGATGCGCAGGCGCGCGTCGCCCACCGCCACGCCAGGAAACACCACGGTCTGGCAGTACATGCCGCGGGCGCGGACGGCGCGGCCGAGTTCCAGGGTTTTGCGGTCGTCGCCCACCACCACTGGAATAATGGCGCTATTGGAATGCTCCAGATCGAACCCGGCGCCCAGCAGATGACCGCGCAGACGATGGATGTTGCTCCAGAGTTTGCTCAACCGCTGCGGCTCGCGCTCCATCACGTCGATAGAGGCGATCACGCCCGCCGCGACGGCGGCGGGTATGGTGGCGGCGAACACGTAAGAGTTGGAATAGAAGCGCAGGTACTCCACCACGTCCTCATCCGCGCACACGAAACCGCCGACGCCGGCCAGCGCCTTGCTCATGGTGCCTAGCTCCAGATCGGCCATGCCCTTCATGTTGAAGTGTTCGGTGGTGCCGGAGCCGGTTTTGCCGAGAACGCCGGTGGAGTGGGCGTCGTCCACCAATACGCGGGCGCCGTATTGCTGCGCTAATTCAACCAGGCGCGGCAGATCGACGATATCGCCATGCATGGAAAACACGCCATCCGTGACGATCAGCTTGCCGCCGTCGTGGTCGGCGTATTTTTTCAAGGTGGTCTCCAGACTGTCCATGCTGTGCTGGTAGATCTTGCGTGAGGCGCCGGAGAGTTTGCAGCCGTCCTGAATGCTCATGTGGTTGATGGAGTCGGTGAACACCAGATCGTTGCGCCCGGCCAGCGCGGAAATACAGCCTAGGTTGGCGGAATAGCCGGATGGATACACGATGCAGGCTTCGCGTCCCTTCAGTTTGGCCAGACGACGCTCCAGCTCCTTGTGCAAGACATTGCTGCCGCCGATCAGGCGGCAACCGGTGTTGGTGGCGCCGTAGCGGCGGGCGCCTTCGGCGATGGCTTCGATGACTTCCGGATGGTTGGCCAGTCCAAGGTAATTGTTGGAGGCGAACATCAGAAACTCCCTGCGCCGTCCGGTGACTTCGTCATAGATCACCGCGCGGTTACGGCACTGGGATTCCAAAGGCATGCCGTACCAGTACAGCTGCGCCTGCTGCTTCGCCACGTAGAATTTGCGGAACTCCCGGGTCTTATGAAACAGATCGCGATCCGGCAGATTGACGAAATCCTTCATGGTGCGGGGATCGTTTTCCGCCGCCGCGTTGGCGCTGTAGTTCGCCTCCAGATGTTCCGCACCCAGGGCTTCCACTTGATGCGGACGACTGGCTCTGATGTATTGCAGCAGTTTCTCAGGCGTATCGCAGTCCGCCAGACTCAGGTGAGCGGGCATGCCATGCTCGCTGCGCAGGCGGTCGTGCAGGGCGGAAATGTCCTTCTGGCCGAAGCCGCTGGCGAGGAAGCTTAGCTTGAATTGATCCGCGAGCTCCGTCGCTGCGTCGCTGGGCTCCTTCACGTCGTCCTGATTGAGACGGTCGATGAAATCCGTCCACATGCCGCCGCTTGCGCGGCTTTCCGTTGGATGTTCAGGCGCAGGTTGAGACTCAGGCGCCGCGCCCACTTCTTTGGCGGGGCGGGCCAGGGCGTCGTCGGCGCCGATTTCGCGCAGGTAGGCGATGACTTGCGCGATGGTGCTCAGTCCGGCGGGAAACCCGGTTTTCTCCATGCGCATGAGCTTGGCGATCTCCGCCAGCACGGCAGCCTGAGTTACAGAGTCGACGCCCAGGTCGCCCTCCAGGTCCGCTTGCAGGTCCAGCTCGCTACGACGGTAGCCAGTGTGCGCCTGATAGACGTCGAGCACATTCGCGCTCAATGCGTCGTCCTGTGCGTCAGCGCGGCGGGCCGGCGCCGTTTGCTGCGCCACTGTGGCGACGCTGAGACCTTCTTTCTGCAGGCGTTGACCGATATGGCGCAGCAGTTGCCCGACGTTGTCCAGGCCCGCTTGCACGGCTTTATTCTGTAGCCCCAGCGTCTGGTAAATTTCCGCCTGCACGGAGGCCAGAGTGATGGAATCGACGCCCAGGTCGCCCTCGAAATCCGCGTCGTCGTCAAAGTCTTCCTGCGCGTATTCCGTGTGACGTTGCAAGGCGCTCAGCACCAGTTCCCGCAAAGACTCTTCCGCCTGTTGCGTATCGGCAAATACTTGTTCTGTCATGGTGTTACCTCATTCCTTGAATATTCGGGGCTAGTGTTGTTGCAGGCGCGTGACCAGCTCCACCATCCTGCGCACGGAGGCGAAGTTGCCGGGGGTAACCTGATTGAGGGGGATCGATGCGCCGGTTTCGCGTCGCAGTAAATCCACCAGATCGAACAGGGAGCCGGAATCGATGATGTTGAGCTCCAGAATTGGGGTGTCTGCGTTGAATCCCTGATCGTCCGAGCCCAGATAATTCTCGGAAATGTAGGTTAATAATGTGTTCTCTAGCATTGTGCATCTTCCTTTTTGAGGGGGGACTGGAAGACGGGCCGAAGCCCGTTTGTCAGGCCTTTTCTCCGACGAATAACGTGCGCGGTCCGTTGATGCGCAGCACTCTCACGTTGCTGAATCCGGCTTCTTCAAAGCGCTGCATGTACTGCTGCGCCGTGGACTCCACGCCGCCATCCGTAGACACCAGCATGTTGATGGAGAGCAGGGAGGTGAACAGAGGGCCGCTTTCGTCCTCGTCCAGGGGCGTTTCGCTGGCCATGAAGACGCCGCCTGTGGGCAGGGCTTCGTAAATGTTGCGCAGGATCTGCAACTGGGTGTCCGGCGCGTAGTCGTGCAGCATCCAACCCAGGTGAACCAGGTCGTACTCCTGTTGCGGAATCGTGCCGGCGATCACGTTGCCTTCAACCACCTTAATGCGATCAGCGAATTCGCCGGACATGATCTTGTCGCGCACGTAGCAGGCCGCCTTGGGTAATTCGCAGATGGCGATCTCCAGGTGCGGGCAGGCTTCCGCCACGGCGACCGGCAAGCTGCCGACGCCGCTGCCGATGTCCAGGAAGCGGCTGTAGGCGGAAAAGTCCACGCCTTCCACCATGCCATCAATAAAGGGCTTGGCGAAAATGCCCAGGAATTCCTGGAAGTCCGTTACGTCGGAAGGGTTCTGATACAGGATATCGAACCAGCTGCGTTTGTCGCCGAACACCGCCTCCCGTTGATCTTTGTCGTCGCGCACTGCCTGGGCGGTGTTGGACCACAACGGATACAGGAACGCGTCGATGTGGCGGCCCAGCCAGCCCAGCCACTGCGGCGACTGGCTGACCAGATAAGGCGCGGCGCCCGGCGCCAGGGAATAGGCGTCCGCCTCGCGCTGCAACAATCCCATGGCCTGCAGGGCGATCAGCATGCGCTTGCCGGATTCCGCCGGCACATTGGCGCGGGCGCAAATGTCCTCCAGCGAGGCGGGGCCTTCCGCCATGGCGTCGAACAACCCCAGGTCGAAGGCGGCGGTCAGGGTCTTGGTTTTGAAGAAGCCCATCATCAGGTCGACAATTTGATCTTTGCTAATTTCCATCGCTATCTCTCCATGCGTTAAAAAACGGCGTTGTTTAGTTCATAAAAGTGGACATTTCTTCGCATACAGTGGCGAAGGATTTCACGAAGTGATCGACCTCCTCTTTACTGATGATCAGCGGGGGCTGGATACGGATCACGGTGGAGCTGTTGGCGGTGACGAACGTCAGAATGCGGTGATCGTTACTGAGCTTGGTGACGAAGCGCAGACAGAACATTTCCGCCAGGGATTCCTCCATCTTGCCCACCGCCGCCGCCAGGTGCTCGCGGACTTCGTCAGGGAAAAAGCGGTACGCCAGATGCCAGTCTCCCGGCAGACGTGTGCCGAATTCCCGGGCGCAGGCTTCCACGGCGCCGCTGAAGTCATTGTTGAACTGGATGCCCAGCATCAGCCCGCGGCCGCGCACTTCCTTGATAAAAGGGTAGGCTTGCACGGCTTGCTGCAGCTCGGCTTTGAAGTAGTCGCCCATCTCTTGCGAGCGGCGTGGCAGATCCTGCGCAATCACGCCTTCCAGGGCGGCGAGTCCGGCGACGCCGGCCAGGTTGCAGCCGCCGAAGGTGGAGGTGTGCAACAGAAAGCGGCCGGTGGAGGCGTAGGCAGCGTCCCAGACCTGTGCGGAACTGAGCGTGGCCCCTATCGGAATCAGTCCCCCTGACAGGGACTTCGACAACACCATGATGTCAGGCTCGACCCCTTCCCACTCACAGGCGAACAGGCGTCCGGTGCGTCCCAGGCCGGTCTGGATTTCATCCACGATCAGCAGGGTTCCTGTGCGCCGACACAGTTCCTGGGCGGCTTTAAGGTAGCCGTCTGGCGGCAGATAGACGCCGCCTTCACCCTGGATAGGCTCAATGATGAACCCACACACGTCGCCTTGCTCCAGTTCAACGCGCAGCGCCTCCAGATCGCCGAACGGCACGCCTGTGCAACCCGGCAGCAAGGGGCGGAAGTGTTTCTGATGTTTTTCACGACCGGTGACGGAAAGCGCTCCCAGGGTCTTGCCGTGGTAACTGTTGTTGGCGAAGACAAAACGGGAGCGGCGACTGGCCGCTTTCGCCAGCTTCAGCGCCGCTTCCACCGCTTCCGTGCCGGAGTTACTGAAGAAGACCCGCTCGAAGCGTCCCGGCGCCACGGCGCAGAGACGCTCCGCCAGCTTGGAGGTTTCTTCCGGCAGGGAAACGTACTGCACGAAGTTGGGACCCATGTTGGCGACGTATTTCTGGATCGCTTCGGTCACCACCTGAGGGTTATGGCCCAGATTGAGGCAGCCGTATCCGGACACCATATCCAGAAAACGCTCGCCGTCCGTGTCGGTCAGGGTACAGCCTTCCGCACGTTCGAAGACTTTGTCGCAGCGCTGCATCTGCAGGAAATCCGCCAGCATCGGATTGATATAACTGCGGAAGCGTTGCACGGTTTGTGAACGGCGCGCTTCGCCTGAATTAGCTCCTGTCGCCGCCAGATCTGAAGGGGTATAGCCTTCGACCTGGACGTTGTCGCTATGGTGGAAACGTCGCAGCCCGTTGATCAACTCAATGTTGATGCGTTCACCGAAGGAGGCCAGAGGAAAGGCGCGGAAGCCATGACGCTCCGCCATCGCTCCAATCTCCAGCACTTTTTCCGGAGGCAGATCTCGACCGATGGAGAAGCATTCCGCACGGCCTTCCAGGGCCAGCACCATGGTTTCCGCCAGACACCCGTTGATCTGTTGCTTGATCGACATGTTCATGGATTCGCCGCCAAGCTTGGTGTCCGGCGAAGCGGTGACGCATCCGCCGTCCAGCACCAGCACGTCGGTGCGGGGCGTGGGGGGGCGTTCTGCGTCACGGGGCAGGGCGATGTCTACGACAATGGAGCCGGGCGACAGGCGGGATACGTCGATCACGCCACCGGAAGAAGTGGCGGCGGCGAACAGACGATTGCGCTCGTACGCTGCATCCATGGAGTTCAACAAAGTGACCCGGCTGCGCCAGTGCTCAGGCAGATGTTCCAGCAGTTGCGTATCATCCGCCGTGCCCCGGTGCACCAGATCCAAACGACAGCCCAGCTGCAGCAGCAGCTTGGCCAGCGCCAGACAGATGGAGCCGGGATAGCCGACAATCGCCACCTGCGCGTCCGCCGGATCCAGCTGCAAACGCTCCAGCGTCTGCAGCAGCACAGTATATCCCGCGTAAGTCGTGAGAGAGTTGCCGCTGGTCACGGGGATGTCGGCGCGCTCCGCCGTCACCAGTCCGCGCTTGCCGATAATTGAGGTAAAGCCGCCCAGGCCTACGAGCTGAGCGCCCTGCGCCTGCAATGATTCAATGCCTTCGAAAATACGCTGTTGCACCGCCCGGGGCGTGGACAGCATTTCCTCTGCGGTGAGCGGAAGGTAATGCACGATGCCTTCGCAGCTCACGCCGGCGGGGGATTGAATGCGGCAGAAATCGACGAAGGGCACCAGATTGCGTTGGCTCCAAATTTCCCGCTGATAGCCCACTTGCAGGTCCCGCGAACTGCGGTCGAGCAAGTCGAGCATTTTTACGTAACGTTTCAGCCCGATGGAGGTCGGGTGTCCGATAAATCCGAATTTCATAACAGTGATATCCTTTACTGAACTGCTATCCGCCAGCGTCTAAACGACAGGCTGCGCGCTTTCTTTATCCGTTTCTGTATCCGTTCCCGTTGCCGTTTCTGCTTTCGCTTCAGCTTGCGGCTGAATGGCCGCATCGCGCTGCCAGCCGGTGGCGGTGGCCAGACTGATGCCGTCGCCTTCGTTGTTATGAGACACCATCACCGAGAACAAATTGACGCAACCCGGGCGCAGTAGCGCCGACGTCAGCGCCGCCGGATCGAACGTGGTCAGCGTGCGCGAGGTGAAACGCAGACCGCCCAGCTCGTCCTCCCAATCCTGATCGGTGACATTGACCAGTCGCATTTGTCGTGAGGTGTAATTGAACAGAATGCGCTCCTGATAGGTGTTAATGACCGAATGTCCGCCATTACAGAAATAGAAAATGGTGAGATTGCGGTTCATGCGACCGGGATAGCTCAAAGCGTTCTCCAACAATGAAGGAAGCACATCGGGAGTCAGCCCTTTGGCGCCGTCTCCGATGAACGCCACTACGTTGGAAGGGCTGGTGAACGCCAGACTGATGCTGGCCATGAGCGCATCCCCCATCAACGCGCGCCCATACCAGCCGGAAAATCCGCGACGCGTGCGCGCCAGGTTGCGCACAGCTGAAATGCCGCAGCGTCCGACGTCATACAGACCGGTGTAGTCGTAGCCATGCTCGACGATCAGTTTCTCCATCAGCTTGTTGAGGCGGGCGAAGAAATAGTTTGGCGTCATGGGTGTGGTCGGTAAGCGGCTCGCCATATCCGAAGGCGAGTCAGGCACGGACGCGATGGCTTGATAACGTCGCGCCACCAGCTCCGGCGACGGCGCCAGATGTTTATCCACGTAGCGGAGAAACTGCTTGTGCTCCAACACCAGCGGGAAGTCGGTATAGGGCGAAATATGCTCAGGATTCTCGGTCAGCTGCACAATCTGCAGCTTGCGCTGCAAACGGCCATCGGAGAAAGGCGTGCATACTTGATGCAGCTTGCTCTTCATGAAAAACAGGCACTGCTCGGACTGCGGATTCATTTTGTCGTTGGTGTGCAGGAAGTTGTACACCCGCGGGCTATAGCCATAGACCGCAAGGGTGCCCAGGTAATTGCGATTGCGTTGGCAATGGCGGAATTTGGGCACGGAACCGGGATAGGTCAGTGAATCCACCAGCGCAACTCCCGCACGCTCTGCGATGGACAGGGTCAGCTCCAGTTCTTCGTCATCCATGGCGCCGCACTGCCAGACCAGCTTGTCCGGGCCGTCATTCAGCAACGACATAACTTGATCCAGCACCGGTTGGGCCGATTCCGGAATGGCGTCCGCCGGCGCTTGCGGGGCGGGCGGGTAAGCAATGTCGAAGCGACTGCAGGCTTCCAACACCGCTTGGGTGGCCAGCAGCACCACCGGACCACGTTTGGCGTCGTACAGCTCCATCGCCTTCTGCAGGTCTTCCTGCAGGCGATCAACGTCATTGAGGTACAGGTAGGGCAGCCCGCGGGCTTTGATCACCTCCCGTGAATCTTCCTCCACAGACACGGTGCCCTGAAAGGCGAACCATTGATCATGACGGTTTTCCGCGCAGACGATGAAACCTTGCGCTCGCGCTTCCCGCAGATTGGCGATGGTGCCTTTGAATTCGTCAATCATGCCGCTGGTGACCACGATCAGAAAGGGGCGGCGGTACAACTGCCAGTTGGCCATCGCGCCGCAGGCCAGACTGTGTTCGCTGGGACCGCGCAGCAGCAATACATTGCGGCGCTCGGCCTCCTGCTCCAGATGGTTGATCATGTTGGAGACCAGCGAGCCGGTGAAATAGAAGCCCAGCCATTCCGAGCCCGCGCGCGCGCTGAGGAAGTTGATCAGATGCTCTCCCAGAGTGTTGTGCGGCAGGACCCGGGCCGCAGGTTTTACGCGGCGGTTGGCGTAACTCATTTCAAAGAAATCCATCCACAGACACAGCAGGTCCGCTTGCAGCAGGGAGCGGTCGTCCGGTAGCTGCCGCTCGATGTATTCCATCGGTTGGTGCCGTATGCGCGGACGTTGCGGCAGGGTGTACACCACGGTCGAAAATGAGGACTGGAAGACGGGAATATCCGCTTGCCGCAATACCGAGTAAAAATCCCGTAATTGCGTGTCGATCTGCTGTGGCGCCAGATCTTCAAACTGGGGATCGGCGTAGTCGACGTATACCATGCCCACTTGGAAGTTGGCGCCGAGCAGGGGCGCTTGCAGGATTTTCTCCCGCGCCCGCTCAAGGCTGTCCGCCTGGATCACCCGCATGGAAATGCGCTCCTTGCGCTTGCCAAGGAAACGCACCGCCTTGTCGCGGGCTTCTTCATAAACGGGGTGCGTGCTGGGCAGCTTTTCCTCAAATTCGATATCCGCATCCAGAGATACTTGCTGGAATACTTCACCGCGAATGTCGCTCAAAACGCTGAGTCCGGTTTCGAAAAAACCGCGACTGCGGGTGACGACGATGACCCCTATCGTAATTTCCATAATTAATCTCCCTCTATTCTCGTCACTGTTTCAGGGACTTTTTCAGGCGCAAAGAAGCCCGTGATCCCTGCTAGCTGGAATCTGTCTGCAGCCGGACTACAACTTGGCTGAGGTCGATGTTTAATTAACGCAAAATCAAAGCGGCTCTATTCTTATGTCTACGGCGGGCCGCTACGCTCATTGCATCTTTTGTTGTCAGGCGGATATCTACTGGCTGGCGTCCTCCTTGCGTTCTTCTATGCGCACGATGCCTGCGTCTCCGTCGAGATAGAGCATATCTCCGGTGCGGATGCGGCGAGTGGTGGTTTTGGTGTTGACGATGGCGGGGATGCCGAATTCCCGGGATACGATGGAGCTGTGCGACAACATTGATCCCACGTCGGCGACGACGCCGGCGGCGAGCACGAACAGTGGCGTCCAGGAAGCGTCGGTGAAGCGGGCCACCAGTATCTCGCCCTGCTGAAACTCCTCCGCCTGTCGCGGCAGGTCAGTGATGACGCGGGCGCGCCCCATGGCGACGCCGGGACTGGCGCCAATGCCCTGGAAAACTTGGTTGTCGTCCGTCGGCGCCGTTTCTGCGGTTTCACGCTGGGGCGTATGCCCGCCGACAATCGCCATGGGCGGTTCCTGCAGACGCTGGTTTAGCAGGTGACTGCGGCGGTTTCGCTCAATCAGCTCTGCGGAGAACGCCTGTTGCGCGGGTTTTCTTCCCGCCACGTAATCGCGCAGCTCGTTGAAGTCGATGTAAGGTAAGTCCTCCATTTTCAGCACTTTCTCCGCGCTGAGGCGACGCATCACTTCGACGATGATTTTGCGGTAGAACCAGGTTTGCGCGATATAAGTGGGCCGGGTGGCTTCGCGTCGCTCCGCCATTTTGGCGTAGGTGGAGATGACGAACTTGAACAACAGGCGAATGCGCAACGGCAGTCCGGACAGCAGGGTGCGGGTATCGTCCTCCCGTTTGCGGTCGATTTCCTCCAGCCGCGACTCCAACTGCACGTCGCTGGTCAGGTACATACGAATCACCTGTAGAAGGTAACTGGGATCGTCGGCCCAACGGGGTATGCTGAGTTCAAACTCCTGACGGCCGCGGGCGCCATAGTCGCGCAGGAACGCCATGAAATCATTGTTCCAGAAGCGCGCGCCTTCGTCGTCGTTCTGCAGCGTCTGCGCCAATTGTTCCAAAGGCGTTTCCAGAACCAGTTGACGCAAGTGGCTGGAACGTTGGACGGAGGCCGCCAGGTCGCAGACGCTGCGGGTCACCTCGATGGTGCGCAGGTTACTGAGAGACGCTTTGATGCGATTCTGTAACCCTTTGCCGGTGTCGCCCAGCCACTTCTCACAGAGTTCGGCGAGGGCGTCGTACAGCGCGAACGACTGCAGAAAGAACGGCATATAGGCGGCGCAGGATTCCAGGAAGTAACGGTCGATACGTTGCATTTCCTCATTCAGTTCGCTCAGCGACATAGTGCTGAGATTCAGCTTCAGAAAGCGTTCGGTCTCTCGCTTGCGCAATGAGATCATCTCGCGCACGGTGCGCTCCGCAGTCACCAGGTTGCGCACTTGATACAGCGTCCAATAGCCCGCGCTTTTGAGATATTGCAGACCTTGCGGCGCTTTACCGTAAGGATTGGTGTAGAAGTTCAGGTCCACCTCCTCAGTAGAATAACGCTTGGTGAACTTCAACGGATCCCGGGTGGGAGGACACTGGGTGAGCAGCATCGCCGACGCGGAAATATTGAGATACACATGCCCCTGCAAGTACCCCATGTAATGCTGAGAGTCGCCGATATCCAGTAACCCCATGGTTTTGATTGCGGGGCCATGCACGTTGTGCTGATAAAAGCGGCAGAACGACAGCCCCAGCGGCGTCATCAGTCCGGTGACGATCTCACCGGTATCCATGCGCGAGAACAAAGCGTTATCGCGTATATAGCCGTTGCTTTCATCAGCGTCCGCAAACAGCTGGTTGTCGCTGCGGGTGGGCGTGACGGTAATGGGGCGGGCCTGCAGAATCCAGATCTTGCCGTCCTTCAGCGCCCACTCAATGTCCATTTCTCGTCCATAGTGGCTGCGGATGGCGTTAGCGTAACCGGCCAAGGCCAAGGCTTCATTTTCGTTGAGGGTGGGGGCGCAGATTTTCTCCGCCGCAGTTTTGCGCAGGCAGACGCCGCCGTTCTCCGCGCGGGTGGACATCACTGGCTTTTCCCGCAGGGTTTGCTCCAGCAACTCCATTTTCTGATTGTCGACGACGAATGTGTCGGTGGTCACCTGACCCGAAACCACGCCTTCGCCCAGCCCCCAGCAGGACTCGATGACCGTACGTTGCGGGTCGCCGTTCAGGGGATCTGCGGTGAACAGTACGCCGGCGGCGTCTGCGTCGATCATGGCCTGAATCACCACGGCGATGCCTTGTTTGGGGGCGTTGGCGTCGTTGCTACGGCGCTGATCCTGGCGGCCTTCATAGGCGTGGGCGCGTTCCGTCCAGAATGACCCCCAGCAACGCTTTACGCAGTCCACCAGAGTCTCTTCGTTTTCTACATGCAGATAGGTGTCGTACTGGCCCGCAAATGAGTGTTCTTCACTGTCCTCGCTGATGGCGGAAGAGCGCACCGCCACGCGCTCGGCTCCGATGTCCTTGTACGCGCCGATGATCGCCTGGCGTAACGAAGAGGGTAGTTGCGTATCTTCGATACGCTGGCGGATTTGCGTAAAAGCGCTGGCGTCCCATTGCTCCAGCCCGCTGATCCATTGCTCCAGTCCTGACTCCTGCAGGAAAGAGGCGTAAGCGTCCACGGTCAGGCAATACGCCCTGGGGACGGGGAACCCCGCCGCCGCCAGCGTATTAAGCGAGCTGGCCTTGCCTCCCAGGCTGTGCGTGTTGGATTTCTGTTGTCCGGAGACTTCAACAATGTGCGAATCGTAAGTCATGTCTGTTCCCTTTCCTTGATTGGCGTCTTAGCTCTGGGTCGCTGCATAGTCGCCGATATGGGAAACGACGCTGCTATGTGAACGGATGTGTTGACGCACCTGATCCGCGGCATGGCAGCCGGCCCAGATAGCGCTTTCCATATTGCCCATGCCGACGCTGTCCTGATTGGCGAAGAACACCGCGCCGACGGGCTGTGAGGCGTTGGTGAATACGTCATGTTTCATTTGGCCTACTTTGGATACCACCAGGCCGCCGGGCCAGCGCCATAATTTGATGTCTTCAATCAGGTCAGGGGAGTGACCGGTGGCGATCAGCATGTCGCGCACCTCGCCGTAGGCGGTTTGCTGTAGGCTGCGGAAGTCGGCTTTGTCCAATTTGCCTTGGTCGGCGGCGCCGGAAATGGGCTTCAGCAGTGTCAGTACGCCGAGGTCGCCAGCGTAGGACGGGTCTTTCCAGTTCGCCGCCAGGCAGACGCCGCTGCGGCACCAGCTGTTAGGGTAGCGACCGCCGATATCGCCTTCGATGACGTAGCCGCCGAAGTAATTGGTCAGCGCCGCTTTCTTCAAGTACACCCCGGCGATGGCGTAATCCCGGTGTTCGATTTCCGCGATGGCGGCTATTTGCTGTGGGGGCAACTCATCCACGACCGATACGGCGGCGTGTTTGGCGCCGGCCCAGATCAGCGCCTTGGCGTTGGCGTAATAGTTTTTTCCTTCCTGCTGGAAACAGACTTTTACGCCTTCCTGGTTCTGAGTGATGGAATAGGCTCTGGATCCTGCCTTGAATTTACAGGAGCCGGTACTCATCAGGCGCTGACGTATGCGATCCGCAATGTAGCCGTTTCCGCCGGGAAAAGTGACCAGAGGACGGTAAAGATATCCCACCAGGAAATGCAGACCGACGTAGGCGGAAACATCCTTTATGGCAAGGCACTCTACGCGCAGCGTGGTTTCCACGGCGTCTTTCACCAATGAGCCAAAGCGATGCCTGGGAACGAGGTGCTGCGGCAGGGAGCGGCGCGTGGCTGGATCGAACAGCAAATCATGTAGAGAAACGGAGTCGAACAACTCCATCTCCTCCCGCGTCCAGTCGCAGCCCTCCCGCCAAGGCATCGCGGGGTGTTTGCCGGAATCAGGAGTGAAACGATTAAGATATTGGAATAATTCGGCGAACATGGGATCGCCCAACTTCTTCTCCGCGGAGATGAAAGGTTTGCCGGACATGGCGCTGTACAACAGGTTGGCGGTCAGTCCCCAGACTGCGGGTTTAAGTAATTCTTTGGGCTGTTTCAGTAAGGCGGCGGTGACCTCACCCAGGCCCTTCATCAGGCGTTTGGTGTCAAAAATGACCAGGGTGTCTTCCGCAGTGGAGCGCCATTGGTTCCACAAGTCCAGGTCCTGCAGCAGGTGGGAGACTTCGTTGTCGCCAGTGGGCAATTGAAAGCAGGAGGCGCCGCTGGCGTATAACAGTCCATCGCGCTGCTCCAGGCGCGCTGCGCCGCCGAAACGATCCCGTTGATCCAGCACCAGTAACCTGCGCTCACGCAGCTTCCAGGCGGAAGACAGTCCGGATATGCCGCCGCCGACGACAATAACGTCATAATCGCCGGCGTGTTGCGGGGAAGAGGCATCCGTCTCGTCAAAGGAGCCTTGATTGCATTCAAAGTCTTTGCTGGGGAATACGGGCGCTTCGCCTGCATACTGTGAGTTGTCTTGTGATTCCATCTGTTCCTACCTTTCCGTTGTTTTAGTTGAAATGAGTCCGGTCAAGGCCTGACATACGCTGATCCTGTTGATGAAAGACAAATAGAGGGGCGCTATTTGTCCGTCGGATTAATAGTGGGACATGGCGTACTGAGACTTCTTCTGATTAACGGATTCCCACAGGACAAGCAGGGCGACAACCAGAAAGATCAAATCCACGAATACAATCTGTGGAAACGCCCGGTGAAGTATGGTGACGAAGCCCGCCAACATGACGCACTGGCCGATGACTGCGGGAACCAGCAAGCGATTGAATAAATAACAAAGACCGGATGCGAGCAGCGCAACGCCACTGACCCAAGCCATTAACTGGACATGAGCCGCCAGCCACTCGCTGAGACCGGCCAGCCAGGTGCCCTGGTTGGCGGCGGCGGCTCTTTGGAGCGTGACGCCGACATCTTCGATTTGGGGAAACGCCTTGGCGATGCCCGCCATGACATAGAGGGCGCCAAATAAGTATCTGAGAATCTTAACTATTTTCATTGGATCTGCTCTGCTCGCTGTCTTATGACCCGTATGAGTGCGGGCTCTTGGTTATTAGTTTGGCGAGGGGCGTTGCCGCGCTTGCGCTTTTCAAAAGGCAAAAGCCGCCCCTGAAAGCCGATAAAGGCTTTCAAAACTCAGGTGACGGGGTAATGCAGGCAAATCAGCCGAACAGGCTGCTACAGACTTCCTTTCCCGTTTTTTCCTTTTTAGACCGTATGAAATATCGCGTCAGCGCAATCCCATATGCCTGGCTATCAGCTCTTTCTGAATCTCAGAGGTCCCCGAGAATATTCTCGATGGCAGGGAATCCAGGAGCAGCCGGTCGACGCCGGCGGCGCTGGAAACGCCGGTTCCGCCGAAGACCTGCATGGCGTCCAGTCCGCTTAGCACGGAACACTCAGAGATCCACAGTTTGCTGAGGGCGATAGCTTCCTCGTAGGGCTCGCCCTGGTCGTATAGCCAGCCAGCCCGATACAGCAAGAGCCGGGAGGTTTCCAGACGCAACTTCATATCCACCAGCCGGTCCGAGACAGCCTGGTTGCGGCCGATAGGCTGGCCGAACTGCTTTCTGTTGCGGGCGTGGTCGATGCTTTGTTGCAGCGCGCGCTCCATGGCTCCGACATAGGCGGCGAACAGACAGCCGCGCTCCCAGATCATCGAGTCATGGAACATCGGCGCGCCACCGCCTTCTTCACCCAGCAGGGCGGAAGCGGGAATGCGACAGTCGTCCATGTACAGCGAGCCCCATGGACTGGTGCACAAGCCGGTTTTGGAGCCGCCATCGGTCACGGAGAGCCCTGGCGTATCCCGGGGAACCAGGAAGCCGCTGACCCCGAAAAAGCTCTGACTGGGATCAGTCTTGGCGTATATCAGGAACAGGTCGGCCACCGGGGCATTGGTGACGAAGCACTTTTCTCCGCGCAGGATATAAGTGTCGCCGTCCCGGGTGGCGCTGGCGCGCATGGCGAAAGCGTCTGAGCCGGATTCCGGTTCGGTGATGGCGTTGGCGGCGATAAGCTCGCCTTTGGATATGCGATGTAAGTAGTGTTGGCGTTGGGCGTCATCGCCGTAACGCCAGATAGGAACTGCGCAGGCGAACATGTGCGCGCAGAGTGAGAAGACAAGACCCATGTCCGTGCAGCCGAAACCGAGAGCTTCCACTGTCAGCATGGTGTCCAGGGCGCCGAAACCGGAGCCGCTCCATTGTTCGGGGATAGGGAGCCCGGACAGCCCCAAATCCGCAGCCCGGTTCCAGAGTTCGCGATCAAACGCGGATTCTGCAATACGTCGCCGAGCCGACTCCGAAAGTACTTGTTGAGCGAATTCCCGCACGTGGGAGACACGAGCGAGCTGCTCATCATCGAGTCGAAAGTCCATTACAAAGTCCTTCTTTCAGGATTTCCATAGATCTCTGAAAGCCGCAACGGAACACTCCGCAGCGGCGGGCCCATGTTACGACTCCGTAACGATGGGCGTCCTTAATCTCGATATACCCACTAATACTGCAGGTCAGTACTTCCGGGACCTGCTGGAGAGGCGGTAGGAGAAGTTTAAAATACCACTGCCATTCCAAAACACAATCATTGAAATAAATATTTCATTTTAAACTTTGTCGTCTCGCGGCGCGTTAGCCCTGATATTGAGACGGTAGGAGTTTACTGCTTGTATTTTTTATCCGTATCAGTAGGGATATTCTTAACGCGAATATTTCCTCGACGATATTACCATTTGGTATTAGACGCTTAATTGTACGATTATTGAACTAACTGTATAACTCATTGATTACATTCTTGATATCCGATTTCGTTTGCTCACTTAACGGAACGATGGGTAAGCGGCATTCTTCGTTGCAAAGTCCTAACAACGAAGCGGCGTACTTGGCTCCGGCAGGACTGGGTTCACGAAATAACGCTTCGTGTAGAGGCGCCAGCAAGTCGTGAATACGTAGGGCTTCGCGGAAGTCGCCTTGCAGAGTGGCGGTTTGCATTTGACCGTACAGGGCCGGCGCTATATTGGCGGAAACCGAGATGCAGCCTTGCCCCCCACTGGCGTTATAAGCGATGGCGGTCATATCGTCGCCGGAAAGAAAACTGAAGGGCTTATCGATCAGCATGCGCTCGCGGCTGATACGGGCCAAATCCGTGGTTGCGTCTTTCACTCCGACGATGCGCGGCAATTCCGCCAGCTTCGCCATGGTTTCCGGCTTAATATCCACAACCGCCCGAGGAGGAATGTTGTAGACAATGATGGGAATATCTATGGCGTCATGAACCATTTTGAAATGCTGGTACAAACCTTCCTGCGATGGGCGGTTGTAATATCCTGCGACGCAAAGCACTGCATCTGCACCCGCCTGTTGCGCGTGTTGCGCATAACGCACCGCCTCCACCGGATTGTTGGAGCCGGCGCCGGCGATCACCGGAACCCGGCCATGCGTCTGCTCCGCCACCAGCGCCACCACCCGTTTGTGTTCCTCTTCCGTCAAAGTAGGTGACTCGCCTGTCGTGCCCACTGGGACCAAGCCGTGAGCGCCATGTTTGATTTGCCAGTCGACAAGGCCGGCTAGCGCCTTCTCGTCCACTTGGCCGTTGATGAATGGCGTTATCATGGCGATTAAGGAACCACGAAACATAAATTAACTCCTTGGCAATAGAATTGACGTATCTGGGTTACGGGCAAAAAAAAACCGGCGGCGAAGCGATCGCGACCGGTTTTTTTTCATGGATTCCCCAGGAATTATTTTATTTGCATGCGCAAATCCCGGCCGCAAGGTGGAACCCCGGTTTCCCAGTCTTTCGTTTGAGCAGGAATGAAAAATTCGGCACGAGAATAAAACGCTAAGTAAATCTGACACCGGACTACTTTAATGCGGTCGCGCGGCGACATCAATCTGAAATTATCCGGCGGCGTTGCGCCGCCGGAGCGAGGATCGTCACTCTTGCGGGTCGGAGTAGTTCAGCGTCATGGAGGCCGGCGTATCGTCGGCGGTCAGCCACTGTCCGTCCGGGCCAGGGGATTGATAGCTGGCGTCCATGTAATACCCCGCTTGCGATTCACTGACGCTGTAGTAAGTGATGGCGTCATCGCTGATTTGTCCTATGGTGGCGGCGGTTTGCGTATTGTAGGTGGCGCTCAGGCTGCGCTGAGTCTCCTCATCCTGTCGCTCCCAGCGTCTGGACAATGTCGTTGGCGTATCGTCCGCAGTAAACCACACGCCATCCGCTCCCGGCGCGCGAAAACCGGCTTCTTCGATGCTTTCCCGGTCGGCGCTGGTTGTGGAAGTGTAGTACTCGTTAATCAGGTCGTCATCGGTGAAGGGCTCACGATCAGGGCCTGTGGAGCTGTAGTTGATCCAGCGGCTGAAATTGCCGTTCTCATCGTTTTCACTCTTGGCGTGACTGGCCAGTAAATCGTCCTGAGTGAACCAGACTCCGTCAGGGCCGGGATTATTCACTTCTTTGCTGTAGATATTGTGAGCGTTTGCGTCGCTGCGCTCCTCGGAGTAACCGAAAGGAATATCGTCAGCAGTGCGCCACAGGCCATCATAACCGGGGTCGCGGTAGTAAGCCGTGCGGGTAAGTCCGTCCTGGGTGGTGGTGATGCTGTAATCGCTCAGGCGGTCGTCCTGCGTGAGCCATTCGCCGTCCTTACCGGGGGAGGCGTAATTGGCGACGGCGCTGCTCTTGTCGTCATAGTCGGACACGCTGAAAGCGCTGACTTGGTCGTCCGCCGTTTCCCACACGCCATCGGGGCCGGGATGACTGTACACCCAACTGACGGTGCGAACCTTATCGCCTTGGGATTTCTGCTCGTCGCGATTCACTTCAAGGATGACGTCGTCTGCGGTGAAGCATTGATTATCTGCGCCTTGGCGACTGCGTTTGTAAACGGTGACGGATTGTTCCTCGTCGCCTTCGGAACTTTGCAGAGCGCAATTGTCAGAAGCGTCGTCGTCGGTGAACCAGACACCGTCGGGGCCAGGGCCTTGATATAGCGCAGACTGGTATAGCGTGTCGGAAGAACGAAGGCGGGTGTAGCTGTCCGGAACGTCATCTTCGGTGAGCCACACTCCGTCAGCGCCCGGCGCGACAAAGGTCGCCTCCAGGGCGCCTTCCGCAGTCGAACGGGTGCGAACATAGCGACTGATTTCATCATCGCCGGTGAACCAAACCTGATCCGAACCTGAGTTTATATAATTAACGTTATAGTTAACCTCCTCGCCTTCGCGAGATTCTCTCCATTCCTCGAAATACCCAGTGATGCGGCCCTCCTGGAATTCGATGCCGCGATAGCGGTAAGTATCGTCGGTGGTGAAGGACAGATCGATGGCGCTGACAGATTGTCCTTTTTCATTTTTCAGGCCGCTCACGCTTAACGCGACATGCGTCGCCAGCGGCATAGGCATGGATAGACGCAACGTCAATACGTTGGCCTGGGCGTCGTACTCACGCTCGGCGATATCAATGATCCGCGTGGGATCGAGTTTCAACTCGATAACGCTCGCGTCGACGCTGGAAGGATCCAGCGCTTGGTTAAAGAAAAGGGTGATGACAGGGATAGCGGCGGCTTTGGTCTCTCCTGCTGCAGGGGCGGAAAAGGCCAACGGGTTGGCGCTTGAGGTCGCAGGGCCGGAAAGGCCTGCGCATCCCTGAAGACCGATGACGGCCGCAGCCAGACAGATGATGTTTGTATTGGTTCGCATGGACGTCCTATGCCGGATTGTTGAGTTTTAGCCAAGCAGATCAATAGGATTATTGTAAGTTGGGGCAGGCTAGCAGAAGCACTTTTTAACGCCAATTGGCCGGATGTTCTATTAGATCCT
The DNA here is from genome assembly GCF_030719035.1 of Hahella sp. HNIBRBA332. Classification (NCBI taxonomy): domain Bacteria; kingdom Pseudomonadati; phylum Pseudomonadota; class Gammaproteobacteria; order Oceanospirillales; family Hahellaceae; genus Hahella; species Hahella aquimaris. The sequence continues at coordinate 6,759,945 of NZ_CP132203.1, forward strand.
GGCGAGTCACTGGCTGATCGCAGGTGGGGACGCACTGATGCCCCGTCAGGCGGAATGAGCCAGGGTGTCATAATTACTTGCCGCGCGGTGCGCTTCAACTAATCTTAAAAGACAGGATGTAGATTAGACTCTTCCGACTCTCTTGGCGAGCAGCCGCAAAGATACACTCTGGCATGAATGAACGAATTCTTCTGATTGAAGACAGTGTGATGATCACAAAAGTGTTGCGTCACCTGATCAAGACCGAGCTTGGCCTGCCTTGCGATAGCGCAGGGACGCTGCAGGAGACTAAGGAGTTTCTGGAAAAAGATCCTGGCGCTTATTTCGTGACGGTGGTGGACCTGCATCTGCCTGACGCGCCCAATGGCGAGGTGCTGGATTACGTGCTTTCGAAAAAGCTGCCCTGTATCGTGCTCACCGCCACCTACGATGAAGGTAAGCGCGAGACTATCCTGCAAAAACCAATCGTTGATTACGTCGTCAAAGAAAGTCGTTATTCCTACGAGTACGTCACCCGTCTGATCCGCCGTTTGCTGCGTAATCGCAACATCAAAGTGGTGGTGGCGGATGATTCCGACACGTCGCGGCAGTACGTGCGGCAACTGCTGGGCACGCATCTTTATCAGGTGCAGCTGGCTAAACATGGGCGTGAAGCGTTGGAAATGATCAAGGCGGACCCGGAGATCAAAATGCTGATTTCCGATTATAACATGCCGGAAATGGATGGCTTCGAGCTAACTCGGGCGTTGCGCAGGGAATATGACAAGAAGGACCTGGTTATCATTGGTCTGTCAGGGTATGGCAGCGCCACGCTATCCGCCAAGTTCATCAAGAACGGCGCCAATGACTTTCTGATGAAGCCGTTTTTTCACGAGGAATTCCACTGTCGCATCATGCATAACATCGAAGCCATGGAGAATATTCAGGCTTTGAACAATGCGGCCAATCGGGATTATCTGACCGGTATGTATAACCGGCGCTACTTGTTTAGCGCCGCCAAGGAGCTGTATCGGGTCGCTAAGGAGAATGGCGAGCCGTTGACCGCGGCGATGATAGATGTCGACCACTTCAAACGCATCAATGACACCTATGGACACGAGGCTGGGGACCGCGCTATCTGCGCTTTCGCCGAGATGATAGGGGAAACCTTTGGAGATTTTCTGGCGGCTCGTTTTGGCGGCGAGGAATTCTGCGTGCTGTTTCCCGGCATGCGTATCGATAAAGTATCGCCAATGCTGGAGTCGTTCCGACACAAAGTCGAACAGACCCCTATCCCATTTCTTTCCGATCACCTGCGCCTGACGGTCAGCATCGGCGCCACGGATGTTCTGGGGGATTCACTGGACAATCTGATCCGGCGGGCGGACGTCCTGTTGTACGAGTCCAAGGACAACGGACGTAACCGCCTCACGACGGATGAAGATATTTAATCTCTCAGAGAGTTTTCAGGCCTTTGACAGCGCCGGCTTGCCCGCCATAGCGCCGCGTCGCGCCAAATACAGCCCGGCCACTACCAGCGCGACGCCCAAACCGGTCTGCAGAGTTAAGGGCTCGTCAAATAATAAGTAAGCCATAACTGCTGTGGTAGGCGGCGTCAGGTAGAGATACTGCGTCACTTTGGTGGCTTCGCCGATTTTCAGCATATACAGCCATAACAATACCGCCGCCAGCGATAGCACGAACACGGACCACATCCAGGCGCCGATAAAGTTGGGATTCCATTGCACCTCACGGCTTTCCAGCGTGAAGGCGGCGATCAGGAACATGATCAGCGCGGCGATATATTGCCATAAGCCCCCTGCGATCAGATCCGTCTTGCCGCCTTTGACTGACTGCCAAAGCGTTGATCCGGATATGCCCAGCAGGGCGATGATGCTGGCGCCCAGGCCTGAGCCGGTGATATGTCCGGATAGTTTTCCGCCTTGTAGCACCACTACGCCTAATCCCGCCAGTCCCAGCATCACGCCGATCCACTGTAAAGGGCGTAAGGGCGAGCCAATTCCCAAAGGCCAACTGACCAGTGCGGTCAGCAAAGGCTGCACGCCGACAATCAGAGCGACGATGCCTGCCGGCATGCCCGCCGCAATGGCGTAGAACACGCCGCCGAGGTAGAGACCATGAGTGCCGATGCCGGTAATCATCTGCTGGCGGCGCTGCTCGGCGTTAAGCCGCGGGCGCTTCATAGTGATCGCCAGGAGCGCGAATAGAGGCACAACCAGCAACATGCGCAGGCTAAGAAAGGTGAAGGGCTCGGCGTAAGGCAGGCCCCATTTGGCGCTGACGAACCCGGTCGCCCACAACAAGACAAAAAGATAAGGGATATAGGTGGCCTGCATGTTGTCTCTATCGCCGAAGCGGCATTAATTTATTGAATTGAGGATCTTTATTGTACGGGGAGCGTTAAATCGCCGATAAGCCACAGATTGTGCTCGTTTGCAGGGATACAGATTGTCGACGCAGATTCTGTTATGGCGGCGGTGAGGAGTACAGAAAGGACCTTTAGCAGCCCTCGGTTTAACCCCGAAGGCCTTGTGTTTCGCGGGCTCAGAACAAGGGGGACGGAGCCAGGGGGATCAGATCGGTCAGCAGCTCCGCCAAAAAGCGCTCATCGACGGCGTCGAAAGCGTCGATATGGTCGGAATCGATGTCGAGCACCGCGGCGACGTCGCCATTGGCGTTGAATAAAGGCAGCACGATTTCACTTTGCGTTGTGCTGGAGCAGGCGATATGGCCGGGAAACTTATTAACGTCCGGCACTAACTGTACTTTCTGTTCACGGGCGGCGGCGCCGCACACGCCGCGGCTGAACGGAATGGTAAGGCAGCCGTGGCCGCCCTGATAGGGGCCCACTTTCATTAACTCGTGAGCCACGACGCGGTAAAAACCGGTCCAGTGAAAATATTCGAAGCGATGATGAAGTTCGCAGACAACAGTGGAAAGAATCGCCGTCCAGTCCGTTTCTCCCTCAATCGCGTGACGGATCGCCCGCAGGGTGTGTTGGTAGTGAGCGGATTTTTCTTCCTCGGAGCTCAATAAAGGCAGGCTGTCATACATGGTTGTGCGTTCCCTGAGTAAAAACGCTCACTATCATAGCGGTTGCGTCGACGGCTTGGCCATAGCTTCTGTACCTTTGCGAAGCTCAAAGCATCGACGCCGGCACAGGAGAAAATTGCCCGAAATCAGATAAGTAGCGGAATGTCACTGAAATAGTCGCGGAATTCAGTATGATCTCGAAAAACGCCTACCGATGGCTTTTTGAGCGCAATGGCTATCCATAAAGCTTTCTAGAAAATCTATCTATAAGAACTGCCTACAAAGACTGCGAGGGATATTATGCTGAGACAACTGCTTTCGGGACTGGGGCTCGCGCTGATCTGCCTGGGATTGGCGGGATGCTGGGCCGGCGCTGCGGCGGTGGCGACGGATGTGGCTATCGTCAAACGCACGGAGCAAAAACATGACTTCGTCCATGCGGTGAAAGAGGGATACGCCAAATATCAGGAAGAATTCGAAAGGGTCGACTGCCCGCGCCAGCAGTACCGCATCAGCCCGGAAATCATTGAGTTCGTGAAAAGCCGGCCTCCTCATGGTCTCGATCAGGCGATTGAGCTGTTGCTGGACATATACAACGACAAGACCCAAACGGCGGATGTACGCTCCCACGCTTTGTATCACGTCGCCGTGGCTTATATGCGCCGTCGAGAGAGCAACCTGGATCTGGCCAAAGGCTATCTGCTGACGATAAAGGAAGAATTTCCTGGCACCCATGACTGCGTCATCGCCTATCTGCTGGCGGAAATCAAAGAGCGTAAAGCCTATCAGGAGCAGATGGACGCGTTGGAGGATGAGTAAGTTCCGACGCTGCGATTAGAGCGCGGCCAAATCTAGTAGTTCCAACACCCTGGCGCTGTCGGACAGGTCGCCAATAATGCGTCGACTTCCCCAGGCCAGGGTCGGCGTCGCCAGCACGGCGTCATGCTCGGCGGTCTGAGGGTTTTGATCGAGGTCGACGATGTGCAGAGCGCAGCGGCCCGCCAGTACATTTTCGCAAAGGTGACGGGCTGCGCGGATCGCATTCATTGATACTTTAGACGCGGATTGCACATAGAGCGTCAGCTCAAGCGGTGATGAGTCAGGCCCGGGCTGCATCGCTGACTCCGCTCGCTGTGTCCAACAGTCGCGTCTGGTGTTCTTTTTCGTATTGCTCAAAGGCTTCCGTCACGACTTGCTGTAGTTTGTCATCCTGCCAGGGCTTGGTAAGGAACTTGAATATCCAGCCTTTGTTTACCGCTTCTGTGATGGTCTCCATATCTACATAGCCGGTGAGAATCAGGCGGATTGCGTTGGGGTGCAGCTCTTTCACCCGATTCAGAAACTCGGTCCCTGACATGTCCGGCATACGCTGATCGGAGATAACGACCTGAATTGGAGTGCGCGCCATGATGTCAAACGCTTGCCGCGACGTGGTGGCGTGGAACACGTTGAACTGATGACGCAGCAATCGCTTGATGGCGCTACCCACGTTCATCTCGTCATCCAGCACCAGCAGGTTGCGGGCGGCGGTGGAAGGGGGAGGACGCACAGAGCGAATACGGGGGCTGGCGAGCAACGCTTCGATATTCGGCGCGCAGGCCGGTCGTCCCAGGAAAAAACCCTGGCCGACGTCACACCCCAGTCGTTGCAGATAGCGCAACTGAGCTTCCGTTTCGATGCCTTCCGCCACCACTTGCATATGCATGGTTCTAGCCATCGACATGACGGTGCGGGCGATGGAGGCGGTATTGGGGTCGGTAGTGATATCGCGGACGAAAGTGATATCAAGTTTGAGCCGGTCAAAGGAGAAACTGCGCAGATGGCTGAAGCTGGAATAACCGACGCCGAAGTCGTCCACCGCCAGTTTGAGTCCCTGTTCCTTCAAGATATTCAGACGCTCGCGCATTTCGTCCACGTTGCGCATGATGGCGCTTTCCGTCAGTTCGATCTCGATATGGCGACAGTCCACGCCGGTGTCAGTGAGAATGCTGTGCAGGGCGCTTTCGAAACGCGCCATGGTCAGTTGCTTCGCAGACAGGTTGATGGACATGGTCAATGGATGTGCGACCAAGTCAGACCAGGCTTTGGCTTGAACGCAGGCGGCGTGCAATACCCATTCTCCAATGGCGCCGATAAGACCGGTTTCCTCTGCAATGGGGATGAACTTTCCGGGCGGGATGTCGCCGAGCTCTGGTTCATGCCAGCGCAACAGCGCTTCGACGCCGGTGATGACGCCGCTACGCAGGTCAACTTGAGGCTGATATTCCAAATGAAACTGCTGTTTCTCCAAGGCGGCGCGCAGGCGCACTTCCAGATCCAGGCGCTCCATCGCGGTTTTGTTGAGGTCTTCAGTAAAGAAGTGGAAGCGGTTGCGGCCCTCTTCTTTGGCCAGATACATGGCGATATCCGCGTTTTTTATCAGGACTTCGGGGTGATCGCCATCCTGAGGGTAGATGCTGACGCCGATGCTGGCGGAAACCCGAATGTCGCGATGATCCAGTTGAATGGGCTGCGCGATCACATCCATAAGACGGGAAATGAAGCTGGCGACTTTCTCTGGCGGCGAGATATCTGGAAGTATGATGACGAACTCGTCGCCGCCATAGCGCACAACGGTATCGCTGGCGCGGGCCATGCCGGTGAGTCGCTTGGCGATTACCTTCAGCATGGCGTCGCCGGCGTTATGACCGAGGCTGTCATTGATCAATTTAAACTGGTCAATATCCAGAAATACAATCGCCACTTTGTGTTTGTTGCGGGCGGCGCGCCACAGCTCCTGACCCAGGCGGTCGCGCATCATGTTGCGGTTGGGCAGGCCGGTCAGGTCGTCATGGGTGGCCTGGTACTCCAGTTGTTCCTGATAATGCCGGCTTTCCGTGACGTCGTTGATCACGGCGACAAAATGGGTAAGCATGCGCCGGTCATCGTAGACTGGCGCAATATGCAGCTCATTCCAGAATTGTGAACCGTCTTTGCGTTTATTGCGCAACAGAACGCAGCCTTCCTCCCGGTTGCGAATCAGAAAGTGCAGAGATTCTCTGCGGCGCTCTTCATCAACATCGCTTTGTAGAAAAAACGGGCCCTTCCCCAACACTTCATCGCTGCTATATCCCGTAATACGCTCGAATGCGGGGTTGACATAGACCAGCGGCAGATCAGGGCGGCGCGCATTGAGAATCAGGATGCCGTTGGGGGTGGACTCTACTGCGCGATTGCGCAAGCGCAGCGATTCTTCCGCCTTTTCCCGGGCATGCCGGGTGCGCAGGGAGACAACACCGTAGTAGAGGTCATCCGCGAGCTGTTCAAGCAACTCAATCTCTTCATGGTCGAAAGCTTCCGCATATTCCGAATAAATGACCATGACCCCCAGCGTTTCGGGGGACTTGCCCACGGGTAAGGCGATCATGGACTGGCACAAGAGCGGGTTGTCCGTGTTGGCGGGGAGTCCATAGAGATCTGTCAGGTTATATTGCGTCACAGAGCTGTCCTCGCGAAGCGCGCGGATAACGGGATCATTCTCAGCCAGCGCCAGTCGCAGTCGCTCCTTCATCAATAAAAAGGGCGTCTCGTTTCCGGCCAATATGACATTGCCTGAGGTGTCCAGCCGCCCGTCATCGACCCATCCAAACCAGGCGGTTTGATGGCGACCCACGCCAACCAACTGACGACAGAAGGACTCAATTAAATGCCTTTCGTCATTCTCTCTGACCAAGTGGTGGTCGCAGGCGGTGAGCACCGCCAGCGTGCGGTTACGACGCTGCAACAGGTGTTCTCGTTTACGGTGATCCGTCACGTCATGCAAAGTAATCAGATGCGCCTGGATATCGTTCCAGGGTAACGGTTGCGCTCTCATTTCCGCGATACGCTTGCCGCCTCTGGGAAACTCGACTTCAGCGTAATCGCCTATCAGGCAAGGGAAGCCGAATGACTGACCGATCAACATCTCTTTGGGCTTGCCGAAAATACGCTCCGCCGCCGGGTTGGCGAAGCGAATGACGCCCGCGTCGTCAATCACCAGAATACTGTCCGCTTCAGCTGAAACGAGAGCGCCAAGCCGGTTTTCACTCTGGCGCAGCGCAACTTCATTTTGTTTTTGCTGACTGATATCCGTGACATAGATATTGGCGACTTTCTCCCGAGAGGAGGACGGTCGGTCGCAGGATAGAGTCAGAAGAAAGTGTCGATTGTTGCGCTCCAGCTCCAGCGTCGCCGTGTCTCCTGATTTGATCACCTTGTGCAGGGCGGCGGACCAGGATGAGGGAATCGATTCGCCGATGGCGGTTCCCCACAGCTTGAGAAATTCCGCCGCAGCGTAATTGACGTAGATAATCGCTCCATTGCTGGTTGCGCGCATGATCGGGTGGGGGCTTAAGGTCGCCAGACTGGCCATGGAGCCTATCTGTTCATTGGTTTCCCGGCTGTCAGTGATGTCGCGACCGATGGATTGAAACTCCAGCAGTCGCCCTTGTGAGTCAAAAATCCCTCGGTCCGTCCAAAGCAACCATCGCTGGGCTCCGCGCCCGTCGATAACTCTGCGTTCTTGCTGGCTGACAGGGGAGGACTGAGTAATCCGGCGCATTTGTTCATGAATCACGTTGCGTTCTTCAGGGGGCGACAAGGTGAAGATCGATTTTCCAATCAAGGCGTCTCTGGAAGACCCGAAGTAGCGGCAATATTGCGAATTCACATAAGTGATGGTTCCGTCCGGTTTCCAGCGGCATATCAATTCGGGAATGTCGTCGAGGATGTACTGAAATCGGGCTTCATGAGGAACGGCGAGAAAGGGACCTTTTATGGCGCGCCGCCCGCTGGGAAGGGCTTTGTCAGATCTGGGCCCGGCGTGGGCCTGCGGTTGGCGCAGACGCCCGCTGTTCCTTGTATTTTTCGGCATCCATCTTGGTCCTTATAAGCCCTGAAATCTCTCAGTCGGTCTCAAAAGAATAGGTCAGCTTACTCAATATATCCAAGGCTCACGGGCGTGAAAAATGAGCCGGCGGCCCCGTTGTTATGCGAATGCGGCAGGAGTATTCGTTAAGTGGCGGAAAACGTGACGGATTTATAAATGAAGGGATTCGGCGGCGAGTTTTCGCCGCCGAAAAAAGTGGGAATCAGGCGTTTTTGTTTGCCTGCTCCCGGGCGATAGCGCGGTAAGCGATATCTTTGCGGTAGTACATGTCCAGCCAGTCGATGCGGGCGACCTGTTCATACGCTTTACGTTGCGCTTCGGTGACATCCGCGCCCAAGGCGGTGGCGCACAGTACGCGTCCACCCTGGGTGACGACTTGGCCGTCGCGCAGGGTCGTGCCGGCGTGAAATACTTTGGCGTCAGCCCGGTCTGCGTTCTCCAGTCCGGAGATTACGGCGCCTTTCGCATAGCTGTCCGGATATCCGCCGGCGGCCAACACTACGCCCACGGCGGCGCGCGCGTCCCACTCCGAGGTTTTGCTGTCCAGCGCGCCTTGAGTGGCGGCGATGCACAGTTCAACCAAATCTGACTGCATGCGCATCATGATGGGTTGGGTTTCAGGGTCGCCGAAACGGCAGTTGTACTCAATGACTTTAGGCGCGCCATCCGCGCCGATCATCAAGCCAGCGTACAGGAAGCCCACGTAATCGTTGCCTTCCTGCGCCATGCCCTGCACGGTGGGATAAATCACTTCGCGCATGACGCGCTCATGGACGCTGTCAGTGACGACTGGCGCGGGAGAATAAGCGCCCATGCCGCCGGTATTGGGACCAGTGTCGCCGTCGCCGACGCGTTTGTGATCCTGACTGGTGGCCATAGGCAACACGTGTTTACCGTCCACCATCACGATGAAACTGGCTTCTTCGCCTTCCAGAAATTCTTCAATCACCACGCGGTGCCCTGCGTCGCCGAATTTGGCGTCAGCCAGCATATCACGCACTGCGTCTTCCGCTTCTTCCAGCGTCATCGCGACAATAACGCCTTTGCCTGCGGCAAGGCCGTCCGCTTTCACCACGATCGGAGCGCCCTGTTCGCGCAGGTAGGCGAGAGCGGGCTCAATCTCAGTGAAGCTCTGATAGGCGGCGGTAGGAATATTGTGGCGAGCCAGAAAATCTTTGGTGAAGGCCTTTGAGCCCTCCAGTTGCGCGGCGCCCTGAGAGGGGCCGAAGATGCGCAAACCTTCCGCCTGGAAGCGGTTTACAACACCCGCCACCAATGGGGCTTCTGGACCAACGATAGTGAGCTCCACCTGGTTGTCTTTGGCGAAGGCAATCAGCGCATCGAAGTCGAGCACATCAATCGCCACATTTTCCAGTTTGGGTTCCAGAGCTGTGCCGGCGTTACCTGGCGCGACAAATACGGTGTTTACATAATCCGCCTGCGCCGCTTTCCAGGCCAGGGCGTGTTCCCGGCCGCCGCTGCCGATGACCAAAACATTCATCTGTTTGCTCCACATTTGCGAGCGGAGCCTGACGCTCCGCGGTAATTGGGGTTTAGCGGCTACTCGGACGCTGGTAGCCGCTGGTGCGGAATTAGTGTCGGAAATGGCGCATGCCGGTGAACACCATGGCGATGCCGTGTTCATTGGCTGCGTCGATCACTTCCTGATCGCGCATTGAGCCGCCGGGCTGAATGATCGCCGTAATGCCGGCCGCCGCCGCTGCGTCAACGCTGTCCCGGAACGGGAAGAAGGCGTCTGACGCCATGACCGAGCCTTTGACTTCCAGGTTCTCATCCGCTGCTTTGATACCTGCGATCTTGGCGCTGTATACGCGGCTCATCTGGCCGGCGCCGATGCCGATCGTGCGTCCGCTCTTGGCGTAAACAATGGCGTTGGATTTTACGAACTTGGCGACTTCCCAGGCGAACAGCAGGTCGTTCAGTTCCTGTTCCGTGGGCGCGCGATCCGTCACCATTTTCAGCGCATCCATATTCACCATGCCCAGATCGCGGTCCTGCACCAGCAGGCCGCCAGTGACGCGCTTGAAGTCGAACGCGCTGAGGCGTTCGCCCTGGAACTCTCCGCATTCCAGCACCCGGACATTGGTCTTGGCGGACAGTGCTGCACGGGCTCCCTCGCTGACTTTGGGGGCGATGATCACCTCAACGAACTGGCGGGAAATGATCGCCTCAGCGGTGTCGGCGTCCAGCTCGCGGTTAAAGGCGATAATGCCGCCGAAAGCGGAGGTGGGGTCCGTCGCATAGGCCAGTTCGTAGGCTTGCTTGATGTCTACGCCAATGGCGACGCCGCAAGGATTGGCGTGCTTGACGATAACGCAGGCGGCGTCGGCGAATGGCTTCACGCACTCCAGCGCAGCGTCGGTGTCTGCGATGTTGTTATAGGACAGCTCTTTGCCCTGCAACTGAGTGGCGGTGGAGACAGAGGCCTCGCGCGCATTCGCTTCTACATAAAAGGCGGCGCTTTGGTGAGGATTTTCCCCATAACGGAGATCCTGCTTCTTAATAAACTGCTGATTGAGGGTGCGAGGATAAGCGCTCTCTTCGCTCTGAACCTTCAGGCCGAGATAATTGGCGATGGCTCCGTCGTAGGCGGAAGTGTGTTCAAACGCTTTGACGGCGAGATCAAAGCGGCGAGAGAAAGCCAGGGCGCCGCCATTTGCCTGCAACTCGGCGACAATGTCGTTGTAATCGGAAGGATTAACCACAATCGCTACATCTTTATGGTTTTTCGCCGCAGAACGCACCATTGTCGGCCCGCCGATGTCGATGTTCTCAATCGCATCTTCCAGCGAGCAATTAGGGCGTGCGATGGTGGCTTCGAAAGGATAGAGATTGACGACCACCAGATCGATCTGCGCGATGCCGTGCTCCGTCATCACCGCGTCGTCCTGACCGCGACGGCCCAGAATGCCGCCGTGTACTTTGGGGTGCAATGTTTTCACTCGCCCGTCCATCATTTCCGGGAAACCGGTGTAGTCAGAAACTTCACGCACCGGGACGGATTCCTGCTGCAATAATTTATACGTACCGCCGGTGGACAGGATTTCCACGCCGAGATCAGCCAGGGACTTGGCGAATTCGACGATGCCGGATTTATCGGAAACGCTGATGAGCGCTCGTTTGATCTTCACATTATCTGGGCTGGACATGATAAGTTGATCTCTTGCCTTAGTGCAGAATTATCAGGGTCAGTTACCGAAACGCCAACAGACCCTAGCGTAAAAAAGCTTAGCCTGTTGTGCAAAAAACAAAAGAGGGCTCTTGTGCCGGACATTTCAGAGTTGGATGAGAAATGTCGGCGAGCCCTCTTTTAAAAGATGTGTGATTCAGCGATTACAGTAGGTCGTACTGCTTCAGCTTCTTGCGCAGCGTGCCGCGGTTCAAGCCCAGCAGGACAGAAGCCTTGGTTTGGTTATTGCGGGTGTATTTCAGCACCTGCTCAAGCAGGGGAGCTTCAACTTCGGAAAGCACCATTTGATAGACGTCTTTGACGGGAGCTCCGTCCAGTTGCGCGAAATAGTTCGCCAGCGCTTGATCAACGCTATCGCGCAAAGTCATGGTTTGAGTGGCCGACTGCTCCACGGTCAGTAATTTATTAGCTCCAGAACCGGTTTCTGTTGTAACGATAGATTCTGTAGTCATGCGGCTTTTTCCTCTCCTTCAATACTCAGATGCTCAAAAAAGTGATGGAGTTCATCCAGCTGCGCTTGAGCATCGTTTAAACGATTAAATTGTGACTTGAAAATGGCCCCAATATTTGCGGTTTGCAGATACCAGCCCACATGCTTGCGTGCGATGCGGACGCCTTGGTAGTCACCATAAAACTCGTGTAACGCTTTAATATGACCGATGAGTATCTGCTTAATCTCATCCATTGGCGGTTCCGGTAAGCGCTCTCCGGTAGCGATAAAGTGTTCGATTTCACGGAAAATCCAGGGACGTCCCTGGGCTCCTCTGCCGATCATCAATGCGTCGACGCCGGTGTAATCCAACACATGCCTGGCTTGTTCAACACAGGTAATATCGCCGTTGGCCACCACCGGAATGGATACGCTTTGCTTGATCTCAGCTATAGTGTCGTACTCCGCCGTTCCCTCGTATTTGCACTCGCGGGTTCTGCCGTGCACAGCGAGCGATTGTATGCCGCAATCTTCCGCAATGCGGGCGACAGTCACCCCGTTCCGGCTTTGCCGGCTCCATCCGGTACGTATTTTCAGTGTCACCGGCACAGAGACAGCGCTTACCACAGCCGTCAATATATCTTTCACCAGGGCTTCATCTCTTAACAAAGCTGAGCCTGCCGCTTTGTTACAGACCTTTTTTGCGGGACAACCCATGTTGATATCGATGATTTGCGCGCCATGTTCGACGTTGTATCTCGCCGCTTCGGCCAACATCTCCGGCTCAGCGCCGGCGATTTGCACCGCAATGGGCTCGCCTTCGCCGTCGTGATCCATACGTAATCTGGATTTTCGGGTATCTCGCAGATCCGGATTCGCAGCCATCATTTCCGACACTGCGAGGCCTGCGCCCAGACTACGGCACAGCAGCCTGAAGGGGCGGTCGGTCACTCCAGCCATCGGGGCCAGTATCAAATTGTTACGCAACTCATAGGGTCCAATTTTCACGGCCGCTTCCGCTCTGGTCATAAGAAATGACTAAAAAGTGTTCGCCCTGGATAGGGGTGCCTATGATACTCAGATGATGAATGACGGGAAAGACTTGAAATTTTAAAAATAGAGTATTTTTTATCCCAAATCTCAATATGTTGGTTATTCGTTAATCATAACGACGAGGCGTATAGGTTAAATGGCCTATTTGTAGAACTTGGCCATCGAGTCAAGTCCAAATTGCGCTTGTTTGTATCGGCTCTTGTCTCAATGGCGCGCCCCTTCCGGGCCTTCCTATTGGGAGGGCGCCGGACCAGATAGGGCAGAGATGAAGTCGAGTGTGTAATTGACCGCCTGCTTGCCGGGGTCAAGGATTTCCAAAGTAATATGGACGGGCGCGCTCGGCGGCATCTGAGTCATGTCCTTCGCCTCGCCGGACAGATACTCAAGCGGCGTGAAGATGCGATGGGCAATGACATTGTTGTTAATGTCTGAAAAGTTCAGCGAAATGTTTGGGAAGGGCTGCGCAAAACTGGCTTGATTGGTGATGATGGCGTCAATGATCAGCGCCTTGTTAACCAAGGGGTGACTGCGCACCACTAGGTTCTGACTACGAATCTGGCCAACATCATATAAAGAAGGCAGGGTGCAGCCAATGACTTCGCATGCCTTGGCGTACCAGGGGCGCAGTTGGTCGTAGCGGGCCAGTTTATCGAAATGGAACCAGGCCAACTGTGAAACCAGGAACACCACCAACAACAGATTGGCGAAGGTCCACATGATTTTACTTAAAACGCCGGGTGACGCTTTTTGCTCATATGAGTGGTCGATGCTGATCGGTTCTGCGCGTAACCCATGGAACTGGGAGGGGGGCTCCGCGTGCATGGGTGTCTCAAACTCGGGATAGCTCTCATATTCCGGCTCTGGCTCCGGCGCAGCAGGGACTGGCGCGGGCTCTGGTTTGGGCGGCGGCGGAGGGTCGACTTTTAGCGCTTCTTTGGGAGCTGCCTTTTTAACATCTTGCTTTGCTTCCTGAACGGGGGGAGGGGGAGGCGCCTGTCCTGGGCGCTCCAACTCACGCAACATCTGTTCAGCCCAGCTTTCGTCAGTGGTTTCCTCTTCTTCCGTTTCTTCAGGCGTTTCGAATTCGCGCTTGGCGCTGGAGCCGCCTCGGTCAAGCTCCCTGAAGCTGTCGCTCAACTCGCTCTGATCGAACATGCCGCCGGAGTAGCCCTCGTCGTGCTTGTCCTCTTCCGGATTATCCTGAAATATGAATTCATCATCATCGTCTCCCGCTGCGACCAGCGCGTCGGTCAGATCGCCAAGATCGTCGTCCGGGTCCATCGCTGTGAGTGGAGTAATAACTGAAGATGAGGCCTTTGCCGCGCTTTCTTTTATACCGCGCTCTACTTTGGGTTTCGTCGCTGGCTTGGGAGCGGAAGAAACTGTCGCTGGTCTGGGCGGCGGCGCTTTAACGGGAGTCGGGTCCACATGCGCGGGAGCGCTGTCAGACATCAAATGCTCCGCTGCGTTGAATACCTTCATGCAAGCGCCGCATCTTACTTTGCCATGGGCGGCTTGCAGCTGTTTATCAGTAACCCTGAAACTTGCAGCGCAATGTGGGCAGCGAGTGAGCAAAACGCCTCCTGGAGAAAACTGCGTCAGTAGTTAAATGTAGACCAACTCTATGTTAAGGGTGTTACTGCAAATGGGGCGCCGAGATTGTCGCACATTCGCAAAGTTGTTTAAAAATGAATGAATTGTTCCCTATTTGCAAGAGCAACCTTGCGCTCCATTGTCGCCTAGCGAAGGGGGGCTGTCTATCACGGGAGTGGCTAACCGGCGCCTTGAAAAAACGCCGGATTGGAGATCAATAAGGCAGGCGTCTGCCGCTGATCAGGACCCAGTCCTCTTTGTACTCGGTGGGATCCAGTTCGAAGTAATTTCGATACGCTTCCGCCACGGCTTCTTCCTGATCTTTCAGTATGCCGGACAGGGCGATGGAGCCGCCGGGCAGGGTAAGAGCCGCCAGTTTGGGCGCCAGGCTGATCAAGGGATTGGCCAGGATATTGGCGATAACGACTTCCGCCTGCATCTCTGGCATTTGTTCCGGGAAGTGCAGAGTCAGACCTTCGCTGACGCTGTTGCGCTCGGCGTTGTCGCGGCTGGCTTCCAGGGCTTGTGGATCGATATCCGTGCCGGTGGCGTGGTCCGCGCCCAGCAATAAGGCTGCGATGGCGAGCACGCCGGAACCGCAGCCAAAGTCGATAACCTGTTTACCTTGCAGCTTCTGGCTATCCAGCCATGTGAGGCAAAGCGCGGTTGTAGGGTGAGTGCCGGTGCCAAAAGCCAGGCCGGGGTCGAGCAATAAATTGACCCCGTTTGGATCTTCGGGCTCTCCCCAGCTTGGGCAAATCCAAAGCCGGGAGCCAAAGCGCATGGGGTGGAAGTGGGTCATCCACTCCCTTTCCCAGTCACGATCTTCAATGACTTCGCACTCTATATCCGCCGCGGCAATCTGATTGCGCTCTAGCTGCTCACGGACCATTTCTGCGCTGGTGTCGGCGCTGAAAAGCGCGACGACCTGAGTGTTGCGCCACAGGGGCGTGGTTCCAAGGTCAGGCTCAAGGACGGGATCGTCGGCGGCGTCGAGCATAGTGACGGAGAGGGCGCCAAGGCCCTCGAAAATCTGCTCCAGAGCGGCCGCCCCGGCTTCATCAGTTAAGACTTTTACTTGTAACCAGGACACCTGTGTTCCTCAAATCAAGCTTTTAACAGCTTTTCCAGATAGTGAATGGTGTACTCCATACGGCGTACGCCTGCGTCGGTCACTAACCGGCGATGCAGAGGAATATTGGTTTTGATGCCTTCCACCAGCATTTCGTCCAGAGCATTGTTCATGCGATCCAGTGCGTTGTTGCGGTTGGAGCCCCAGCAAATCACCTTGCCGATCAGTGAGTCATAATAAGGGGGAACCTTATATCCGCTATATAAATGGGAGTCAACACGCACGCCGTTGCCGCCTGGCGCATGGTAATGCGTCACGGTTCCGGGGCTGGGAGTGAAGGTGCGTGGATCTTCCGCGTTGATGCGGCACTCAATGGCGTGACCGCGGAACTGGATGTCTTCCTGCTTGATGGACAGAGGCATGCCGGAGGCGATGCGCAACTGCTCTTTGACGATATCGACGCCAGTGATCATCTCTGATACGGGGTGCTCAACCTGAACGCGCGTATTCATCTCAATGAAGTAAAAACGTCCGTCCTGGTACAGGAACTCGAACGTTCCGGCGCCACGGTAGCCGATATCCAGACAGGCCTGCACACAGGCGTTCAGTGTGGCGGCGCGGGCTTCAGGATCGACGTCCGGAGCCGGGGCTTCCTCCAGTACTTTCTGGTGGCGGCGCTGCAGAGAGCAGTCGCGGTCGCCCAGGTGGATAACGTTGCCTTGTCCGTCAGCCAGCACCTGTACTTCAATGTGGCGGGGACGGTCGAGAAACTTCTCCAAATAGACAGTGGGGTCGCCAAAAGCGGCCTTGGCTTCGCTTTGCGTCAGCTGGATAGCGTTCAGCAACGCCGCTTCGCTATTGACCACTTGCATGCCGCGTCCACCGCCGCCGGAAGCGGCTTTGATGATGACTGGGTAGCCAATTTTACGAGCGACTTCCAGCGTGCGTTCTTTGTCTTCAGTGATGGAGCCGTCGGAGCCTGGCACTGTCGGCACGCCCGCTTTGCGCATGGCCTGGATGGCGGAAACTTTGTTGCCCATCAGGCGAATGGTGTCCGGCTTGGGACCGATAAAGACGAAGCCGCTTTTCTCCACCTGCTCGGCGAAATCGGCGTTTTCCGCCAGAAAGCCGTAGCCTGGGTGAATGCCAACGCTGTCAGTGACTTCCGCAGCGCTGATAATAGCGGGAATATTCAGGTAGCTGTCCGTGGGGCTGTTCGGGCCGATGCAGACGGATTCGTCCGCCAGTCGTACATGCATCAGGTCGCGATCCACGCTTGAGTGCACCGCTACGGTATTAATGCCCAACTCTTTACAGGCGCGCAGGATGCGTAACGCAATTTCGCCTCGATTGGCGATAAGCACTTTTTCCAACATGGTAGGAGTACCCTAAAAAAACATTGCCGTCCGGCTTGCGCCGGAATGATCAGGATGTCCCGCTGGGCGGGAAGAGCCCGGATAGGGGCTCTTAAACAATCGAGAACAGCGGCTGGTCGAACTCCACCGGTTGTCCGTTTTCCACCAGAATGGCTTCAATCGTGCCGGACTTGTCCGCTTCAATCTGGTTCATCATCTTCATTGCTTCGACGATGCACAGTACGTCGCCTGCTTTGACGGTTTGTCCAACTTCAGCGAACACTGGCGCGGAGGGCGATGGGGCGCGGTAGAAGGTGCCAACCATAGGCGACTTGACCAGATGACCATTATATTGAGGGCCGGCGTCGACTTCCGCCGCAGGAGCCGCAGCGGCGACAGGTGCGGCGGCCGGACGGGCTTCCACTGTCGCAGAAGAAACGTATACAGGCTCGGCGCCAGCCAAACGGCGGCTGATGCGTACGGAATCATCGCCTTCTTTAATTTCGATTTCGGCGATGTCTGACTCTTCAATCAGTTCAATTAGCTTTTTTACTTTTCTGATATCCATCATAGGCTCTCGTAATTTATTTTCCGGTAATCTTTGAAAAGGCGGCCTGTAAAGCGAGTTCGTAACTCTGGCTGCCGAATCCGCATATCACACCGACGGCGACATCGGAGAAATAGGAGTGGTGGCGGAACGCCTCACGGGCGTGCACATTGGACAAGTGCGTCTCAATAAAAGGGATGCCTACGCCGAGAAGGGCGTCACGTAGCGCCACGCTGGTATGGGTAAAGGCCGCTGGATTGATAATGATGAAATCCACGCCTTCTTTCTTGGCTTCATGGATGCGATCAATCAATTCGTATTCTGCATTGCTTTGCAGCGTCAGCAGATGGTGGCCTGCCTGCCTGGCGATTTCCGTCAGGCGGAAATTAATATCGTCCAAGGTTTCTGCGCCATAAATTTCCGGTTCGCGCGTTCCCAATAAGTTCAAATTAGGGCCGTGCAACACTAGAATGCTTGCCATGGCGTCTTGTCCTTATATGTCGGATATTTAAGGTGTAATAAAAGCAAGATTTCGGAAGTTTGACTCTTTTGTCTACTATATTCAAGCAGATTGCCGCACTTTGCGGTCATACTTTGGTAGTAGCGCAGCGTCTGCGAAAATGGATGCGTTTTTCCCAGAAAAAACAGGGCGTTCGCGTACTTGGCGGGAACTATTATGTCGCCGTCATGATGGCGGCGACAGTGGCAATTTAACCCAGTCCTGTGAACTATTTTTGATACTTCGGTTTAAAACACAATAAGCGCATTGTTGTAGGCGGTTTCCACGATAGCTGGAAACCGGTGAGTTCAGAGCCTTTGAGCTTATCTGAACACTTTCACGCAGTTCCGGCCGGCGTGTTTGGCTTCATAAAGCGCTTTATCCGCCTTCTGCGCCAGCACCTGCTGAGTGTTGCCAGCCTGATAAGCGGCGATACCGCAGCTGAACGTCACTTTGAACGTGTCGCTCTCGGTGGGGTGCATGAGCTCTCCGAAACGTTCACGAATGTCGTTCATCATATTTTTTGCGTCGCACTCGTCTGTATTGGGGAGCACGACGGCGAACTCTTCTCCGCCGTAACGGCCAATATGGTCGGTCTTTCGCAGTCGCTGTTTAAGGAATAGCGACATACTCTTTAACACTCTGTCGCCAACGGGGTGGCCATGAGTGTCGTTAATGCGTTTGAAGTAGTCGATGTCCATCATGGCGAAGCTGAGCGGTTCGCGGGTCTGATTGGCCTTGTTGATCTCCATGCTGAGCAGATTCAGCGTATGGGTGTGATTGTAGAGTCCAGTCAGGCTGTCGCGGATCATCATGGCGTGCAATGTGCGCGCTCGCCGCCCACGGTTGTGAATAGTGGCGATCAGATGCCGGGGATTGATCGGCTTCACCAGGAAATCGTCGCCGCCAAGGCTCATCGCGTGCAACTGCTTGTTGATGTCATCTTCCGCGGACAGATAAATAATGGGGACGCTGACGAACTTGTCCTGCTGGCGGATCACTTTAGCCAGCTCAGTTCCTGTGCAGCCCGGCATGTACATGTCCATGATGATGATCTCGGGAGAGAACTCATCCAGAGCAATCAAAACCTGCATTGGGTCGGTGATGATCTTGGCGGTCATGCCCGCTTTGCGCAGGGTGCTCTCCATAAACGCAGCCTGGGCTCTGGAGTCGTCCACCACCATGATGCGATAGGGCTCATGGGCGCTGGAGCGAGTGTAAGTCTCCACTTTCTCGATAAGTTGCGCCGCGTCCAGGGTGCGTTCAACAAATTCTTCACCTCCGCAACGCGCAGCTTCCAGGCGGGTCTTGATATCGCCCTCACGAGGGCAGATAAACATGACCGGAATGGGCGTCTCATGATTGGCCTGGATGCGTTTGATCAGCTCGATCCCGGCATTTTTCTCGCCGCCAAAATCCACGTCGACAATCATGGTTTCAGGTTTATTCTTCTGAGTCGCCGCCTGCAGGGTGTCGTGAGAGGAATACAATTCACCACGGAAGCCAAAAAACTGCATTTGCTGCGCGATGCGCTGCGCCAGATCTTTTTGATTTAAGGCCAAATAGATTGGTGAGCGCAGATAAGTCCGGTTGGCGCTGCTGTCGGTGCGATCGGTTTTGCGTTGGGTGACAGTCGCCAGTTGCATGACCTGCTGCTCCACCGCGAGGATATCCGCAGTAGTGACGGGGGTTTTGCGCAGGCTGATGCTTTTGAGGCTGGTATTGATCGACTGTGCGATGCACAGGTGATCCGTCATGTCGAAACGGGCTGCGTAACGGCCCAATTTATCGGTTGCAAGCTGGAAATCGGAAAACCATTGTTTGTCCTGCCAGTTCCTTTGCTTCAACTGTTGCCATGCTTCCAGGACAATGCGCGCCTGCGTCGTTACACGGCCGGCAAAGTGCTGCTTGAGTTTGTCCCGTTGACTTTCTATGGTCATAGAGAGGGTAAATCCGCTTCCATTAGTGGTTGCAACCAGTTTGTCTTTCTTCTATGCGCCTGATTTACAAGTACAAAATTCAAGCCAGGACGTATTGATATAAGTTTCAGTATAGTTTGGCAATTTTATTTAAATATAGTCGTAAACTGTATGTGTATGTAAATTCTTGTGCATTTGTGTAGTAGCGCAAACCTTTAAGCGTCAACTGCGGGCGGTTTGAGCGGAAGGCGCTGAATCTGTGATCAACTCCGACGGAGTCGCCATGACTGATAATAATAAAGCATTGCGTGACAAACGATCGATCAAAGTGCTGATGCTGGGTCTGATCTCCACGATGTTGTTGATTTTGTTAGGGGGCGTGTTCAGCCTTAATTTGTGGCAGAAGAAGTTGTACCTGCAGGATCAGCTACAGTCTCACGCCAGAGACTCCGCCACATCGTTGGGATTGTCCGTTTCTCATGTGGCGGATCCGCAGGACTGGGTCGTTGCGTCTTCCATGGTTGACGCCATCTTTGACTCGGGCGCTTATCAAGGCATACGCATTCTGGATCAAGAAGGGCGCTCGGTAGTGGCGCGAACCAGCTCTAAGGACCTGGAAGGCGTACCGAAATGGTTCGTGCGCTGGCTCGATCTGCAGGCTCCAGTAGGAGAGGCGGATGTTATCGCTGGCTGGAGCCCGGTTGGGCGCTTGATGGTGCAAAGCGATCCTGGCATCGCCTATCGGGAACTCTGGTCGACACTGCGTAATCAATTAGTTTGGTTTGCGGTCGTCACGATGTTTGCCTTTGCGGCTTTCCATTTGTTATTGAGCAGCCTGCTGCGCCCCTTGCAGCGCCTGGAGCAAGCGGCGCATCGGATAGAAGATAAACATTTCGATGTCTCGCTGCCGATTCCGGGCACTCGTGAGCTGGCGAAAGTCACGTTGGCGGTGAACAGTATGGCGGACCATTTGCGGCGCTCATTCGAAGAACAGGTGGCCACCATTGAGTCGCTGCGCAAACTGGCGCTGCTGGATTCCGTCACCGGGGTGCTGAACCGGCAGTCATTTGATAATCGCTTGCAGGCGGCTTTGGCGGGAGACGATGGCGACAGCGTCGGCGCGCTGCTGTTGGCGCAGCTGTCAGGCCTGTCTGAGTACAACGACCAGTTTGGGAGAGAGCAGGGAGATGCGCTGCTCAAGCAGATGGCGGAAGTTATCCATGACGAGTGCCTGTCGCATATCGGTAGTTATGTGGGCCGGCGTGGCGGTGGTTGCTTCACCGTTTTTCTCAGCGGCTTGACGGACAATCGTGCGGAAACTGTGGCGGAGCGTTTGCTGGAGAGGTTGACATCACTGCCGTTGATCAAGAGCTGGGGCGGCTCTAACCGCTTGCATATAGGGGTGGTCAATACAGAGGGGCGAACTCCCTTGGCGCAGGTGCTGTCGGTGGCGGACTTCGCGATGCGGGTGGCGCAGAAATCCTGTACGAACGCATGGCGCAAGGGACGCAGCGGCGGACGCGAAGGAGGGCAAAAACCGCTTACGGCGACGGAATGGCAATCCATCTTGTTGTCGACGCTGGCGGAGAAGAAGTTTTATTTGCACTTTCAGCCAGTTCTGAGCGACGACTCTCGAAGCTTTCTGTTCCATCAGGCGCTGGTGCGCATGAACATGGAGGGACGAGTGCTGGCGGCGGCGGAATTTCTTCCTATGGCGGACCGCTTTAATCTCGCGCTGAAAGTCGACGCGCAAGTGCTGGAAGATGCGCTGACCAGATTGGCGGAGCATCATGAGGATGCTGCCTTTTGTGTCAGTCTGGCGGTATCCAGTATGCAGTCGGCTGAGTTCGCAGATATGGTTGGCGTGATATTACGTCGTTTTCCCGCACAATGTCCGCGCTTGCTGCTGGAAGTTTCCGAACACGCATTGCAGGCGGCCTGGGCGGGGTTTGATCGTCTGTTACAGTTGCGTAATGAACTGGCTTTCCGTATCGTCATCAGCCGATTCGGCTCCACCGGTATGCCATTCGGGTATTTGAAAAGTTGTCCGGTGGACATGATCAAAATCGACCCGGGTCTGGTGAAAAATATTCATAAAGATCAGGGACATCAGTTTTATTTGCGCTCCATCGTGCAGATTGCGCACTCACAGGCCATTAAAGTCATTGGCGTGGGCGTCGAGTCCCAGGAGGATTGGGACAGTCTGGTGCAGCTCGGGGTGGACGGCGCAATGGGATATTATCTCTTTCGGCCTCAGGAAAGCCCGCCACATATGGCGGCGCCGTGAGCGGCGGAGCTTGAAGATTGCGAGGAGCGGCAATATCTATGTGGCAGGCGATAAAAGACTTTTTTAATGAACGCGGAGAAGAACTCGGCGATTACGTGGGAGGTGGTTTTTTGGCTAAATTGATTGGCGGCGCTCTGGGCGTTTATTTAGTCGTCGCATTGTTTGTGGGCTGGTACTGGAGTGACGAACCGGAGCTGTTTGAGGTGGGCCCCAACGCGAGAAGTGTGGTGACGGACCAGAACCGCCCGCTGGTGGTTGGCAGCACGACCACGGCGACGCTTATCACTCTGGTTGATACGTTACTGGAAAAGCCCGGTGGTTATATTTCCAACGATGTATTCCCTCCCGGCTTGTGGCTGGACAACATCTCCCATTGGGAATATGGCGTGCTGGTGCAAGTGAGAGATCTGAGCCGCGCCTTGCGTAAAGATATCAGCCGTTCACAGAGTCAGTCGACGGAAGACCGTGATCTGACAGTGGCGGAACCTCAG
The DNA here is from genome assembly GCF_030719035.1 of Hahella sp. HNIBRBA332. Taxonomy (NCBI): domain Bacteria; kingdom Pseudomonadati; phylum Pseudomonadota; class Gammaproteobacteria; order Oceanospirillales; family Hahellaceae; genus Hahella; species Hahella aquimaris. The sequence goes on from NZ_CP132203.1 coordinate 6,782,341, forward strand.
TTTAACTTTGACAGTCGTTCCTGGGTGATTCCCTCCACGGAAGATGAATACCGTCGTGGATTGAAAGCGCTACGCAGCTACCTGAACCGCTTGTCTGATCCGAACAAACCTGACGCCCAGTTTTACGCCCGTGCAGACAACCTGCGCAACTGGCTGTCTGATGTGGAGACTCGCCTTGGCAGCTTGTCGCAGCGGTTGAGTGAAAGCGTCGGCAAACGGCAGTTGGATATGGCGCTGGCTGGCGACAAGGCGGCGAAGCAGTCCACGCCGGGGCAGGGCGAGGTGGAGCTGAAGACTTCCTGGCTGGAAATTGACGATGTCTTTTATGAGGCGCGCGGCACCGCTTGGGCGTTGATTCACATACTCAAAGCCATTGAGGTGGATTTCGGCGATGTGTTGCGGGATAAGAACGCGGTCGTCAGTCTGCGTCAGATTATTGTTGAGCTGGAGGCGACTCAGGAGTCGGTTTGGAGTCCGGTCATTCTGAATGGCAGCGGCTTTGGCGTATTGGCCAACCACTCACTGACCATGGCGTCGTTCATCTCCCGGGCGAATGCGGCCATTATCGATTTGCGCAGTCTGTTGGCGCAGGGATAGTGCTGGCGCAGGGATAGGAAGAGAAGGCTGAGAACGGCGCGCGTCAGAGAGGTAACGCGCGCACGTTTTCTTTGAAATGCTCGGGGTTGATGGTGCCAATAATGGCGCTGGATACGCCGGGGTGGGCGAATACAAACTCCATGCTTTTCCGCAATGGATCCTCATGAGGGCCGACGCAGATATGGCCGCTGGCCAGCGCCTTTTTGATCAAAACTCCCTTTTGATGCGCCTGCGCATAGTCCAGCACGGGCTTTTCTTCCTGATACTCCAAATTGTATGTCACCATGGCGACATCCCCTTGTTGCAGAGCGGCGATACCGCCCTCCACCGTCTTGCCGGAGAGCCCGATGGCGCGAATCATTCCTTTGGCCTTTAGTTCCGCCAGGGCTTGCAGCGTGCCTTCTTTCTGCAGAATCGCCATGTCATCGCCATCGGAGTGAATTAGCACAATGTCTATATAGTCTGTGCGCAGCCGTTGCAGACTGCGCTCGACGCTCATTCGGGTATGTTCTGGCGTGAAGTTGAAATAGGACTGCCCGTCAACGAACTCTTCACCTACTTTGCTGCAAATCACCCAACGCTGGCGGCGGCCTTGCAGCAGCCCGCCCAATCGGGTTTCACTGGAACCGTAAGCCGGCGCCGTATCAATCAGATTGACCCCCAAGTCTTCCGCCAAGCCAATCAGCGCCAGGGCTTGCTGATCATCAGGAATTTTGAAGGCGGTGGGGTACTTTACGCCCTGATCACGACCCAGCTTCACTGTGCCTAAACCGAGCAAGCTGACTTCAATGCCAGTGTCGCCGAGCGGACGATATTTCATGAAAGCATCTCCTGCCACACTGGCGCGCTGATGCCGGGGCGGGGAAGGAAGCTTAAGGTTCCCAGATCGCTTGCTGTTCCGGGCTCGACGCCGTCCGCCTGCAGTTGCGCCATGACGGTGTCGACCAGATTCGGCGTCAGCGCCAGTTTGGTTGGCCAGCAGGTCAGAATATTCTTTTCACTGTGAACGAACGCGGTATCCGGACGCAGCATGCCTTTTTGCTGAGGCTCTGCTCGATGGATCAGGAAGCTGGACCAGCGGGATTCGCCAAGGTCAATCCAGGGGAGAAGATCTTTCACCAGGGTTTTGGCGGAATTGATCTGCGTTTCGCGATCAAGCTCTACCCCGGTTTCCGCCAGATTGCCGCCCAAGTACCAGACGGGCTGGCCGTCCTGCATGTAGTGGGTGGTGATGGTCAGCAATGGCTTGGAGCCGGCTCCGATGCAATGCGCGTAAACCGGGTGCGGATATTGATGGCGTACGATCACCATGTGCAGGGGCCTGCGCTGCATGGCGGGGCGATGCAGTTGGGCGCCGTGCAGAACGCTTTCATTGCCTTCTCCCGCTGCGAGGATAAAGCGCTTGGCCTTGACACGCACGCGTTTGTTCTTGCCGACCAAGTGCATCTCCACGATTTCCCCTTGGTCCTGCACCAATGTGCCGGGCTGGGTGCAGTCATACTGGAGAATACCATCGTTGAAAGGGGCGATCAGTGCATTGATTACTGTGGGGACGTCCAGTACTAATTCATTCAGTGCGTAGAAGTTGCCATGGAAATCCGGCGTATTGAATGCGGCGGGACGTTCAATGGAGGCGTCTCCAGAAACTTTGCCGCGTACGGCCTTACTGGCGAAGAACGCCGTCAGTTTGGAAACAAGACGGTCGCGGGACCACATGTAGTGATATTCGGAGAGCACGCGAGCGGAGCTGAGATCCACGTCTCCCTCGCCTTTGAGGCAGGCGCGCCAGCGATCCGGCATTTCCGAAATGGCGTTAGCGGCGGTGGTTAGCGCGCCGTTGAGGGTGTACTTGGCGCCGCCATGAATAATGCCCTGTGAACGAACGCTTTGTCCGCCGCCCAGGGTTTTCTTCTCCAATAGCAGCGTGCTATAGCCCGCTTTGCGAAGCCGATAGTTCAGCCATAGCCCAGCGATTCCCCCGCCGATAATGACGACATCTGTCTCTAGAGTTTCTGCCATTCGGTGGCTCCATTACGAAAAATGCGCGCCATTATAGCTGTTCGTCAGACCGAACCCAAACCCGCCGCGAGCATCATGAACAAGATTTAAAAGCCTGATGGCTCCTCCGACGCTGTGCTAAACTCGCCTCCGGTTTGAAAGAGCGGCGACATGGCGAGATTCCTTTACACACTCATTTATTACCTGATACTTCCTCTAATTCTAGCCCGTCTATACTGGCGAGGTCGTGCGGCGCCCGCCTATCGGCTGCGCTGGCGGGAACGTTTAGGATGGTTCAACGCGCCAGTGTTCGCACAGCGGCCGCTCTGGATTCACAGTGTCTCCGTTGGCGAAACGGTTGCGGCGGCGCTGTTGGTGAATCGCCTTCTGAAAGAGCATCCGGAACGTCCTATTATCGTGACCACCATGACGCCCACTGGGTCGGAGCGGGTGAAAGCGTTATTTGGCGATCGCGTATTTCATGTCTACGCGCCTTATGATCTTCCCGGGCCTGTTGTGCGCTTTCTGCGTCGCCTGAATCCGTGCGCCCTGATCATTATGGAAACCGAGTTATGGCCTAACTGGATTGCTTTGTGTGCTGCGCAGGGCATACCTACAATGGTGGCCAATGCGCGGCTTTCAGAGCGCTCCGCCAGAGGATATGGCAAAGTCTCCGCTATAACCCGACCAATGCTGCAGAAACTGTCCTGGGTGGCGGTGCAAAACGCTGTGGATGGCGGCCGTTTTGTGGCCCTGGGCTTACCCCAGGAGCGTCTCAGCGTCACAGGCAGCATTAAATTCGATATCAGCGTCAGTGACGAGCTACGCGCACAGAGCTTGGCGCTTCGGGACGATTGGGGTGGACCCAAACGCTTTGTATGGGTGGCCGGAAGCACCCATGAGGGCGAAGACTCTGTGATTCTGGCTGCGCATCAACAACTGCTGGCGCATCATCCTGACGCTCTTCTGGTGATCGTTCCCAGGCATCCTGAGCGCTTTGATAAAGTGAGCGAGGATATCCTGCGGGCTGGTTTGCGCATGGTCAGACGCAGTAGCAATGAAACTGTGACCCCGGAGACGCAGGTTTTGCTCGGCGACACCATGGGGGAACTGCTGCGCTTTTACGCCGCCGCAGACTTGGCTTTTGTCGGAGGAAGCCTGGTCGATACGGGAGGGCATAACCCGTTGGAGCCTGCAGCGGTGGGTAAACCTGTGCTGATGGGGTCGGCTGTGTTCAATTTTTCGGATATTTGCGCGCAACTGGAGCAGGCGCAAGGACTGCGTTTTGTTGAGCGGGGAACGCTGGGAGATGTTTTGTTGGCGTTGTGTGGCGATGAAGCTGCTCGGCGTCGTATGGGGGAGGCGGCGTCTAACGTCGTCATTGATAATCGTGGGGCCCTGGATCGATTGCTGGAAGGCGTCCTCCGGCAAGCGCCCGAAAGCTGATCACCAGAATAAATAAAAAGCCGCAACTCAGTGCGGCTTTTTTAATGCTTGCAGAGGGTTTAACGGGTCAGCACGTTGACTGGCTCCGCCAACCATTTGTTCAGCTCATTGATGTCGTTGACCGACAAGACGCCAGCAGTTTGCTTGAACGACAGCGTGTTCAGCACGAAGTCGTAACGCGCGTTGGCGTAGTTGCTGAGGGAAGCGTAATAGCGACGCTCTGAGTCCAGAACTTCAACGATATTGCGCGTTCCGACATCATAGCCGGCGCGAGTCGCTTGCAGGGCGCTCTCGGAGGAAATGATCTCCTGTCTGCGAGCCTGGATCGATTCAATATTGGTTTGCAGAGTCCGGTAAAGACTGCGTAGTTGCAGACGAATATTGCGCTGCGCGGTGTTCAATGACTGCTCAGCCTGTTCCAGACGATAGCTTGCCTGGCGCACCCCGGACTGGGTTGCTCCACCGGTATAGATGGGAACTGAAAGATTTAACGACACGGACAAATCATTGCTGCGTTCATCCGCTGCGCCACGGCCGTCGGACTCACTGAAGCCATAGCTCGCCTTAGCGTCGAGGGTCGGGTAATGGCCGGCTTTTTGTGCGGAAACGCTGCTCTGAGCGCTTTGTACGCTCCAGCTGGCCGCCAAAACCTGAGGGTTGTTGGCGAAAGCGATTTCTTCCCACTTCACGGCAGAGTCGGGCGATACCTGTACGACAGGGAAGCCCTCACTGAGCACCTGTACGGTATCGGTATAATCGCCCGTGATGCGCTGCAGGCTCTCCAGTGCGACATCCAGTTGCCCTTGTGCGTTGATGCGGGACACTTTGCCGGAATCATAGGTTGCTTTCGACTCATGGACTTCTGTAATTGCGATAAGTCCGACTTCAAAGCGCTCTTTCGCTTGCTCCCATTGGCGCTGAAAAGCTTCTTCGGCGCGTTTGGCTGTGATCAGATTGTCCCAGGCGCGCAGCACGCCGAAATACGCATCGGCGGTGCGGAACAGTAAATCCTGCTCTGCGCTGCGCAAGTCCTCATCGGCCCGATTACGGGAGTATTTACTGGCTTGGTAGCTGTAGTAGGTGTCGAGCTTCAACAATGGCTGAGTCAATGTGACTTCGCCGCCTTGGCTGACGTAACTGTCATCCGGGGTGAGCCGAGTGTCCACATCATGATGGGCGACGCTGGCTCCGGCGCCGACGCTGGGCATCAGATCTGCACGAGTTTGAATGACACTTTCTGCTTCCGCATTTCTTCCCGCCAAAGCGGCCGCCAGCTCAGAGTCGTATTGCAGGGCTTTATTGTAGGCGGTGGCGAGATCCATGGCTTGAGTGGAGGCGCTAAGGCATAGCGCCCCGATTGAGATAAGCAATTTGCTTGGTCGGAACATAACGTCGGGCACCCCTCTTTAACAGTCCGGGTTGTGTGGAGTAAACACTTGAAAATTCGTATGAATTAAAAATGCCGCACAGTTTAACGCAGAATGCGTCTCATTAGATCACGAAGTGAGGAAATAAATCATTACGTATGTATACGGTGATTACATGGGGCGCTATCTTCGGTTATTTATAGGCTCCGCGCAATAGCGCCCGGGTGAGGTGGCGTTGCATGGTCTACACTGCTAACTCGCTTTGAACTCAAATCTTGGCGGCTTTAAGTCCGGGCAATAAGCCGTAAAGCCATTGCAATCGAAAATGGTTTAACATGAAATGATTGCGCTTATCTGAGCGAAAACCCGCGCCAGAAAGGGCGATACGAAATCCGTATACATGAGTGAGAGGTGAAAGGTGAAGCAGGATACCCAGAAACTGCCGGCGGACAGCCAATTTGGTAGGGACGATGTGGAAGTAATCTCCAGGCAGATTGGCTATCAGGGATTCTTTTCTATCCAGAAACTCGAACTCAGGCATAAATTGTTCGCAGGCTCCTGGTCTGAGCCTATTCGCCGGGAGCTGTTTGTGCGCGGCGGCGCCACCTGTATGCTTCCCTATGACCCGGTGCGCGATCAGGTAGTGCTTTGTGAACAGTTCCGTATTGGAGCCCTGTATGAAGGCTCTTCGCCCTGGTTGATGGAACTGGTGGCGGGCATCAATGAGGAAGGTGAGACGCCGGAAAGCGTTGCGTGTCGCGAAGCACAGGAAGAGGCGGGGCTGGAAGTAAAGGCCTTGCGCAAAATTCACCACTATCTGCCTTCTCCTGGCGGAAGCTCAGAAGCCATTGACCTGTATTGTGGCTTGGTGAATGCGGAAGGGGTTGAAGGGCTGTATGGATTGCCCCATGAAGGAGAGGATATTCGTGTGCATGTGGTGAGTCGCGAGCAGGCCTATGCATGGATGGGAAGCGGTCGCATCAAGGATGCAGCAGGGATCATTGCGTTACAGTGGCTGCAATTGAACCGCGAGCAATTGTTCGCCGAGTGGCGCGAGTTTTTATGAGATGATGAATACTTCCATTACGAAGGAGAATGCGTGAAACAACGGTACGTGCCAGACATCGCCCAATTCGGAGCTATCTGTGAGGCGAATTACTTTCGCCTGAGCAAGCTCGTCGCCGATAGGGAAGCCGGCTCGGAGGTCACCTATTCGCTGCATAATCATGCCGCCTATCTGGGGTTAATCCGTATAAAGGTGCTGGAATCCAGTCGTTATACTAACCTCTTGTTTTTGGAACAGGTTCACGCGATCGGTCGGTGGGTGAACAACCCTCAGTTAACGGTTCGGATATATCATGACGCACGTATGGCGGAAGTCATTAGCGCGGTGAATCACGCCCGAGTAGAGGCGGTGAACGATTATCCTAACGGCAAAATGCATTTACCTGATGAAAAACTGCAACTAAACCAGTTTCTTTCCGAGTGGCTGAATTATTGTCTGCATCATGGTCATTCGACGGAAGAGCTGAGAAACTTATAATCCCTCCGGCTCATTGTTAGCCGGCTGATTCAGGGACGAGTAGACAGCCGGTGACGGGCCTAAAAATGTCTGATTGTTGTGAAATAACACAAATTTCAAGGATTATGTGACTGACTAACTGGAAAATGTCCATATCCGGCATATATTTTTTATAAGTAAGCAAAAGGATTTTCTCGTAACAACTCACTCAGACTGCGGCGGATGATGAGGTGGCGTCAGACAACAACCAAGCGTTAACCGTTATTCAGGTAACGGATTCCCATCTGCGGCGGGAACCGGACGGCACTCTATTGGGTATGAATACCCGACGTAGCCTGGATGCGGTTTTGTCGCTTGTGCGCGCGAATCATCAAAGCCCGGATTTGGTGCTTGCCACCGGCGACATTGCGCAGGATGGGTCAACGGAAGCGTATAAGTGTTTCCATGAAAAAATGCTGCCGTTTCAATGTCCGATCTATTGGTTCTCCGGCAATCATGATGATCCTGGCGTCATGGCCAAAGCGGTGCAGGATCCCGAGTGTCTGGCCAAGGTGAAAACGTTTGGCCCCTGGAAACTAATCTTTCTCGACTCCTCTGTTCGACGCAAGGTATACGGCAAGTTAGCCAAAAAAGAGTTGCAGTTGCTGAAAGCGGAACTGGAGAAAGACCAGGACAAACACGTGATCATCTGCTTTCATCATCACCCAGTCGATGTTGACTGCGCGTGGCTGGATACCATCGGTTTGCATAACCGGGATGAATTTTTCTCAGTCATTGACTCCTATGATCATGTTCGATTGATACTTTGGGGGCACATACACCAGGAGTATGACCAGATGCGCAACGGCGTGCGGCTACTGGCGACGCCGTCCACTTGTGTGCAATTCAAGCCATACAGCGAGGACTTCGCGGTGGACAGTCTGGCGCCCGGCTATCGTTGGTTGAAACTGTATCCGGATGGCCGGGTGGAGACTTCCGTGGTGCGGGCCAGTCATATAGAGTTTGAGGTCGACCTTTCCAGCAAAGGCTATTGAGCACGCGCTCTTGCTTCCGTCATGATGGCTCCCGCTAATTTGTGAGTATTAATGCATCACTCCTTTATTCTTTATCTGCATGGCTTTAATAGTTCTCCGCAATCTTATAAAGCGCAGCGCAGCCAGCGATGGCTCGCCAAACATCATCCAAGCATAGAACTTGCTATTCCCGAACTGCATTATTCACCTTTAGCGGCGATGGAGCGGTTGGAGAGAGAGTACTTCGTTGATGGCGACAGGCCGCTGGGGATGATCGGCAGTTCTCTGGGGGGCTATTACGCGGCCTATCTGCACCATAAATATGGTGTCTCCGCGGCATTGATTAATCCGGCAGTCAGGCCCTATGATTTGCTGGAAGAATATCTGGGGGTGAATAAAAACCTTTATACGGGCGAAGAGTACGTGCTGGAGCCTCATCACATGGATGAGTTGCTGGCGCTGGATTCTCCTCCTCCGGTTACAGGAGAGCGCGTTTATGCCTTGCTGCAGACTGGCGACGCCACTTTGAATTACCGTGAGGCGGTGTTGAAATTCGCCCACTGCGCGCTTTGGGTGCAGCCAGGCGGGTCGCACGAATTTGAAGACTTTGAGCGGGTTTTGCCAAGTATCGTAAATTTTTTTCTATCGTCTACAATCCAGAAATGACGATAAAAGGATTTTAATAACGCAAACCTAATTATGTCCGTATAAAATACCCGAATATTAACCTAATGAATTGACAAAGAAGGGTCAAAAGATGAGCAGCGTTCCAAGCGAACTGAAATACAGCCCCACTCACGAATGGGTGTTGTTGGAAGACAACGGCGTGGTGACTGTAGGCATTACCGATCACGCTCAGGATTTATTGGGTGACATCGTGTTTGTCGAGCTGCCTGAGGTCGGTGCGGAACTGGGCGCAGGCGACAACGCCGGTGTGGTTGAGTCCGTCAAGGCTGCATCTGATATCTACTCGCCGGTGACCGGAGAAGTGGTGGAAGTCAATGAGGCGCTGCAAGAGTCTCCAGAGCTGGTCAATAGTGACCCTTACAACGATGGCTGGTTTTTCAAAATCAAGATCGCCGACGTTAAAGAGTTGGAAGGCATGATGGATGCCGAAGCATACACAGAGCAGTGTGAAGCGGAAGAAGGCTGATTCGCCGACTTGATATCTCGTGCGTGCGTCCGGGATGACCCCGGGCGCGGCATGATTCTCGAATGCTCAGCGGTAATTGCTGACGCTGACGCCCATTTCTGAAAACGACTCTTTCATCTCATCCACGTCGTAGTTGGTTAACCCAACGAACTCCAGTACATCTTTTTGAATGCGGTTCCATTCATGGTCTTCCGATTGCCTGCCCAGCACGTGGAAATTGCCACAGATGTGTTCGGAAATTTTCAGCACCGCCAGTAAGGTTTTTTTCTCTGGATTACGGCTGTCTCGATCGGCAAAAATCCTTTCCGCGCTGTGATGCTCTGCAATGGCCTCGCAGATATGTTTGGGCAGGTTCCAGGATTTGGCGGTGTAATAGCCGACTACTGCGTGATTGGTGTTAAGACGTTCGTTCTCGGTCTCCGTGATTCGTTTATCGACTTGGCTGTACGCCTCCTCAACCACTTTCAGGTAGTTGGGGAAACGCTGAATCATTAAAGGAATACCGCAGTTGTGGAACAAGCCCAGCATATAAGCCTCATCCGGGGACTGATAACCAATTTTCTTGGCGATATTGGCGGAGATGCTGGAAATATCGTTAGCTGTATCCCAGAAGCGGGTGAGCTCCACGATATGCTCATCAGACATCTCACCCTTGATGGAAATACCGTTGATGATGTTGACGACGCTCTTAAGCCCCAAAAGAGAAACCGCTTGGGCGATGGACGCAATCTTGTTGGATAGACCGAACATGGGGGAGTTAACGAACTTCAACACTGTGCCGGCGAGCCCCACATCCTGACTGATCAGCTGGGCGATTCGGCTGATATCCGGATCGGGCATGACCTGTTCCATTTGAATATCCACCAGAATTTGCGGCTGCGGCGGTATTTTTATTCCCTGCAGAATATGCTGGATCTGCTCTTCGTTGAGTTCGGTGCTCATGAGGACTCCTATGTGAATACAGCGGATGCGACGCCGCAAATTTAAGTTTAGTCCAACTGAAAAAGTCCGGGGTGTTGAAGATGTCGAGCCTGACCGATATTAAGCGGCTTCGAGAGAGCTTTATCAGTTATAATCCGCGCCGTTTCATCGAATCACCAGCGCCAGCGGCGCAGCAACTAATGAGGGGCGAATATGGACGCGGGCGTATTGCGTTTACGGGAAAATGCCGACAAGCGGCTTCGTAGCGGGCATTTGTGGGTATACAGCAACGAAATCGATATTCAGAAAACGCCACTGACAGAGTTAGCGGCCGGGCAGCCGGTCGTTATCGAAAACGCGAAGGGAAAACCGCTGGCGACGGCCTTTGCTAATCCTCACGCACTGATTTGCGCCCGCGTCGTCAGTCGCAGCCCCAAGCTGTTTCTATCCCGTTCCCTGCTGAAAAAACGGATGCAGGCGGCTGACGAGTGGCGTAGTCAGCTGTTCGGAACCCCGCATTATCGGATGGTCTTTGGCGATAGCGATGGACTACCGGGCTTGGTGATTGACCGTTTCGGCTCCGACTTCGTGGCGCAAATCTCCACGGCGGGAATGGAGCTGTTCAAAGACGATGTCGTCGATATTCTCAAAAATAATTTCTCCGCTCGCACTGTGATCATGAAGAATGACGGCAAGATGCGTGAAGTGGAAGGGTTGGAGCGTTATACCCAGTGTTTTGGGGATGAGATCGAAGCACTGGAAGTGATTGAGAATGGCGTACCCATGTCAGCGCCTGCCCAAGGCGGCCAAAAAACGGGATGGTTCTATGATCACCGCCCCAATCGCGCCGCTCTGTTTCCTTGGGTGAAAGGCAAGCGTGTGCTGGACCTGTTCAGTTATGTTGGCGGCTGGGGCGTGCAGACCCTGGCCAATGGTGCGGAATCAGTCACTTTCGTCGACTCATCTGAAAGCGCATTGGAATGGGCGCAGCGCAATTGTCGCCTGCAGATGGATAATCCGCCATGCCGCTTTATCCGCGAAGATGCTTTCAGTGCGCTGGAAAATCTGTGTCAGGAAAAAGAAAAGTTTGACGTGGTGATTGTCGATCCGCCTGCACTGATACCTCGTCGCAAAGATCAAAAACAAGGTGAGCGGGCCTATCAGCGTTTGAATCAGATGGCGCTGCGATTGACGGCTCCTGGCGGCATGCTGATGTCAGCTTCTTGTTCCATGCATCTTTCTTCTGAGCGCCTGAGAGACATCCTGCGAGCGTCGGCGCGAGAAGTTGACCGTACGGCGCAATTGATATTCCAGGGCGGGCAGGGCGCGGATCATCCGATTCTCCCCGCGATACCCGAGACGGACTACATCAAGGCCATGCTGCTGCGTGTTACGCCGACCTTGTAAAAGTTGGTTGGAGGGTATGATGGCCGGAGTCATCCGGCCATAAGAATGCGGACTTAGTTTCCGGCGAACCGGATAATGATTTGTTCTCGAAGTTGCAGCGCCTGATTTTCGCAAATGGCTATTTGCTCTTGGTTGTCCTCGGCGGTAGCGCTCAATGCCGTCAGGCAGCCCTCCAGTTTAAGACGAAGCTCCTTCAGACTGTTGCGAGTCTGGGCGTCCGTAAACAATGCGGGCTCAGTCAGAAACGGCTGCATGGCTTTCATTCGTCCACGCCAAAAATGGGCGGCGTCCTGACTGAACTCCAGGTGTTCCTGAAACCGCCAGCCGGGTTCGCCCTCTTTAGGCTTCAAGGCGCTGACCACTTCTCGGTCAATAAAGTCGATTAAAGCGATTAGCCAAGGGTTGGCTTCCCGCACTGCTTCCATCTGACTCATGCTTTTTCCTTTCAGGAAGATACTTCCGGAAGGCGGCCGCCAAGCGGCGGTGAACTCAGTCATTTCCTGTAGCAGACGCTCACCCTGCAAGCGCAGAAGCTCGCGTCGGCGCTCTGTATCAGGGGCGTCGGCATTCGCGATAAAGCGAGCGGACTGTTGTGCAGGATCGCTATGCGACCAGAGCATGAACTCAATTGGATGCATTCCGTAAACCAGATAGTATTCGTCCGCAAACTGATGCTGTTCACTTAGCGTTGCGTCGCCTATCTCAAGATCTTCCGCGTAGGTCAGTCCACTTTTCGGGTAGCCGGGCACTTCGTCAAGGTAGCCGCCCAACAGCGGCGCAGCGTCCAGAAGCGACGCGCGATTATATGGCGCTCCAGGCGCCTTGTGCTTGAGGTAGTTTTTCGCTGCAGGCAATTGGCTCCACACTTTGAGTTCTTGTAACGCCGCGTGCGCCTGCATCCAATCCTCTCTCGCATCCTTCAGGGAGTCTGGCGTCGGCGCACTGATAAATTGCTGTAGGCCTCGATTCAACTTTTCAATCGCGTGCAGGGCGACGTCATGTTTTTCCGTCGCCGCGCTCCAAAGTGGCGACACAACTGCTCCTGCCGTCGCTTTGGCGTCAGCCTGCTCCTGTGCGGTGAGTGGCGTGGCGCTCTGCTGCGGGGCTGAGGATTCAGTTGGAGAGTTCCGCTCCGTGCTTTTATCGCAGGCAGTTAATGCGATGCACAGCAAGAATAGCTGGATCGCAATATGACGTCCGCCCACTCTCATGGGCGCAGACTCATGATTTCCCAGCCGCGCTCGCGAGCAGTTTGCAATAGACGCTCGTCGCCATCCACTACAACAGGATTGCCGACATGCTCCAGAAGGGGAATATCGTTGTGGGAGTCGCTATAGAAGTAGGCATCTGACAGATCATAAGGGTTGTGTTGCAACCACTCACGCAGACGCGTCACTTTTCCGGTCTGATAACTCGGCGTGCCGCTGACTTTGCCTGTATACCGGTTGTTGATGAACTCAGGCTCCGTGGCGATTAGCTCATCGACTTCCAGCAGGTCGGCGATAGGCTGGGTGACGAAGCGATTGGTGGCGGTGATGATAAGTAGATAATCGCCTTTGTCGCGGTGACTACGGAGTAACTCAAGCGCTTTGGGAAGCAGGAGAGGGCGAATCGACTCTTCGACGAATTCTTTTCGCCACTGATGCAATTGCTCCAGAGGATGCTGGGTCAGGGGGCTCAGGGCGAACCCCAGGTATTTGAAGATATCCAGCTGACCTTTAAGGTAGTCCTGATAGAACTCGTCATTTACGCGTTTGAAGTCTTCCTGATCGACAATTCCCCTGTGAACCAGAAAATCGCCCCAGGCGTGGTCGCTGTCGCCGGCGATGAGAGTATTGTCCAGATCAAAAATAGCTAGAGCCAATGCTTAAACTCCTCTGTGATGGGCGTGGGAATTGTACACTATAAAGGAAATTGATCCGTAGCGGCCAACCGTAGCGGAAACGAGGCGTGACGGGCGTTCGGGGTGACATTCTGTTATTTATTGACTAAATCCTAATATATTATTAGAAGAGTTAGCTAAAAGCCCTTAAAGTAAAGCTAATTTGTATACAGCTGTTCAATTGTGGAACAATGTTGAAAAAAATTATAAGGATGGCAGTTCGTGATAGACGCTGAAGGTTACCGTCCCAACGTCGGCATCATACTGTGCAACCCTCGTGGTGAAGTGTTCTGGGCCAGACGTATTGGACAAGACTCCTGGCAGTTTCCCCAAGGCGGCATTAAGAAAGACGAATCGCCTGAAGAGGCTCTGTTCAGAGAGCTAAAAGAAGAAGTGGGGCTGCCGCCCGAGGCTGTGGAGATTGTCGCTGGCACTCGCGGCTGGTTGCGTTACCGCCTGCCGAAGAAAATGATTCGCTATGACTCTCATCCCGTGTGTGTGGGGCAAAAGCAAAAGTGGTTCATGTTGCAGTTATTGGCGGATGAATCGGAAATCTGCACGAATTACACGGACAAACCTGAATTTGACGGCTGGCGATGGGTCAGCTATTGGTATCCCCTCGGGCAGGTAGTATCCTTCAAACGAGAGGTGTATCGACGGGCGATGAGGGAGTTCGCCCCGGTCTTGTTCAAGCGTGAGGAAAGTTGAAGCGTCCCGCCTATGCTGAGTGTATTGCGTAGTATTGTACAAGAAGTCAACGCCGCTCCGAATCTGGTAGAGGCGTTGGAGCTTATTGTGAAACGCGTACATGAGTCGATGGACACTGAGGTGTGTTCCATCTATCTGCTGGATCCAGAGACCAATCACTATATTTTAATGGCTACCCAGGGGCTGAATCCTGAGTCTATCGGTAAGGTTAAATTGGGGCATTCCGAAGGGTTGGTAGGATTGGTGGGGGTGCGTGAAGAGCCCTTAAACCTGCACAATGCGCCAGCCCACCCCCGTTATCGTTATTTCCCTGAAACCGGCGAAGAAAAGTATAAGTCCTTCCTCGGCGTTCCTATTATTCATCACCGTAAAGTACTTGGCGTATTGGTTGTTCAGCAGCAGGCCAGTCGTCTGTTTGATGAAAGTGAAGAAGCCTTCCTGGTAACTATCTCCGCTCAGCTCGCGGCGGTTATCGCTCATGGGGAGGCGACGGGAATTATCTCCGGGTTAAATTTTACTGGACAGAAAGCCCGGGACATTTGTTTTAAAGGCGTCGCAGGTGCGTCAGGCGTCGCCATCGGTAAATGTGTCGTCAAATTCCCTCATGCTGACCTGAAAGCCGTACCGGAAAAGCCCTGCACAGACATTGAAGCGGAGATGGCGCTGTTTGACTCTGCGGTTGCAGCAGTGCGGCAAGATATCAAAGAGGTAGGCGAACGCCTGTCTACGCAGTTGAGACCGGAAGAGCAGGCCTTGTTTGACGTCTATCTGGGCATGTTGGATGACAATGCGCTGAGCGGTGAGGTGAAAAACTTCATTCGAGAGGGCAACTGGGCTCAGGGCAGTCTTAAAGTTGTCGTGCAGGAATACGTGCGTCACTTCGAGGCGATCAATGACGCTTACCTGCGGGAGCGAGCCGTCGATATCAAAGACCTGGGGCAGAGAGTTCTGGCTTATCTGCAAAAACAGCATATTGATGAGCAGCGCGACTATCCGGAAAACACCATTCTGGTCAGTGAAGAGCTGACGCCATCCATGTTGGGCGAGGTGCCTCGCGAGAAGCTGTTGGGGTTGGTGTCGGTGCAGGGTTCTGGTAACTCCCACGTGGCGATTCTCGCCAGAGCGATGGGGTTGCCGTGCGTAATGGGCGTTATAGATATGCCCATTAACAAGCTGGATGACAGAGATATCATCATCGATGGCTATAACGGCGAAATATACAGCCATCCGTCTCCAGAGCTATTGAGCTACTACAACTCAATCGTTGAGGAAGAGCAGCAAATATCAAAGGGCCTGGAAGAGCTGCGGGATCTTCCCTGCGTCACCAAAGACGGCCATCACATGACGCTATGGGTCAACACAGGCTTGATGACCGATGTCGTGCGGTCTTTGAATCATGGTGCAGAAGGGGTTGGGCTTTATCGCACGGAAGTGCCCTTCATGATCAATGACCGCTTTCCCAGTGAACAGGAACAACGGGATTGCTATCGTGAACAGCTGGAGGCCTTTGCGCCCAGCATGGTCACCATGCGTACGCTGGATGTGGGCGGCGATAAAGCGTTGAGCTATTTCCCGATTAGTGAAGAAAATCCTTTTCTGGGCTGGCGCGGCATTCGCGTAACGCTGGATCACCCGGAGATATTCCTGGTGCAGGTGCGGGCGATGCTGAAGGCCAGCGAAGGCCTGGATAATCTGCGCATTATGCTTCCCATGATTTCCAATATCTCGGAGATAGAGGAAGCGTTGCACTTGATCTATCGTGTTTATCACGAGGTCAGAGAAGAAGGCGCTAATGTGCGGATGCCGCCAGTGGGGGTAATGATTGAAGTGCCCAGCGCGATTTTTCAGGTCAAAGAGATTGCTGAGCGAGTGGACTTTATTTCCGTAGGCAGCAATGACCTGACTCAGTATATGTTGGCGGTGGATCGCAATAATCCGCGCGTTGCGTCTTTATATCACTCTTTCCATCCCTCTGTATTACAGGCGCTGTATAAGATTGCCTGCGACGCCCATGCCGTCGGGAAACAGGCGAGCATATGCGGAGAACTGGCGGGGGATCCCGGCGGCGCCATTCTGCTGACGGCGATGGGATATGATGTGCTGTCTATGAATGCGGTGAACCTGCCGAAAGTAAAATCCGTTCTGCGCTCGATCTCACTGCGCTGGGCGGAAGACCTGTTACGCAGGCTGTTGATAATGGATAGCCCTCAAGTGATAAAAAGTACACTGGAGTTTGCGCTGAAAGAGGTCGGGTTTGAGCATCTTACACGTCCGGTGCGGCAAAACTAATCGGCTAAACCAAAGTCTCAGTGACGAACCACTCTGAAAGGCGCTTTAATGAGCCTGGGCGTTAAACGCGTCAAAGTGTCGATAGAATAAAGGAAAATGCGTCGTTATAACGCCATGTGAGGCTTTTCGTGACGACGTTTATTTAGTATGAATATTCTAATTCCGTCTGCTAGCGTTTGAATTAAGTCACATAACAAGAAAAGCCATCTGCGCAGTGATTACGCGCACTATCAAGCATGAGCTGAAATTAAAAGGTTGGAGAACTAATGGCGGCAATCCCTGAGAAAAATAAGGCTGGCCCCAAGATCGGGCTGGTATTGGGAGGCGGCGGCGCGCTGGGCGGCATCTATGAAATTGGCGCTTTGCGGGCTCTGGACGAGGCATTAGATGGACTGGATTTCAACGACCTGTACGTCTATGTCGGCGTTAGCGCAGGCGCATTCGTCGCAGCGAATTTGGCTAATCAGATGACCACGGCGCAGATGTGCCGAATATTTGTCAAAAACGAAGCGGATGTGCACCCCTTTCACCCCGGCGTATTTTACCGACCCGCTTTACGCGAATATCTACGTCGAGCTGTTTCGATTCCTGGGCTGGTGATGGAAGCCTGCGCAAAATTCATCGAAAACCCTCGCGATCAAAGTCTGCTGGAAGCCATGACGATTCTTGCGCAGGCGGCCCCCTCCGGTTTATTTGAAAACGAAGGTTTGCATGAATACCTTGAGCGTTCCTACAGTCTGTTGGGGCGAACCAATGACTTCAGAAAACTCAGTCGCCGTTTGTATTTGATTGCGGCGGACCTTGAGAGCAGCGACGCCGTTCGCTTTGGCTCGCCCGGTTACGATCACGTTCCTATCTCCAAAGCGGTGCAAGCCAGTGTCGCCGCTCCGGGTATCTATACGCCAGTGGAGATTGACGGTCGACACTATGTCGACGGTATCCTGCGGAAGGGGATGCATGCTTCCGTCGCGTTGGAGGATGGCGCAGATTTGGTGTTGGCGATAAACCCGGTCGTGCCCATAGACGTTCAGCAGGCAGTGGAAGCTGGAACCATGGCTCAGGGCGCCTTGCTGAACAAAGGGATGCCGAACATCTGGTCGCAGACATATAGAACCATGGTTTACTCCCGCATGCGCGCTGGAATGGCGATGTATGAAAGCGAGTATCCTGATGCGGATATCGTGCTGTTTGAGCCGGCCCGTTATGACGCTAAACTGTTTTTCTCCAATGTCTTCAGTTTCCAGTCGCGCCGTATTGTTTGCGAGCATGCATACCAGATGACCAGGCAGGACTTGCTGCACCGGTATGACGCATTGTCAGAGCAGTTTGCGCCCTACGGCGTCACCATTCGTAGAGATATTCTTGAAGATGAGCAGAGGACTATCAGTACGAGCCTTTATGGTGAAATGCTGCCAGTCTACGTGGCGAATGAAAAGCGCAATAATGTCAGCTACTTAAGCCGGATCGGCAATAGCCTTGAAGGGGTGGCGGATTTATTGCAGAGCGCTAAGAATATAATTTGAGGTTTTACCCTTCGTCCGATTTCCCCCTCCTATCAAACCCCATTTGGACGAAGGGTTTTTTCTTTTGCAGATAAATAGAATCGCGCTATTTGTCTGTCAATAAAGCAGGCAGGGATTCGGGGGTTAATCTCTTGAGCTTCCGGCGGCCTGTAGTTGGGTGAGGTAACCTTCCCAGTAACGCTCTTTGTTTTGGCACAAGTCATATAGATATGGCCAGGAATAAATACCACTATCATGGCCGTCGCTAAATGTCAGCTTTAATGCGTAATTGCCTGCGGCCTCTACGCCATCAATGCGCACAAGGCGTTTGCCGGTCTGTAACACCGCACCCTTGCCCCCATGCCCTCGCACTTCCGCAGAAGGCGAGAGTACACGTAAAAATTCCGCTTCCAACACGTAGGTTTCCGCTTCGCTATAACTTAACTCAAGCGTAGCCGAGCGCTGATGGAGTTGGATTCGCCGTGGAATAGGGGCCTGAGTGGCAGACATTAATGCTGTTTCCTGTGGAAATATTAGAGAATATACCGGCTGAGGTCTTCGTCTTCCGACAGTTCTCCCAGACACTCATCGACATATTCAGCGGTGACCTCAAAGCTATCTCTGATTTTATCGCCCGCCGCGAAGGAGACTTCTTCAAGCAGCTTTTCCATAACGGTGTGCAGCCTTCTGGCGCCGATATTCTCAGTTTTCTCATTTACCTTCCAGGCGATCTCCGCGATGCGCTGGATGGCGCCTTCACTGAAGCTGATGTCCACACCTTCGGTTTTCATCAGGGCGACATATTGCTCAGTAAGCGAAGCATTCGGTTCGGTCAGAATACGTTGGAAGTCGCTGGGCGATAACGCATCCAGTTCCACGCGAATGGGCAAACGCCCCTGAAGCTCTGGAATCAGATCTGAAGGCTTGGCGAGATGGAACGCGCCTGAAGCGATGAAGAGGATATGGTCTGTCTTCAGCATGCCGAATTTAGTGCTGACGGTGCAGCCTTCGATCAGCGGCAACAGGTCTCTCTGTACGCCTTCCCGGGATACGTCGGCGGAGCTGGTTTCGGAACGTTTGGCGACCTTATCAATTTCATCAATAAAGACAATCCCGTTCTCCTCAACCGCCCGCAGGGCGCGTTGCTTGATTTCTTCCTCGTTGACCAGCTTGGCGGCTTCCTCGTCTTTGACCTTTTTCATGGCTTCCGCCACTTTCATACGTTTGGTGCGCTTCCGGTCGCCGCTCATGTTGGAGAACATGCTTTGCAACTGGCTGGTCATTTCCTCCATGCCGGGAGGCGCCATGATCTCTACACCGACCGGCGTGGCCTTGATTTCAATGTCTATTTCTTTGTCATCCAGCGTGCCTTCACGCAGCTTCTTGCGAAATACCTGGCGGGCGGCGGATTCTTTCTCCACCGGCGCATCGCTGTTGAATGAACGTGCGGGAGGAAGCAGGGCGTCCAGAATACGCTCTTCGGCGGCATCCAGCGCGCGGTTCTCCACTTTCGTCATTTCTTTCTCGCGTAGAAGCTTGATGGCCATATCCGCTAAATCACGAATGATGGACTCTACGTCGCGGCCGACATAGCCCACCTCTGTAAACTTGGTGGCTTCTACTTTTATAAATGGCGCATCAGCCAGTTTGGCCAGACGCCGGGCGATTTCAGTCTTCCCTACGCCGGTAGGGCCGATCATCAGAATGTTTTTGGGAGTGACTTCTTCACGCAGGCCTTCATCGATCTGCATGCGACGCCAGCGATTGCGCAGTGCGATTGCAACCGCACGCTTGGCGGAGTCTTGTCCTATGATGTGCTTGTCTAGCTCCTGAACTATTTCACGGGGAGTCATGGACGACATTGTTTAAACCTTCTCTTACACAGTGGGGGGAGTCTGAGTCCCGTCAATTTCTTCCAGCGTCAGGTTCTGGTTAGTGAAAACGCAGATGTCCCCCGCTATTGCCAGGCTCTTCTTAACGATATCAGTCGCTTCAAGCTCTGTATTTTCGAGTAGTGCGCGCGCTGCAGCTTGGGCGTAGGGGCCGCCGGAGCCAATGGCGATCAAGCTATTCTCCGGCTCTATTACGTCGCCGTTGCCGGTAATGATCAGTGAAGCTTTGCTGTCTGCAACCGCCAGCAGGGCTTCCAGGCGGCGCAAGGCGCGATCGGTTCGCCAGTCTTTGGCGAGTTCAACGGCGGCTCTGACGAGATTGCCCTGATGCTTTTCCAGCTGGGCTTCAAAACGCTCAAACAATGTAAATGCGTCAGCGGTGCCACCAGCGAAACCGGCGATTACTTTATTGTGGTAGAGGCGGCGCACTTTGCGGGCGTTCCCCTTCATAACTGTATTGCCCAGGGATACCTGGCCGTCGCCACCCATGGCGACCTTACCGTCTCTACGGACTGAAACAATGGTGGTCATGCCTTTCTCCAGGCGATTGAATGAATAACCGTAAGGAAAGGTATATGGAGCCGATGACGGCTATTTCAAGGAAGTAGGTGAGTAGAAAATAGTCGTAGTCAAGGCGATGCGCCTATTGCCTTGGCAGCGCGGCGCAATACGGACAGGAGGCGGGATTAATTCTCCCGCTTTTGCTTCTTCACCAACGGTTGAATGTTGATGGCGACCAAACGGTCCATGGCGCTGTTCATCTTTGAGCGCGACGAAAATGGGCCGACCTGCACTCGATACCAAACATTTTCATTGGAAAGTTTCACTTCTTCCACCTGGGCTTTTAGGCCCTGAAATCCAATGGTCGCCCGCTGTTTTTCTGCATCGTCAAACTCTCTGAAAGAGCCTGTTTGCAGCATATAGATAATCGCCTCGTTGGACTTTTTAGGTGTATAGGCTTCCACTTTGGGGGCCACCACTTCCGTTTCCGGAAGCATGTCGTAGAACTTGAAGCGCGGCTCGTCCGACTCTTTGACTTCTGTTTTGGCGACATTGGCGGATGAGTTGGGCTTGGATGTTTGCGCCGTCGCGGAAGAGGGGATTCCTGTATTTAACTTGGTTGCAGGCACAGAATTCAAGTAGAACAAAAAATAGAGAAAGGCGGCAGCCAAACCCAGGTTGATAAACCAAACCCAAGGTGAAATTTTCTTTTCAGGTTGCTTTGTAGCGGCTTTTTTACTCATTTACCTAAGATTAGTCAGTCTGTTAATACAGTGAAAGGTCCGACAAAGGCAGGTTTTGCTTTCCAGCGCATAATCCTGAGATAGCCGCTCTCTCGGCGCAACCCTCGTCAAACTCGCCATTATCCATGTCGCAGAAACAACTCGCAACCGCATGCTAGAGCGTTTCCAGCGGATCGACGTCAATCAACCATCTAAAATTTGAGGGCGTCGCTATTCCCTCGTTATATCGTAACCAATGCTTCAGAAACTGGCGCAACTCCGCTTTTTGAGGAGCGAATAGCCACAGGATTGCATGGAAGCGGTTTTGCTTTCGCTGCATTACGCTAGGGAAAGGGCCGTGAATCTCAATCTGCAGACCGCTATTAACCTGCTGCAGCTCCATGAGAGACTCTTTTAGCGTCCAGAGTCCTCCTAACGCCGCCTCCAGCGTGGGGGCTTCCGCTCGAATCAGGGCCATGCTAGTGAAGGGGGGGAGCCTGCCGGACTCGCGAATAAACAGCTCTTCTTCGCAAATGGCGTTGTAATCCTGAGCGGCGATGGCCTGAAGTAAAGGATGGCTCGGGAACAAGGTTTGAATGATGACTTTACCTTCCACTGTGGATCGCCCCGCTCTTCCCGCTACCTGCAATAGCAGCTGCGCTGTTTTTTCCGCCGCTCTGAAGTCGCTGCTGAATAATCCACTGTCGGCGTTAATAATTCCGACCAATGCCAGGTTAGGAAAGTCATGTCCCTTCGCTAACATTTGAGTGCCGACAATGATACAGGACTCGTTACTGCGAATTTGGTGGAGCTTGTCCTGCAGACTGCCCTTGGTTTGAGTCGTGTCGCGGTCGATACGAATGACGGGCGTATCGGGAAATGTCGCTTCCAAGAACTCCTCTGTGCGCTCCGTGCCGGCGCCGACGGCTTTAATGGAGTCTTGTTTGCACTTTGGGCAGCATGTTGGGAGTGGGTAAGTGCTATCACAATGATGGCAACGAAGTTGGGCCGCTTTCATGTGATAGGTCAAACGTGCGTCGCAATTCCGGCACTCCGCCAGCCACCCGCATTCGACGCACATTAATGTAGGGGAGAACCCTCGGCGATTGATGAACAGCATGACTTGGCGCTGTTCAGCCAAATGCTGTTTTATCTCTTCTAATAAAGGAGGGGATATTCCGCCATGCAGAGGTCGGCTCTTAATATCCAGCAGTCTGATGCTCGGCGTGTTGGCGTTGACGGCTCGTTGTCGCAATAAAATAGACTCATACCGCCTGCCGCGGGCATTCATGAGTGACTCAAGCGAGGGAGTGGCGGAGCCCAATACGATAGGGCAACTGTGCTCTTTGGCGCGCAATATGGCAAGGTCTCTCGCGTTATAGCGAGCGCCGTCCTGCTGCTTAAATGAGCTGTCGTGCTCTTCATCCACGATAATGCCGGCCAGATCATTGAAGGGGAGAAACACCGCAGAGCGGGTGCCAATGACTATTTGCGTCCGACCTTCCAGAACATTTATCCACACACGCATGCGTTCTTTATCAGTGAGAGCGCTGTGGTAAGCGGCCACCTTGTCGCCAAAGCGAGAAGCGAAGCGTTGTCTCAACTGAGGGGTGAGTGATATCTCCGGCGCGAGAGCAAGAAACTGACTGTCAGGGCGTTGGGTAAGTGCGAGTGCAATCCAGGCCAAATAGACTTCTGTTTTTCCGCTGCCGGTGACTCCGTTCAACAATATAGTGCGGAAGCTGTCTGGCTTAGAGACGATCGTGTTGAGAGCATCCTGTTGTTCCCGGTTGAGCAGCGGCGGCGCAAGAATTTGAGGTGTGGCGGTATTCCCCCCAGGAATATAAGAATGCGATTGAACCAGCCCTTTCTCTCCAAGGGCGCGCAATTGGGTTAGAGAGTATCCTTGGGCGGTGATATCGCCTTGCAGCATGGACTTTCTTTGTGAGAGCACGCTCCACAACTGCTTTTGCTTGGCGCCTCGTATTAGGTGATCTGCATTGCCTGCTGTGAGACCCAACGAGGAAACTGACCAGTAAGTCTCCTGCAAAGAATTGATTATATGCGCATCAGTGCTTGCCGTGCGCAGCGGCGGAGGGAGGGAGGCTAACACGACCTCGCCGATTGGGGCGTGATAATAATCGGCGACCCACTGGCATAGCTGGAGGATGACAGGCGGAATCAATGGTGCGCGATCAAGTATTTTGGCGACGGGTTTGAGCCGGGATACTGGCAGTTCTGATTCGTTGGAAATGGCAAGTACAACCCCAGTCAGGCTCCTGCGTCCGAAGGGAACTTGTACTCGCGTGCCCGGCGAGTAGTCTTTCCTGAGATCTGTGGATTGTGACGGGAGATAGTCAAATTGTCGGCGGAGGGGGACTGGCAGCGCTACGCTTACTACGAAAGAGGTTGACATTTCAGATTAAAGGAATCTAATGCTTGTGAATTGTTCACAATCTGGTATGATCACGCGTCTTTTCCACAGGCCAAATTGGTTGTGCGCTAGTTTGCCTAACATTGCGGTGCCCGACAAGTTCAGGGTTCGGGTAGCGGCAGGTTTTAAGCGAGGTAAGGTTATGAAGCAAGGTATTCACCCGGAATATAAAGAAATTACTGCAACCTGCAGTTGCGGTAATGTTATCAAGACCAAGTCTACTCTGTGTGAAAATATTCACATTGACGTATGCTCCAGCTGCCACCCTTTCTATACTGGTAAGCAGAAGGTTCTGGATACTGGCGGACGTATTGATCGCTTTAAAAAGCGTTTCGGCGGTCGCATGGGGCGTGCCGGCTAATCTCGGAACACCCAACAATAAAAAAGGCGCCTTTGGCGCCTTTTTTATTTTCTGGACCTGTGTCGCCCCAAGTAGGGCTTAAGTCGCTGAAACCGCCGTGGTTTCCCTTGAGCGCAGAAATTAAACACGTAATAATGTGCCTCCGGTTCTTTCGGGCAATATAAAATATATAAAAAAGTGGAGGTTCGTTTAGCCTTTTGGGCGACGGTAATCCCATCATTAGAGAGTAGGATAAAAGCAATGTCAGACGAGTTGAAAAAAGCGGCGCTGGAGTATCATGCACAACCGCGCCCGGGTAAGTTGAGTGTTGAGATTACCAAACCTACGGCGACTTCTCGTGATCTGTCCCTGGCTTATAGCCCGGGCGTAGCTGAGCCTGTTCGCGAAATCGCCAAAGATGCGGAAAATGCATATCGCTACACCAATAAGGGGAATTTGGTCGCAGTGATATCTGATGGGACGGCCATTCTTGGGCTGGGTAATTTAGGGCCCTTGGCCAGCAAGCCTGTCATGGAAGGTAAAGGCGTACTGTTCAAGCGTTTCGCTGGAATCGATGTTTTTGATATCGAAGTCAAAGCGGAGAGTCCACAGGCGTTTATCGATACGGTCGCTCGTATCGCTGATACCTTCGGGGGGATTAACCTCGAAGACATCAAGGCGCCGGAGTGTTTTGAGATAGAAAGAGTTCTCATTGAGCAATGCTCTATCCCTGTATTCCATGACGACCAGCACGGTACGGCCATCGTTACAGCGGCGGGCATGCTGAATGCACTGGAGCTGCAAGGCAAACAAATTGGCGAGGCCAAAATTGTGTGTCTGGGTGCGGGTGCTGCGGCGGTAGCCTGTATGAAGCTTTTGATTAGCTGCGGCGCGAAATCGGAAAATATCTATATGATTGACCGTAAAGGGGTCATTCATAGCGGTCGTGATGACCTTAACCAATACAAGGCTATGTTTGCCTTGGATACTGACAAGCGCACTCTGGCTGACGCTTGTGAGGGCGCAGACGTATTTGTGGGCCTTTCAGGGCCAGATCTGCTTTCGGTAGATATGTTGAAGAGCATGGCCCCGAATCCGGTGATTTTCGCTTGCTCCAACCCCGACCCGGAAATCAAGCCTGAGCTGGCGTTGGCGGCTCGTGACGATTTGATCATGGCGACAGGACGTTCCGATTACCCGAATCAGGTGAACAACGTACTGGGTTTCCCTTTTATATTCCGTGGAGCCCTGGATGTGCGTGCGACTGCTATCAATGAAGAGATGAAAGTCGCGGCAGTGAACGCTATCCGTGAACTGGCCAAACAGCCTGTACCACAGGATGTTGTTGACGCATATGGCGGTGAGCAATTCGAGTTTGGCAAGAACTATATCATCCCAAAACCGATGGACGTTCGTTTGTTGACGGAAGTATGCGCGGCTGTCGCCAGAGCGGCGGTTGACTCAGGTGTTGCTCGTTTGCCTTACCCCGAGCACTACCCATTGAACTCAATCGACGATATTAAAATTGTATGATTTGAGTTGAGGAATAAAAAGCCGCGCAATTGCGCGGCTTTTTTGTGGCGTGAAGGGGGGCTAATTAAAAATCATCTCCATGAGTGGCGTATCGTTGGAGCCACTACTTCCGCCGTCATAGGTGGGTGAGTCTTGGCGCACTACCTGTGGCGCCGCCTCCGCTTTAAACATTTCGAAAATCGCATTCTCCTGTCCCGGTGCTGCACGCTCGCCAGTGTCTGGGTCAATTTTCACCGTGACTATACCGGGGGGCTGTTTGAGCTGCGCTTCCGGCATGTCCTTAAGCGCCTCTTCCATGAAGTCGATCCATATGGGGAGCGCCGCGCGGCTTCCGTATTCACGTCGACCCAGTGTCGAAGGCTGATCAAAGCCCACCCAAACAGTCGTTGCAATGTTGGCGTTGTAGCCGGAGAACCACGCGTCGACCTGGTCATTAGTTGTGCCTGTTTTGCCTGCTAGGTCGTTTCTGCCAAGAGACAAGGCTTTGGTTCCTGTGCCGCGCTTAATAACGTCCTGCAGGATGCTATTTAATATGTAGACCGATCTAGGGTCGGCAATGGGGGGCGCTATATTGGCCTGATGTTGGTCATTGCTGGAGGATGTCTTTCTATTGTTGTCACATTGGCTGCATGCCACTGCCGGGTTGCTTTGATAAACAACCTTGCCGTTATAGTCGATGACCTTGTCTATAAGGTAGGGACTTACTTTATATCCACCGTTAGCGATGGCGGCGTACCCTGACACCACATTCATTGGCGTATATTCAACCGATCCTAAGGCAAGTGAGAGATTGCGTGGGATGCGGCTTTCCTCAAATCCGACTTGCGAAAGAAAGTTGACAGTAGTATCGATGCCTATCTTTTGCAGGAGACGTATCGAAACAAGGTTGCGAGACTGATAAAGCGCCTTTCTCAATCTCATTGGGCCGTTAAAATTCAAAGATGAGTTTTGCGGTCTCCATGAGTCCTCCAGATTGGCGTCTTCGAAAACAACGGGGGCGTCATTTATTGTAGTCGAAGCGGTGGCGCCATTCTCCAGAGCCGCCAGATAAACAAACGGTTTGAAGTTGGAGCCTGGTTGTCTCAATGCCTGAGTGGCGCGATTGAACTTGCTTAAAAAGAAGTCAAAGCCGCCAGTTAACGCCAATATGGCTCCATCCTCTGGCGCTAGTGAAACTACGGCGCCTTGAACGTTGGGGATCTGGCTGAGGAACAGTTTGTCATCATGCGGCTTCACATAAATGACATCGCCTTGCTTGAATATATCTTCTGCTTTTTTGGGGGGAGCGCCGCGCTCGTTAACATGAACGTACTTGCGCGCCCAGGCCATACCTTCCCAGGCCAGTGTGGCGGTGTCGCCGGAGGACATCAGCAGGGTCGCCTTCTTCTCTGTGACGGCGACGACCCATGCGGGTTTGAGCTCTCCAACAGAGGGGAACTCTTTTAAACGTTCAGCGACAATATTAAATGCGTCGTCGCCCTCTGGCGCGTCAATATGCCCAGCAGGGCCTTTGTAGCCATGGCGCTCGCTATATTCGACGAGCCCTCGCTTTAGGGCTGCGTCTGCTTCTTTCTGTAATTTACTATCTATCGTCAAAATGACATTGTAACCATCGGTATAGGCGTCGACGCCAAACCGGTTGACAATTTCCTGGCGCGCCATTTCTGCTACGTAAGGCGCATCCGCCTCAGGTTGGGCGCCATGATAGCTGGCGGTGACCGGAGCCTTGCGGGCCTCGGCCTGCTGCTCTGGAGTAATCATTCCCAACTCCTGCATGCGGCCTAGGATCCAGTTTCTGCGGATTAGCGCCCGATCCGGCGAAGCGATAGGGTTATATTTGGACGGGGCTTTTGGAAGGCCGGCGATCATCGCTGCCTGAGCAAGTGTCAGTTCTTTGATGCTCTTCCCATAATAAGCATTTGCTGCGGCCTCTATGCCATATGCCCTATTCCCTAGATAGATTTTGTTTAGGTAAAGTTCAAGTATTTCCGGTTTTTCAAGTTCGCGCTCAATCTTTAAAGCCAAAAGTATCTCATTGAATTTTCGGTCGAAAGTGCGTTCCTGACTGAGAAAGAAGTTTTTTGCGACTTGCATTGTAATCGTACTGCCGCCGGACTGAATGCGGCCAGTACTGGCAAGTTGCAAAGAAGCGCGCGCCAAGCTCTTTATATTAACGCCTTGGTGTTCAAAAAAAGCGGAGTCTTCCGCAGCAAGGAAGGCGTTGACAAGATTTGTAGGTATTTGATTGTAGGAAACAGGCGTTCTTCGCTTTTCGCCAAATTCACCTAACAGTTGCTGGTCGCGGGTATATATTCGCAGTGGAGTCTGTAGTTGGACGGATCTTAACTGCTCCACATCAGGCAGGTTGGGTGATAAGAAAAGATAGAAGCTGGATGCAATAACAATACCGGCGGCGAGGCCCGCCGCGAACATCCAACTTAAAAATCGTAAGAGCCTCACAAAATTTCGCATGTTTTTCCTGACATCTTTACAATCTATGTCTATTATTTAAGAAATTTCTTTAGGTTTGGATAACACAGTCAGATTATACGCTTTTTGCGCTGGAGATTTTAGTAATCTTCGAATGTTGGCTATGCTTTCAGAGCAGACTTTAACCTTTTAACCGTAGTGCGATAAGAAGGCAACTTTGTGTTTGGACTATTTGGAAAGAAAAAACAGCCGGTTTTAGGGCTTGATATCAGTTCTACATCGGTCAAGCTGATTGAACTCAGTCAGCAGGGCAGTCGATATCGAGTGGATAGTTATGCCGTGGAGCCTTTGCCGCCGAACGCAGTCGTTGAAAAGAATATCAATGATGCCGAAGCAGTGGGTGAAGTGATCTCAAGAGTTGTAAGCAAGGCTCGGGTCAACACCAAGCAGGCTGCGGTTGCAGTCGCAGGTTCAGCGGTTATCACCAAAGTCATTCAGATGAGCTCGTCAATTCGAGAGCAAGATCTGGAGTCACAAATTCAAATCGAAGCGGACCAGTATATCCCTTATCCTCTGGACGAAGTCGCTCTCGACTTTGAGGTGGTGGGGCCAAACGAAGTCAACGCAGAGATGATGGACGTTCTCTTGGCTGCGTGCAGACGGGAAAACGTTGAGCTGCGTGAAGATGCTTTAGAGATCGGCGGCCTTACCACCAAAGTGGTGGATGTCGAGGCTTACGCTATGGAACGAGCCATGGGGCTTATAGAAGCCCAGCTTGGTACGGGTGATGAGTCTCAAACCGTGGCTGTTGTGGATATCGGCGCCACCATGACCACACTGAGTGTGTTATCAGACGGCAAGACTATCTACACGCGCGAACAATTATTTGGCGGCAAGCAGCTAACGGAAGAAATACAGCGCCGATACGGTTTGTCGCAAGAGGAAGCGGGGTTGGCCAAAAAACAAGGCGGCCTACCGGATGACTACGAACAGGAAGTTTTGCATCCTTTCAAAGAGGCGGTTGTGCAGCAAGTGGCCAGGTCGCTGCAGTTCTTTTTCTCGTCTACTCAGTTTAATGAAGTTGATTACATCATTTTGGCGGGGGGAACAGCCTCAATTCCTGGTGTCGCTGAACTGGTTCAAGAGCGGGTAGGGACCACGACGCTGGTGGCTAACCCATTTGCAGACATGACAGTGTCGTCAAAGGTTAATGCGTCAGCATTAAGTAATGACGCACCCTCCCTCATGATCGCGTGCGGATTGGCAATGAGGAGTTTTGACTAATGGCGCGTATTAACCTCCGCCCCTGGCGGGAAGAGCTCCGAGCTGAGCGACAGAAGCAGTTTATTTCCGTACTTTTGGGTATGTTAATTATTAGCGCTGGCGCAGGTTTTCTTTGGCACCGTTACGTTGAAGGCTCAATCGAATACCAAGTTCAGCGTAATAACTTCGTTCGTAATGAAATCGCTCAGCTAGAGAAGCAGATAAAAGAGATTCAGGAGCTTAAGAAAAGACGTGCGGAGTTGATTGAGCGCATGAAAGTTATCCAAGACCTTCAGGGGCGGCGACCTGTTATCGTCCGAGTGTTTGATGAACTTGTTAAGACAAATCCGGATGGGGTCTATTTTACGAGCTTGTCTAAGGTTGGTGAAGTATTAGAGATAAAAGGAGTGGGTGAGTCGAATAGTAGAATTTCTAGTCTAATGAGAAGGCTTGATGAGTCGGCTTGGTTTAAAGAGCCCAATCTTACCTCTGTTAAGGCGCTTCAGGATAATGAATCAAAGAGTTCTTTTGATATGACTATTAAGCAAGAAGCGCCGATAGATGAATCTAAAAAAGAAGGAGGGGCGTGATTTATGAGTATCGCTGACACCTTCGAGAGTATGAAAGACTTTAACCTTAATGATTTGGACTTTAATAATGCAGGTTCGTGGCCTGGTCCGATAAAGGTGATTTGTTGCCTGATCGTTTCCGCATTGGTTTTAGGCGCTGTTTATTGGTTTGATATTAAAGAGCTTAATGTAAAACTGGAGAGAAGCCATGCGGAAGAGTTGGATTTGAAAAGGCAGTTTGAGTCTAAAGCTGCGCAGGTTTCGAATCTGGAGGAGTATAAAGCTCAAATGGCCGAGATGGAGAAGACTTTTGGAGATCTCCTCAAACAGTTACCGAGTGATACTGAAGTTCCAGGCTTACTTGAAGATATTTCATCAATTGGTTCTTTGAGTGGATTGGAGTTGGCGTCTATTGATTTAAGGCCTGAAATATCAAAAGAGTTTTATGTCGAGCTTCCAATAGATATAAAGGTCAATGGTGGGTACCATGATTTGGCTTCTTTTGTAAGTGGAGTGGCTGGACTTTCTCGGATTGTAACTTTGCACGATTTTACAATTAAGGCTGACAAAGAGGGAGGTCCATTGTCTATGGCAATTCAAGCTAAGACATACCGCTACAATGGGGGTGAGACAAGACAATGAGGTGCTATTTGCTAGTTTTGACGGCCGCTTTCCCATTGCTCCTAAGTGGATGTAGCTCAAATAGCGGCTTCGAGGATTTGCAGCTATTTGTTCAGGAAGTAAAAGCACGGCCTAAAGGTCGCATTGAACCTTTACCTGAACCGAAGGCGTATCAAGCATTTTCCTATAGTGCCGCTAATAGACGCTCTCCTTTTTCACAGCCCGAGGAAATAAAGTTGGCGCAGGTTGAAGCTACGCCTAAGAGCAATGTTAAGCCTGATTTTGACAGACCGCCTGAATTGTTAGAAAGCTTTTCCATTGGTTCGATGAATATGGTGGGGACCATCAATAAAGATGGAGAGTCCACCTTATATGCATTGGTGAATGATGGCCAGGGTGGAATTCATCGCGTGCGGAAAGGGCAATATATGGGGAAAAATCACGGGAAGGTGGTTTCTATTAATGAGACAGGAATTGAAATTGTTGAAATAGTTTCTGATGGGCAAGGCGGTTGGTTTGAGCGGCCTAGGACCCTCGGGTTGAAGGAAATAAATTAATGAAGGTATACCTTAGGCCATTTGAAAATCTCGTGGAGAAAACAATGACAGCGCGCATCTTGAAAGTATGGTTGTCGTTTATTGCGCTAGCCATAAGCGGTTGGGCTGGCGCCACCAGTTTAACCGGTATTGAGTTCGCAGCCTTGCCTGGAGACCGGACAGAAATAAAACTGCAGTTTGATTCTCCTCCACCAGAGCCTAGGAGCTACAGTATCGAGCAACCGGCTCGAATAGCTTTGGATCTTGAAGGGGTGGCAAATTCACTAGCTGAGCGTAGCCATGAGCTGTCAAAGGGTAATACTCAAAGCGTTACCGTGTTAGAAGCTGGTGGTCGAACCAGAGTGATTGTTAATTTAGTTGAACTTGTGCCCTACACTAGCGAAGTTAGAGGCGATACGTTAGTTCTTCGTCTTGGAGAAGGAGGGGGAAATATTGCCCCACAAGCACAGGTAGTAAACAAGTCTTCACAAAATGCAGCATCAACCGCTTCTGCTCGCTCAGCTAGCGCTTCTGCTACCTCAAAGCCTGCAATTGCAGAAGTAGATTTTTTACGAGGTGAGAAAGGTGATGGCAGGGTTCTAATTACGTTGACGAATCCTAAAGTTAGCGTAGATATGTCAGAAGAGGCTGGTAACATAAAGCTTGTGTTCAATGGTGTATCGCTTCCGGCTGAGTTGCAGCGTCGGCTAGATGTGACGGACTTTGCTACTCCTGTCCGCATCGTCGACTCGTTCGTCGAAAGTGGTAATGCTACTGTATTAATTAAGCCCGAGGGCGATTATGACTACTTGGCTTATCAGGCCGATAATCAGTTTACTCTGGCTGTAGAGCCTTTGACGGAGGAAGAGTCCGAGCAGCGGCGCAAAGATAAATTTCCTTATTCAGGAGAGAAGCTATCTCTCAATTTTCAAGATATTGAAGTTCGTTCAGTGCTGCAGTTGATTGCAGACTTCACCGGATTGAACTTAGTTGCAAGTGATACTGTGGGAGGGCGTATTACCCTCAGGCTACAAAATGTTCCTTGGGACCAAGCCTTGGAATTAATTCTTAAAACTAAAGGACTAGATCAACGTAAAGTAGGGAATGTTCTTTTGGTTGCCCCGGCTGAAGAAATTGCTGCGAGGGAAAGACTAGAGCTTGAGGCTAGTAAGCAAGTTAAAGAGTTGGCTCCAGTTAGGCTTGAAGTGGTTCAGATTAATTACGCAAAGGCGCAAGATATCGTTGGTCTGCTAAAAGAGGATAAGGATCTTATATCATCTAGAGGCTTTATCTCTTCAGATGAAAGGACGAATACCATTAGCATTCGCGAAACCGCAGAAAAGCTGGCTCAGGTGAGAAGGTTAATTCAAACCTGGGATGTGCCTGTAAGCCAAGTTTTAATTGAGGCTCGAATTGTAAGAGCAAGGACCGATGCTGTTTCTGACTTTGGTATTGAGTGGGGTGGGTTTTACGACAAAACGAATAGTGACTCTAGAATTGTTGTCGGCGGTTCTCGTGGGACAATGGTAGAGAGAGTCAATGGAGACCCGGTTCAATTTCCAGGAGCATTGGCTGTGGATTTGGGGGTTACGAAAACAAATGCAAGTTCTTTGGCCCTAGGTTTCCTCAAGGATAGTAGGTTAATATCAATGGAGCTATCTGCTCTGGAGTCCGATGGTAAAGGTGAGATCGTCGCACAGCCTAAGATAGTGAGTGCAGATAGGCAGACTGCTCGAATAGAGTCCGGTGAGGAAATTCCTTATCAAGAAGCAACGTCAAGTGGCGCGACCTCTATATCATTTAAGAAGGCAGTTTTGGCATTAGAGGTGACCCCTCAGATAACTCCGGATGATAAAATTATAATGGATCTGGTTGTTAATCAGGATTCGCGTGGAGATGTAACGGCAGGAATCCCTAGCATCGATACCAACGAAGTGAAGACTCAGGTGTTGGTAGGGAATGGTGAGACAATCGTATTGGGTGGAATATTCACAGCAGAGACCTCTACGACGACCACAAAAACCCCCTTCCTTGGTGATGTTCCTTATTTAGGGAGGCTCTTTACTAAAAAGGAAAATACTAATGAGAGGTCCGAACTCTTGATCTTCATCACACCAAAACTAATCACTAACGGCCTGATCGAAAACTAAGGTTAAGTGACGAGATGAAAAAGCCGCCGCAAGGCGGCTTTTTTGTGCCTGTTCGCCAGCAAAAGTGGAGGGGGATGGGATTGGCGTGATATGCTCCGCTACCGTGGCGTATCAATATGGACTGTTCGGGTGAAAGCGAAGAAGAATGTCGTTCTGGTGGGCCCTATGGGGACCGGTAAAACTACAATCGGCAAATTGCTTGCGAAAGAGCTTCAATTTGAGTTTGTGGACTCTGATCGTGAAATCGAGGCCCGTTGCGGCGCTGATATTCCCTGGATATTCGATGTAGAAGGCGAGGTTGGCTTTCGTGGGCGGGAAAAGAGTGTTATCGCTGACCTGTCGCAACGGGATGCGGTCGTCATTGCCACTGGCGGTGGCGCTGTTGTAGATCCAGATAATCAGAGCGCGCTGAAAGAAAACGGCTTCATCGTTTATCTCCACACCTCCGTAGAGCAACAATATCAGCGCACTCGTAAAGACCGCAAAAGACCTTTGCTGCGTAGTGAAGATCCTCTCAGTGTGCTGAAGAAACTCATGTCAGTACGCGAGCCCATATACAGATCCATAGCCGACCTGATTATCAGCACCGATAGCAAGCGTCCCAAAGGAGTCGTGCGGGATATAGTGAAAACACTTCGGGCATCACGTGAGGAAACCGTCGAGCGATGAAACAGATGACTATGGAAACCCTTCAGGTCGAATTAGGCGACCGTAGCTACCCAATTTATATCGGAGCAGGCTTGTTGAAGGCATCCAGTTATTTTGCGGACGCCATTAGACACAAGCAGGTAATGATCGTCACCAATGAAACGATCGCCCCTCTTTATTTAGCGCAGCTTGAAGCCAGTCTTGAAGGTTTTCAAGTTGACAAGACCATTCTGGAAGATGGGGAACAGTTCAAGAATTTAGATTCACTGAATAATATCTTTGACCACCTGTTAACTCAGAAGCATAACCGTACTACAACGCTTATCGCTCTTGGAGGTGGTGTAATTGGAGATATGACCGGTTTCGCCGCCGCTTGTTATCAGCGAGGGGTGGATTTTATTCAAGCGCCTACCACGCTGCTATCACAGGTGGACTCATCGGTTGGTGGCAAAACCGGCGTGAATCACCCGCAGGGTAAAAACATGATCGGCGCTTTTTATCAGCCGAAAGCAGTGGTTATAGATACGGATACGCTCAAAACTCTTCCGGCGGCGGAAGTGTCAGCGGGCCTGGCGGAAGTTATTAAGTACGGTCTTATCTACGATCAGGCGTTTTTCACTTGGTTGGAAGAAAATATTGACCTTATCAAAGAGCTTGACGCCGCAGCTATAACCTACGCTATCAAACGCTCTTGTGAAATCAAAGCGAAAGTGGTCGCTGCAGATGAGACGGAGCAAGGGCAGCGCGCCATTTTGAATCTCGGCCATACCTTCGGACATGCTATTGAAGCTTACACCCACTACAAAGAGTGGTTGCATGGTGAAGCAGTAGCCGTAGGAATGTTGATGGCGGCGGATTTGTCCCGCCGTATGGGAAGACTGAACGAGCAGGATTGCGAGCGGATTACAAAATTGATCAGCCGTGCGGATTTGCCTGTCCGTCCCCCTGTCAGTATGACGAAAGACGACTTTATTCGTTACATGGCTATCGATAAGAAAGTGCTGGATGGGCAGTTGCGTCTGGTGCTGCTGGAGTCGCTGGGATGCGCTGATGTGACGGCTGACTTCCCTGCGGACATGCTGCAGGAAACTCTGGCGCTTTTCACCACTCATTAGTTGTTCGAAACTTGATGCAAGAAACAGGTGTACAGCAGGAGCCAGTGTTTGCGTTAGATGCATGGCGTGAGGTCTATGGCGTAGACGGCGACCCTTTTGACGGTCGTCGCGCTGATCTGCTGCAAATAGGGCGCTATGGTGAGGTCATTGAAAACCTGCGTCATCTGATTCATTTTTCAGAACGCATTGTGGCTCTGACCGCCCCGAAAGGAGGCGGTAAGTCTTTGCTGTTAAAGCGTTTGATTGAATTGGAAGGCGAAGCGCTTAGAATTGTGTTATTGAAGCCCGGTCTGCTGGAAGGAGCGGAAGCGCTTGTTATTCAGTTGGCGACGGGGCTTGAGTTGCCGACGGTTGAAAACAACCTGTCCACTAAGGTGCTGTTGGCGGAGATAATGCAAAGCTGTGAAAGAAGCTTTGCGTCAGGCCTACGCACGCTTTTCATTATTGACGACGCCCATGAGCTCTCAGACGAATCACTTGAACTGCTGGTTACTCGCTTTAATCCCGAGCAGTCTGGGGCTTTCGGTCTATTGTTGGTGGGACAGCTACAGATCACTCAACAGCTTGCCCGCGCCTGTGGCGCGCGGGGGACTTCAGTTCAGTATGTTGGCGTTCCGCCGCTGGACCTTAGTGATACATCTCGTTATTTAAATGAAAAACTCCGCGCGGCCGGATGGAGTGGCGGTGAGGGAGAAATACCGCCTGCGGTTGTGGGGAAGCTATACCAGCTAAGTAAGGGGATACCGGGACGAATTGACCGCTTGGCGGGGTCTCTGCTTCTTTCCGCAGGGGCGGAGAAGCCCAAAAGCTTTAGTCCTT
This sequence comes from Hahella sp. HNIBRBA332, assembly GCF_030719035.1. NCBI lineage: Bacteria > Pseudomonadati > Pseudomonadota > Gammaproteobacteria > Oceanospirillales > Hahellaceae > Hahella > Hahella aquimaris. The sequence continues at coordinate 6,817,719 of NZ_CP132203.1, forward strand.
CCACGAAGCTGTATCAGCTGGTTTCCGGCTTTTTGTTGGCGATTTTTATTGGCGGCGTCGGCTTTATTGCGTGGCGTTATGAGGCGGCGCCCAGGATGGAAGGCGCCTCGGCGGACTCTTCCAGAGTGACGATAAAACTCCCTGCGCCAGAACCGGCAGTGGAGGCGATAGCTACTCAACCTGAAATACCTGTCGAGTCAGTTGCAGTCACGCCCGACGAGTTATCATCGACCGATTCGATGAAAGATGTGCAAGCAGAAAGTGCAACGAATCTGGCTCAGAAAACTGAGAAAGAAACGAATCAAAAGACAGTGGCTGCTGAGTCGGCGGTAAAAATGCCCGTAGCGAAGTCTGATGAAGTGGTCGAGGCCAAGTCCTCTGATCAAGCGCCTCCGACTTCTGTTCACAAAGATTTGACGTCAGTGGCGGGTGAGTCTGAATCTTCCATTCAAACAGTAGTGAAGAATACTCCTCCTAAAGCCAAGACTGTGGAAACAGTGAGAACAAATGTCCCGACTGCTGACGTTGTGGATGACTTGGATCACTACTTCCGCACCAATGAGTGGCTACAGTCACAAGCGTCGTCAGCATGGACGATCCAGCTGTTGGGCAGTTTACACAAAGAGTCAGTGCAGACCTTCCTGCGACGGGAGGGGGACACTCAGGATTTTTACGTCAAATCCCTGTATCAAGGGAAAGATTGGTACGTCGTATTGCGCGGCGTTTACCCTTCTATCGAGCAAGCCAAAGAAGCGCTTGCCCAGCTTCCTCAGCCCCTGGTTGAGCAGGGGGCGTGGGTGCGCAGTATTTCCGGTTTGCAGGGCTTGGTCAAATAAGGATCGAGACTTTTTCTCTCTTACCTCTGTCATAAGCACAAACCTTTAGGTATTTTTACTAATTAACAAATCTCTTTAGATTTGAGCTAAGGCTTGTCCGTGTGTATTATGGGCGGCCCATTTTTGCCTATCAAAAGCTGCTTGGTTTTGGTTTCTTTCAGGCAAGCTTTTGATTCGTAAGGATTTAAGTGAGAGAAAGCATATGAAGACAGGTCTGTATCAACCAGGTGAGTTCAAAGATAACTGTGGTTTTGGTTTGATCGCCCATATGAATGGGCAAGCCAGCCATGATCTGCTGCGCACCGCTATTGAGTCCCTCACATGCATGACTCATCGAGGTGGTATCGCTGCGGATGGCAAAACCGGCGACGGTTGTGGGTTACTGATACAAAAGCCTGATTCCTTTCTAAGGGCGATAGCCAAAGAAAGCTTTAATATTGAGTTGGGCGCGAATTACGCGGTAGGCATGGTGTTCCTGAATCAGGACGATGCTATGGCGAAAGCCGCCCGTGAGCGCTTGGAGTCCGCGTTGGCCGAACAAGGCGTCAAAACCCTCGGGTGGCGCTTGGTTCCTACGAATACGGAATGCCTGGGGCCTATGGCTCTGGATTGCCTTCCCGTTATAGAACAAATATTCGTTGAAGCCCCGAAGGGCATTAATGAACACGAGTTTGCGGTCAAACTGTATATCGCCCGCAGGGTGGCGGAAAACGCCCTGGCGGAAGATAAAGAGTTCTATATCTGTAGCTTGTCCAGCCAGGTGCTTTCTTACAAAGGGCTGATGATGCCCGTCGACTTGCCCAATTTTTATCTGGATCTTGGGGATGCGCGCCTGGAAACCGCTATTTGCGTATTCCATCAACGCTTTTCCACCAATACGGCCCCGCGTTGGCCGTTGGCGCAGCCTTTCCGATATCTGGCTCACAATGGTGAGATCAACACGATTGATGGCAACCGTAACTGGGCGATGGCGCGCGCAAGCAAATTTAAATCCCCACATCTGCCTGATCTGGAGGCATTGCAGCCGATTGTGAATCGCATTGGCTCAGACTCCTCCTCCATGGACAACATGTTGGAGGTCTTGCTGGCAGGCGGCGTTAACCTGTTCCGCGCCGTGCGTATGATGATCCCGCCCGCATGGCAGAATGTTGACACGATGGACCCGGATTTACGCGCGTTTTATGAGTACAACTCCATGCACATGGAGCCCTGGGATGGTCCCGCCGGCGTGGTATTGACTGACGGTCGCTACGCGGTGTGTCTGCTGGATCGTAATGGATTGCGTCCTGCGCGCTGGGTTATCACCAAAAACGGCTACATTACACTGGCCTCGGAAGTGGGTACTTATGGATATAAGTCTGAGGATGTCGTCGCCAAGGGTCGTGTTGGCCCGGGTCAGATTTTGGCGGTGGACACCCATACCGGCGAAGTACTGCATACTCAGGACGTGGATAACCGTCTGAAATCGGCGCACCCCTATAAAAAGTGGTTGCGTGAAAATGCGCTGCGCGTAGAAACCAAGCTCAATCAGCAGACGCCTGAATTCACGCTGATGGAAAAGGAAAGCCTGCATGAATACATGAAAATGTTCATGATTTCCTTTGAAGAGCGTGATCAGGTGTTACGTCCCCTGGCTGAATCCGGTCAGGAGGCGGTCGGCTCAATGGGAGATGATGCGCCGATGGCGGTGCTGTCCACCCGAATTCGTTCCGTTGCGGACTATTTCCGCCAAAAATTTGCGCAGGTGACCAACCCGCCGATCGACCCGTTGCGTGAAACCATCGTCATGTCTCTGGAGACCTGTTTGGGCGCGGAACGCAATGTATTCCAGGAAACGGCTCAGCATGCTAACCGTATTATCCTGAGTACTCCGGTCTTGTCGCCCGCCAAGTTCTTCCGAATTGCTAACTTGCAGCGTGAAGGGTTCTCCGTAGAGAAAATCAAGTTGTCGTACCGCCCTGAGCTGGGTCTCAAACAGGCAATTGAAGCGGTAGCGGATCAGGCGGAAAATGCGGCGCGCAACGGCAGAGTATTGTTGATACTGAGCGACAACGGCATCAATCAGGGCGAACTGCCCATCAACGCCTTTATGGCGACGGGCGCTGTGCATCACCGTTTGGTGAACAAAGGTCTGCGTTGTGACGCCAATATCATCGTGGAAACAGCTTGGGCGAGAGATCCGCATCATTTCGCTGTGTTGTTTGGTTTCGGCGCCACCGCGGTCTATCCGTACCTGTCTTATCAAGTGCTTAATGACCTGATTAATACCGGCGAAGTATTGATCGACCCTATCGAGGCCAAGAACAACTATCGGAAGGGCATTAACAAAGGGTTGTTGAAAATACTCTCCAAGATGGGGATTTCGACAATCGCCTCTTATCGCGGCGCGCAATTGTTTGAAGCCGTGGGACTGGCGGATGATGTTGTTGACTTGTGCTTCTGCGGCGTTTCCAGTCGCATTCAGGGCGCTTCTTTCTATGATTTCCAGGCGGAGCAGGCAGAGCTGGCCAAAATGGCCTGGGCCAAACGCAAGCCAATCTTACAAGGCGGCCTGCTGAAGTTTGTTCACGGCGGCGAATATCATGCATATAACCCGGACGTGGTGGGCGCGCTGCAGAAGGCGGTGCGCGAAGGCGACTACGGCGTTTATCAGGAGTATGCCTCCTATGTAAACGGCCGGGCGCCGATGACGCTGCGCGACCTCTTCAAAATTTCTGATAAGGTCAAGCCGGTTTCCATTGATGAAGTTGAGCCGCTGGAAAACATACTTCCAAGGTTTGACTCCGCGGCCATGTCTATCGGCGCATTGTCCCCAGAGGCGCATGAAGCGCTGGCGGTCGCGATGAACCGTTTGGGCGGGCGCTCTAACTCAGGCGAAGGCGGTGAAGATCCTGCTCGTTATGGGACGGAGAAGCGCTCCAAGATCAAGCAGGTCGCATCAGGTCGCTTCGGCGTGACGCCGCACTATCTGGTCAGCGCGGATGTGCTGCAGATTAAAGTGGCGCAAGGCGCTAAGCCTGGCGAGGGCGGGCAGCTTCCAGGCGGTAAAGTGAATCAGCTGATAGCGCGTTTGCGTTACGCAGTTCCTGGCGTAACTCTGATTTCTCCGCCACCGCATCATGATATCTACTCGATTGAAGATTTGGCGCAGCTGATTTTCGACTTGAAACAGGTCAATCCTGAGGCGCTGGTGTCGGTCAAGCTGGTGTCTGAGCCTGGCGTCGGCACAATCGCGGCGGGCGTAGCCAAAGCCTATGCGGATTTGATCACGATTTCGGGATATGACGGCGGCACTGGCGCCAGCCCGCTGACCTCTATCAAGTACGCCGGCTCTCCCTGGGAATTGGGCCTATCAGAAGCGCATCAGGCGTTGCGTGCAAATGATCTGCGCGGCAACGTGCGCCTGCAGACGGACGGTGGTCTGAAGACCGGTCTGGATGTGGTGAAAGCCGCCATTCTCGGTGCGGAAAGCTTCGGCTTCGGCACTGGACCAATGGTGGCGTTGGGTTGTAAATACCTGCGGATTTGCCACTTGAACAACTGCGCCACGGGTGTTGCGACGCAGAATAAAGATCTGCGCGATAAGCATTTCCAGGGCACAGTGGAGATGGCGATCAACTACTTCAAATTCGTCGCAACGGAAACCCGTGAGTGGATGGCCAAGCTGGGCGTTCGTTCTCTGGAAGAACTGGTTGGCCGCACGGACCTGCTGGAGATTTTACCGGGCGCGACAGCCAAGCAGCGTAATCTGGATTTGACGCCGATGCTGAGCAACGACGCGATTCCTGCGGACAAACCGCATACCTGCCAGTCCGCTCGAAATGCCCCATACGACAAAGGCCGTTTGGCGGAAGAAATGGTGAAGGCTGCGCTGCCAACCATCGAAGCCAAGAGTGGTGGTGAGTTTGTGTTTCGCGTCACCAACTGTGATCGCTCTATCGGCGCTCGCTTGTCCGGCGAGATCGCCAAGCGACACGGCAATCAGGGCATGGCGGAAAACCCGCTGGTATTCCGTTTGACCGGCACCGCTGGGCAAAGCTTCGGCGTGTGGAACGCTGGCGGCTTGCACATGTATCTGGAAGGCGACGCCAACGATTACGTGGGTAAAGGTATGACTGGCGGGAAGTTGACCATACGTCCGCCCCAGAACAGCTCTTTTGCATCGCAGGAAACCTCTATCATCGGTAACACCTGTCTGTATGGCGCCACTGGCGGCAAGCTTTTCGCCGCGGGTGTGGCGGGCGAACGCTTTGGCGTGCGTAACTCCGGCGCCTATGCGGTGGTGGAAGGCGTGGGCGATCATTGTTGTGAGTATATGACGGGCGGCATGGTGGCTGTGCTGGGGAAAACTGGCTACAACTTCGGTGCGGGCATGACCGGCGGCTTTGCTTATGTTCTTGACCTGGAGAATCGCTTCGTCGACCGCTATAACCATGAGCTGGTGGAGATTCACCGTATTACCAGCGAAGCGATGGAAGCGTACCGCAACTATCTGCGCGACGTGATTGACGAGCACGTTCGGGAAACCAGCAGCGCCTGGGCGGAAAACATGCTGGATAACTTCGATGACTATGTAGGGCGCTTCTGGCTGGTGAAACCCAAAGCCGCCAGCCTTGCATCGTTGATGGACAGCACTCGGGCAAGGCCTGAGTAATAAATCGGGGCTGTTAAGTGTATTCGGAGTTCCCGGCGTAAGAGGCTGGCGAGACTGCGCCTCAGGCGTGCACGCCGCGCCGGGTCCAGAAACAGATTTTTTGTATACAGTTTAGAGGTTTAGACGCAATGGCGGAGAGACTGAGCAATAACTTTCAGTTCCTCGATGTGGGACGGCAAGATCCTGAAAAGGTTCCGGTTGGGCGTCGTAAGAAGCAGTTTAGAGAAATCTACAAGCCCTTTAAGGAAGAGGAAGTCAAAAACCAGGCGCACCGTTGTCTGGAGTGCGGCAACCCTTATTGCGAATGGAAATGCCCAGTGCATAACTACATTCCCAATTGGTTAAAGCTGGCGTCGGAAGGCAACATCATGGCGGCGGTTGAGCTCAGCCATCAGACCAACACGCTCCCCGAAGTCTGTGGTCGGGTGTGCCCTCAGGACAGATTATGCGAAGGCGCCTGTACGCTGAATGATGGATTTGGCGCCGTGACGATCGGTTCGACCGAGAAATATATCACGGATACGGCGCTGGCGCTGGGCTGGAAGCCGGATATGTCCAATGTGAGCATGACCGATAAGCGGGTCGCCATTATTGGCGCGGGCCCCGCTGGCTTGGGGTGCGCGGATGTCCTGATTCGCAATGGCGTGAAGCCTGTCGTGTTTGATCGCTATCCGGAAATTGGCGGGCTGCTGACCTTCGGTATTCCAGAGTTCAAACTGGAAAAAGAAGTGATGGTGCGCCGTCGTAAACTGTTCGAAGAGATGGGCATCGAGTTCCGTCTGAATACGGATGTAGGGATAGACGTGGCGTTTGCGGACTTGTTGAATGAGTTCGACGCCGTCTTCCTGGGAATGGGAACCTACAACTATATGAAAGGCGGCTTCCCAGGCGAGGAATTGCCTGGAGTATATGACGCGCTTCCGTACCTGATCTCCAACGTCAACCGTTGCTTGGGATATGAAAAAACGCCGGAAGAATTTGTCGACATGCAAGGCAAGCGAGTCGTCGTCCTTGGCGGCGGCGATACCGCCATGGACTGTAACCGGACGGCGATTCGTCAAAAAGCCAAATCAGTAACCTGTGCTTACCGTCGCGACGAGGCCAACATGCCTGGCTCGCGCAAGGAAGTCGCCAATGCGAAAGAAGAGGGCGTCAAGTTCCTGTTCAACCGTCAGCCTGTCGCCATTATTGGCGATGAGCGGGTGGAGGGCGTGAAAGTGGTGCAAACTCGCTTGGGCGAGCCGGATGAAAATGGTCGGCGTCGTCCTGAAGTGGTGGCGGGCAGCGAAGAGATACTGCCAGCGGACGCGGTGCTGATCGCATTCGGCTTCCGTCCCAGCCCATCGCCCTGGTTCCAGGAGTTTGGCATTGATGTCGATAACGGCGGACGGGTCATCGCGCCGGAGCAGCAGCAATACAAGTTCCAGACCACTAATCCGAAAGTGTTTTCCGGCGGAGACATGGTGCGTGGCTCCGACCTGGTAGTCACCGCTATTTGGGAAGGCAGACAGGCTGGCGAAGGCATTCTCGATTATCTGGAAGTATGACGCCGTGAAGTGATTGATTAACAATCAAAAAGCTTCAGACGTATGAAAAGGCATGGTTTTCCATGCCTTTTTTGTTGGGGGCGAACGTGGTATATGTGCTGCTCTCAAATTCTGGAACCCTGGAGACGTCATGTCAGAACTGAAGAATGATCGATTTTTACGCGCATTGATGAGACAGCCGGTGGACGTTACACCGGTGTGGATGATGCGCCAGGCCGGGCGTTACTTACCTGAATATAGGGCTTCCAGGGCTCGTGCAGGCAGCTTCATGGACCTGTGTAAAAATGCGGAATTCGCCTGTGAAGTCACGCTGCAGCCACTGGAGCGTTTTGAGCTTGATGCGGCGATTCTTTTCTCTGACATCCTCACTATTCCTGACGCCATGGGGCTGGGCCTGTACTTCGAAACTGGAGAAGGCCCCCGTTTCAAAAAGACGGTAAGAACGGAAGCGGACGTCAACGCGCTGCATATGCCAGACGCGGACACGGATCTCGGCTATGTCATGAACGCCGTACGCACCATTCGCCGGGAGTTGAACGGCCGCGTTCCCCTGATCGGCTTTTCCGGCAGCCCCTGGACCCTGGCTACTTATATGGTGGAGGGCGGCTCAAGCAAGGACTTCCGTGAAATCAAAAAGCTCGCATACGGACAACCGGAATTGTTGCATTTGTTGCTGGATAAACTGGCGGATTCCGTAGCGGATTACCTGAACGCGCAAATTCGCGCGGGCGCGCAGGCCGTGCAGATTTTTGATACTTGGGGCGGCGCTCTGACTGCGGCGGGATACCTTGAGTTTTCGCTGGCCTATATGAAAAAGATCGTGTCGAAACTGCAGCGCGAGGCGGAGGGGCGTCCTGTGCCGGTGATTCTGTTCACCAAAAATGGCGGCCAATGGCTGGAGCATATTGCTGACGCAGGGGCCGATGCGCTAGGTCTGGATTGGACGACAGAGATAGGCGACGCCAGACGGCGGGTTGGCGACAGAGTCGCTTTGCAAGGCAACATGGACCCGGCAACTTTATATGCGCCGCCTGCTGCGATTCGGGATCAGGTTTCACGCATTCTGGCGAGCTTTGGTTCTGGTGAGGGGCATGTCTTTAATCTTGGCCACGGGATCACGCCGGACGTGGACCCAGAGCACGCTAAAGTCTTTATCGACGCTGTCCATGAGCTAAGCGCCCCATATCATCAGAATGCCTGATTGCGATTGGCGTTAATGGAGTATTTGTAGGAATGGCGAAGAAACAGACCAGTTATGTCTGCACGGAATGTGGCGCGGATTACCGTAAATGGATGGGACAGTGCATTCAATGCGGCGCCTGGAATACGGTCAGTGAATTCCGTGAAAGCCGGGCGCCGGTCAAGAGCGCCGCACGCAGCGGTTTCACTGGGCAGCGGGCGCAAGTACAGTCTCTGGAAGAGGTCGAACTGGTCGATCTCCCTCGCACTTCCACTCTGAGTCCTGAGTTTGACCGTGTGCTCGGAGGCGGCATTGTTCCCGGATCGGTCGTGCTGATCGGCGGTCATCCTGGCGCCGGTAAAAGTACGCTGCTGCTGCAGACGACCTGTCGTCTGGCGGAGCGCCACAAAATCCTCTATGTGACCGGGGAAGAGTCCATTCAACAAATCGCCATGCGCGCTCGCCGGCTGCAGCTGAATAGTCACGGCATGCAGGTGATGTCTGAGACGGATGTTGAAAGCGTCCTTGACACCGTGCGTGAGCAGCAGCCGAATATTCTCGTGATCGATAGTATTCAGGTGATGCATATGGCGGAGCTGCAATCCGCGCCTGGCAGTGTGGCGCAGGTGCGCGAAGCTGCTGCGGCGCTTACCCGTTACGCCAAGCAGTCCGGCGTCGCCTTGTTAATTGTTGGTCATGTCACGAAAGACGGTTCTTTGGCGGGCCCCAAAGTGCTTGAGCATATGATCGACGCCTCCATCATGCTGGAGGGCAATGAAGACAGCCGTTTCCGGACGCTGCGCGCGATCAAGAATCGTTTTGGCGCGGTGAATGAACTCGGCGTTTTCGCCATGATGGAGACGGGGCTAAAGGACGTTAAAAACCCCAGCGCTATTTTTCTTAATCGCGAGGGACACACCGCGGCGGGCAGTGTTGTGACCGTCGCCTGGGAAGGCACCCGACCATTGCTGGTGGAAATTCAGGCGCTGGTGGACCAAGGCTTCGGCGCGGCCCCCAGACGTTTGGCGATAGGCTCGGACCCCCAGCGTCTGGCTCTGCTATTGGCGGTCTTGCATCGTCATGGAGGCCTGCATGTTGGAGATCAGGACGTGTTCATCAATGTGGTGGGCGGCGTGAAAATTGCCGAAACCAGCGCGGACTTGGCGGTATTGATGGCGATTTCCTCAAGCTTCAAAGACCGAGCGGCTCCAAGCGATTGGGTGGTGTTTGGCGAAGTGGGTCTGTCGGGAGAAATTCGGCCCGTCAGCAGCGGTCAGGAGCGTATTGTCGAAGCGGCCAAACATGGCTTCACCAAGGCGATTGTTCCCAAGTCAAACGTACCCAAGAAAGCCCCTGAAGGCATGCAGGTGATTGGCGTATCCCGTCTGCAGGAGGCGTTGGAACTGCTGTAACGCGAGGGCGTTACACGGTTTCAATCAGCGCGGCGAGTTCTCTTTCCAACAGATCGGAACTCCCCAAGTTCAACTCCACCAAGCGTCTCAGGGTTGAGGCGCTATCCAGATCCATGTGTTCGCAGGAAAACCCCAGGTGGCCTTTTTCTGCGTGGCGCAAATGCCCATTGAAACTGATTAAATGCTCCGCTCCCAGATTGACGCGAAGCTCAAACGGGGCGTTGGCGTCAGCTTCGCCCCAGTCTGCAGGCTCATGCACCAGTGCGCCGCGAAAAGAGATGTCCAATAACTGACTGATCCAGCTGCGGTGGCTTTGTTGAATGGTCACCTCCGCATCAAATGATATGCGCTGAAAGCGGCGGCGATCGGAAGAAGTCGTGGGCGACATAGTTTTTATTCCCTGTAGCGATACCTAAACTATAGTCGCTTCATGGGAGAACTTCACGTTGAGGGGAAGGACGGGGCGTTGACCCCGTCCAGTAAGAAAGGCTATCAGGCCAGACGCTTGTATTTCATGCGCTGAGGCACGGCGGCGCTTTCGCCGACGCGTTTCTTGTAGTCTTCGTCGTATTCGGAGAAGTTGCCTTCGAACCAAACCACTTCACTGTCGCCTTCGAAAGCCAGAATGTGGGTGGCGATACGATCAAGGAACCAGCGATCGTGCGAGATGACGATGGCGCAACCTGGGAACGCCAGCAAGGCTTCCTCTAGCGCTCGTAAGGTCTCAACGTCCAAATCGTTGGTCGGTTCGTCCAGCAGCAACACGTTGCCGCCCTGTTTCAACAGCTTGGCCAGGAATAAGCGGTTGCGTTCACCGCCAGACAACTCCTTGACCCGTTTTTGCTGCTCGCCGCCCCGGAAATTGAAGCGGGACAGGTAGGCGCGGGATGGAGTGCGGTAAGAGCCGACTTCAATCATATCCTGACCGTCGCTGACTTCTTCCCATACTGTCTTGCTGTCGTCCAGCTCGCGCATTTGTCCTACATAGGAAAGCTGTACTGTGTCGCCAAGACGAATCGCGCCAGACTCTGGTTGCTCCATGCCTGCGATCAGCTTGAACAACGTGGATTTACCCGCTCCGTTGCCGCCGATGACGCCAACAATGCTGCCTGGGGGCACATTGAAGCTGAGGTTGTCGAACAGCAGCTTGTCGCCAAAGCGTTTCTTGACGTCATTCACTTCAATGACGATATCCCCCAAACGTGGTCCGGGCGGAATGTAGATCTCGTTGGTTTCGTTGCGGGACTGGAAGTCCTGAGAGGACAGCTCTTCAAAGCGGGCCAGACGTGCTTTGCTCTTGGCGTGACGGCCTTTTGGATTGCTGCGCACCCACTCCAGCTCCGACTTGATGGTTTTCTGGCGGGCGGCCTCAGTTCTTTCTTCCTGTTCAAGGCGTTTTTCCTTGGCTTCCAGCCACTGGCTGTAGTTGCCTTCGAAAGGAATGCCGCGGCCTCGGTCAAGCTCTAGTATCCAGCCGGCGACATTGTCGAGGAAGTAACGGTCGTGGGTAATCGCCACGACGGTGCCAGGATATTCATGCAGGAAGCGCTCCAGCCAGGCGACGCTTTCTGCGTCCAGATGGTTGGTAGGTTCGTCCAACAGCAGCATGTCCGGTTTGGAAAGCAGCAGTTTACACAGGGCGACGCGGCGGCGTTCGCCTCCGGAAAGAGTGCTTACCTTGGCGTCCCAGGGCGGAAGACGCAGCGCATCGGCGGCGACTTCCAGCGTTCGCTCAAGGTTATGCCCGTCAGTGGTCTGTAACAGCGCTTCCAGCTTGGCCTGCTCTGCGGCCAGGGCGTCGAAGTCGGCGTCAGGCTCTGCATAGGCTGCGTATACCTCATCCAGACGCGTCATGGCGTTTTTAATTTCTGCTACGGCTTCTTCGACGTTGCCGCGGACATCTTTGCTCTCGTCCAGCTGTGGTTCCTGTGGCAGGTAGCCGACATTAATGCCGGGTTGCGGACGGGCTTCGCCGATAATGTCGGTATCCACGCCCGCCATAATGCGCAATAAAGTGGACTTACCTGAGCCGTTCAGACCCAGAACGCCGATTTTGGCGCCCGGGAAGAAGCTGAGAGAGATGTCCTTAAGAATTTCTCGCTTCGGGGGGACCACTTTGCCCACCCGATTCATGGTGTACACGTACTGTGCCATGAGATTGAAACCTATATCTTTGATTTGATAATGAAAACGAAAGCGTTCGCCCGCGTTAAGCTGTTTATGGAAATAATTCTGAGACTCCATCTGTCCTAACGAGTGACGGCTGGAAACTGCGCGGGCCTGTCTGGACATTGGCGTAAAGTCCGGCCGCAAGCGTCTGGGCGAATGGAATGGTACTGTGAATGGCCGTTTAAGTTAGCTGAAATCGTCGTCTTTGGCAAACGGGGGGCGGTTTTACGGGAGCTTTGAGCCGCCTTCTCCGACACGCAGTAAAATGGGGTGAAGAGCAGGGGATAATCGATTAAAATAGCGGCTTTTCTCACCGCCGTACGCTGACTTCACGAAACTACGGTACTCACTTCCTAGAGATAGAGGCGACAGATGTTTACGCGTGACATGACCATTGCAAGTTTTGATCCTGATCTTTGGAACGCCATGCAAGGTGAAACCCAGCGTCAGGAAGAGCACATAGAACTGATTGCATCTGAAAACTACACCAGTCCACGCGTTATGGAAGCCCAGGGCTCCGCGCTTACCAACAAGTATGCGGAAGGTTATCCCAACAAGCGCTATTACGGCGGTTGTGAATATGTCGACGTGGTTGAGCAACTGGCTATCGACCGCGCAAAAGAGCTATTCGGCGCAGATTACGCCAACGTGCAGCCTCACTCCGGCTCTCAGGCGAACGCAGCGGTATACATGGCCCTGTGTAAACCTGGCGATGTGATTCTCGGTATGAGCCTGGCTCACGGAGGTCACCTGACTCACGGCGCTTCCGTCAGCTTTTCTGGTCGTATCTACAAAGCGGTGCAGTACGGCTTGAATCCCGAAACCGGTGAGATTGATTACGAAGAAGTCGCCAAGTTGGCGCGTGAGAACAAACCTAAGATGATCGTGGCGGGCTTTTCCGCGTACTCCCGAGTCATCGATTGGGAACGCTTCCGCGCCATCGCTGATGAAGTCGGCGCATATCTGTTTGTCGACATGGCCCACATCGCTGGTTTGGTGGCGGCGGGCGTATATCCCAGCCCTGTGCAGATCGCCGACGTTACGACGACCACGACCCACAAAACACTGGGTGGTCCTCGCGGAGGTCTGATTCTCGCCAAAGCCAACGAAGAGTTGGAAAAGAAGCTGAACTTCGCTGTCTTCCCGGAAAGCCAGGGCGGACCCTTGATGCACGTTATCGCCGCTAAGGCGGTGTGCTTCAAAGAAGCGATGACGGACGAATTCAAGCAATACCAGGCGCAAGTAGTTAAAAATGCCCGGGTTATGGCGGAAACCTTTATCCAGCGCGGTTTTGATATTGTCTCCGGCGGTACTGACGACCATTTGTTCCTGGTTGATCTGATCAAGAAAGACATCACCGGAAAAGACGCTGACGCAGCATTGGGGCGCGCCAATATTACGGTGAACAAAAACGCGGTGCCTAACGATCCTCGCTCTCCCTTCGTCACCAGCGGCTTGCGCATCGGTACTCCGGCCATTACGCGCCGTGGTATGGGTGAAGTGGAAGCCAAAGAGCTGACAGGATGGATCTGCGACGTCCTGGACGATATCGAAAACGAAGAGACCATCCAACGGGTTAAGCAGCAAGTGCTGGAGCTGTGCAAAAAGTTCCCGGTATACAAAGGATAAATAAAGCGCTCCCCGCGGGGAGCTTTTGCTTTTCTGGACACAGGAATTTGGTGATTTATGCATTGCCCGTTTTGCAGCGCTGCGGACACAAAGGTTATTGATTCCCGCTTGGTCGCCGATGGCAGCCAAGTGCGGCGTCGCCGCGAGTGCGTCTCTTGCTCCGAACGCTTTACTACCTACGAAGCAGCGGAGTTGGTGATGCCCAGAGTCGTGAAACAAGACGGCACCCGCGAACCTTTCGACGAAGACAAGCTGCGGGCGGGCTTCCTGAAGGCATTGGAGAAGCGACCGGTGAGCATGGAGGAAATCGAAGCGGCTGTGGACCGTATTAAGTTTCGTCTGCGTGCAACCGGGGAGCGGGAACTGAACTCCAGAGTCATTGGGGAAGAGGTTATGGCGGAGCTGCGTGAACTGGATCAGGTCGCTTTCGTCCGTTTCGCTTCGGTTTATCGCCGGTTCCAGGACCTGGATGAGTTTCGCGCTGAGATTGACAAACTCTCTCGGGATGCGGCCACGCCCCTGATGTCGGAAAAAGCGTCCAATAAAGACGACGTCCCTTCTAAATAATGGCTATTTCCACACAAGATTATTCATTCATGGCGCGCGCGCTGCGATTGGCGGAGCGTGGCTTATATACCACAGACCCCAATCCCAGAGTGGGCTGTGTCTTGGTGAAAAATGGCGAGATTGTCGGCGAAGGTTGGCATGAACGCGCTGGTGAGGGGCACGCGGAGGTCAATGCGTTGCGTGCAGCAGGCGACTCTGCAAGAGGCTCCGACTGTTATGTCACGCTGGAGCCATGCAGTCACTTCGGGCGCACGCCGCCTTGCGCTGAAGCGCTGGTTAAGGCCGGCGTGGGTCGAGTCGTCGCGGCGATGGAAGATCCTAATCCCAACGTTGCCGGCAGAGGTCTGGCGCTACTGCGAAATGCTGGTATTGAAGCCCATGCCGGATGTATGGCGGCGGAAGCGGATGAGCTTAATATTGGCTTTTTTCAGCGTATGCGTACAGGTCGTCCCTGGGTGCGGGTAAAAGTCGCAAGCAGTTTGGATGGAAAGTCGGCGTTACATAATGGCGTCAGCAAATGGATTACTGGCGGTGCGGCGAGAGAGGACGTGCAAAAATTGCGCGCACGCAGCTCCGCTGTCATTACGGGTATCGGCACAGTTATCGCGGATGATCCCTCGCTGAATGTCCGAAGTCAGGAGTTGGAACGGATCTGTAACGGTAAGCTGAGGCAGCCTTTGCGCGTGGTATTGGACTCCCAATTGCGGTTTCCTGCCGATAGCAACATGCTCAAACTACCAGGCAAAATATTACTGGTTACGTGCTCTGACGTTCCTGAAAGTTGGCTTGCGCAACGACAGAACAGCGAGGCCGACTTTGAGGTGCTGAAACTCACTGGCGAGAATGGGCGGATTGACCTTACAGCTTTGCTTTCCGCTTTAGCGTCCAGAGAGTGCAATGAAGTCCTGGTTGAAGCGGGCGCTAATTTAGCGGGCGCCTTTGTCGCACAAGGGCTTGCAGATGAGATCTGGACTTATATTGCTCCCAAGTTAATGGGAGAAGGGCGTCCGGCATTCGTCTTGCCGTGTTTCGATCAAATGGATCAGGTTTTATCTTTGAAGTTAAACGAAGTCCGTCAGGTCGGCGACGATGTGCGCATGATCTGGAGGAAGGGGTGACATGTTTACCGGGCTGGTAGAAGAAGTCGGCGTAGTGAACGCCATCCATCAACAGAGCGGCGATTGGGTGCTGGAAATCGGAGCCACTGGAAGTTTCATGGAGGATGTCCGCTTGGGCGATAGCATCGCCGTAAACGGAGTGTGTCTGACGGTGACGTCAATGAGCGGAAAAGGCTTCCGCGCAGATGTGTCCCGGGAAACATCTGCGCATACGTCTATTGCTGTGTGGCGCGCAGGCGTAAAGGTGAATCTGGAAAAAGCCATGCAATTGAATGCGCGTTTAGGCGGTCATCTGGTGTCTGGACATGTAGATGGCGTCGGTGAGCTGATTTCAAAACAGGAAGATGCACGCTCCCTGCGCCTGGCGATTCGAGCGCCGAAGGAGTTGCTACGCTATATCGCCGCCAAGGGCTCTATTACTGTCGATGGCGTTAGCCTGACTGTTAATGATGTCGCGGGGTCTGAGATGAGCCTGAACATTGTGCCCCACACTGCGCATGCGACAACGCTAGGGGGGCTGAAGGCCGGGAGTCAGGTGCATTTGGAGGTGGATCTCCTGGCCCGCTATACCGAACGACTACTGTTTTGCGCTTCCGCTGAAAAGGGCGACGCGAAGACGTCTACAATAAGTAAAGAATTTCTGGCGCAACACGGCTTTTATAAGTCATAAAAGTTGCATGCGCTGAATGCAGGTGTGAGTACGATATTTGAGGCTGAGAGTATGCAGCTTAACAGCGTAGAAGAACTGATTCAGGACATCCGTCAAGGCAAAATGGTTATTTTGATGGATGATGAGGATCGCGAAAACGAAGGCGATCTTATTATGGCTGCGGAGATGGTGCGCCCGGAAGACATCAACTTCATGGCGAAACACGCCCGGGGCTTGATATGTCTCCCCATGACCCGGGAGCGTTGCCAGTATCTCGGCTTGAATCCTATGGTGAACGCCAATAATGCGCAATTCGCTACTGCGTTTACTGTTTCCATTGAGGCGGCGGAGGGCGTTACTACCGGAATTTCCGCTGCAGATCGCGCGCATACCATTCGTGTCGCGGTAGGGCGTAATGCCAAACCAACGGACTTGGTGCAGCCAGGCCATATCTTCCCCCTCACTGCCCAGCCTGGTGGGGTGCTGAGTCGCGCGGGACATACTGAAGCGGGCTGTGATTTGGCGCGTTTGGCAGGATGCGAGCCGGCAGCGGTGATCGTCGAGATCATGAATGAAGACGGCACTATGGCGCGCCGCCCGGAATTGGAGGCGTTCGCTCGCGAGCACGGCCTCAAAATCGGCACGATCGCCGATCTGATACATTATCGCGCCACAACAGAGCAGACCATTGAGCGCCTGGAGGAAAATGAGCTACCGACAGAGTATGGCTCTTTCAAGTTGGTCACGTACAAAGACACGATTCAGGAAAATATACATTTGGCGCTGGTGATGGGTGAGCCGAGCCCTGACAAGCCCGTGCTGGTTCGGGTTCACTTCGCCGATGTATTAAAAGATTTATTTGGCGCCATACGCCCCGGTTCTGAGAGCTGGCCTATTGGCAAAGCACTGGCGAAGGTGGCTGAAGAAGGCGAGGGCGTGGTAATTCTGCTGGACAGTGAAAGTGGCGAACAGGATATCAGCGAAAGAGTCCATGATTTCTTTAAGCCCAAGAAAAAGCGGTCGGGCAATGTGTCTCCGGTTTCCGGAGCGTATCTGACTATTGGTACGGGATCCCAGATATTAAGGGACCTCGGCGTCGGTAAAATGCGCGTCATGAGCGCGCCGATGAAGTTTAGCGCGTTGTCCGGCTTTGACCTTGAAGTTGTGGAATATGTTCCCTTTTGTGGCGAAGCCGTGTCAGCGAATTAAGTTAAGTTTGGAGAGAAGATATGACGGTCAAGGTGGTAGAAGGCGATTTCTTGCAAGGGGCGTCCGCGAAGTACGCCATAGTTGTAGGGAGATTTAACAGCTTTGTAGTGGAAAGTTTGCTGGAAGGCGCGCTGGACGCTTTGCGTCGTCATGGCGTTGCGGAAAGTCAAATCACGGTATACAGAGCGCCAGGGGCCTTCGAAATTCCTTTGCTGGCCCAGCAAGTCGTTGTGCGCACCAAACCGGATGCGGTGATTGCTTTAGGTGCGGTGATCCGTGGTGGTACGCCTCATTTTGAGTATGTCGCAGGCGAGTGCGCCAAAGGACTTGGTCAGGTCTCCTTGCAGGCGGGCATCCCTGTCGCATTCGGCGTCCTGACTGTAGATAGCATTGAGCAAGCCATTGAGCGGTCAGGCACCAAGGCCGGCAACAAAGGAGCGGAAGCCGCTCTGTCAGCGTTGGAAATGGTCGGACTATTACAGCAGGTGGGTGAATAAGTGAGCGAACAACCGTCTACAGGGCGTCCGATGTCCAAGGCTATGGAAAAGCGCCGCGCCGCACGTAAACTGGCGCTGCAGGCGCTTTATCAGTGGCGCGTCGCCGGCGCCTCCATTAGCCAGATTGAAGCGGAATTCGCCGTGGATAACGATCTGCAACAAGTGGACAGGGATTTGTTCAAGGCGGTTTTGTATGGCGTACCCTCCAGCGTAAGCGAACTTGACGCGTTATTACAGCCATTCGTTGACCGGAAGCTCGCGGACGTGGACCCAGTGGAGCTGAGCTTGATCCGCATGGGGGCTTTCGAGTTGCGCTCGCGTATTGAAGTGCCCTATCGCGTGGTGATTAATGAAGCCGTTGAATTAGCCAAGCAGTTTGGCGGTACGGATGGACACAAGTTCGTCAACAGCGTCCTGGATAAGCTGGCTCCGCAATTGCGGCAGGCGGAAGTGGCCGCTGCGAAAAGCAAGAAAAAGTAAACTGGGCGGACACGGTAGGTAGAGCGGCTAATGGGCGAGTTCGAACTAATATCGCGCTATTTTCATGCGCCTTTTGCGAATTTTCCCAATGTTGAGCGTCTAATTGAGACAGGAATCGGGGATGACTGCGCTGTTTTGGCTCCTCTAACCGGTCGTCTTGTAATTTCTACCGATACCTGTGTGTCCGGCTCCCACTTTCCGGCGGATGCGTCTGCGGAAATGGTGGCCGCCCGTAGTCTTGGCTCAAGCGTTAGCGATTTGGCGGCGATGGGGGCTGAGCCTGTCGGGTTTACACTGGCGCTGACTCTGCCGAATATCAATGAGGCGTGGTTGCAAGCGTTTGGCTCTCAATTGCATGAGTCCGCCTCGGCGTGGCGGATTCCCCTCATCGGCGGAGATACGACGAAAGGCCCTCTTACAGTTACAGTGACTGTATTTGGGCGTGTTCAAGATCAATGCTTATATCGCCACGGGGCTTCGCCTGGGGAGGATGTATGGGTTTCCGGATTTCTTGGCGACGCCGCCGCCGCTTTGCCTTTGTTAGAGCGACCGAGAGC
Source organism: Hahella sp. HNIBRBA332 (assembly GCF_030719035.1). NCBI lineage: Bacteria > Pseudomonadati > Pseudomonadota > Gammaproteobacteria > Oceanospirillales > Hahellaceae > Hahella > Hahella aquimaris. Next base: position 6,836,223 of record NZ_CP132203.1, read on the forward strand.
CTCTTTAACGCCTCTGGAGCGGCAGCTTTACCAACGCTATGAAAGTCCTCAGCCTCGTTTGAAGCTAGGGAGTAAATTGCGGGGAATTGCAACGGCGGCTATTGATGTTTCCGACGGGCTGGTCGCTGACTTGATGCATATCTGTTCCGCCTCAAGCTGCGGTGCGTTGATAGACGAAGACGCGATACCTCTTTCCTCTGCTTTGTTGGCGACTTTTTCCCAGCAGGATGCGCTGAGTTACGCTCTTAAGGGGGGGGATGACTACGAACTCTGCTTCACCGCGCCACAATCTGCTCGTAACCTTATCCAATCATTGTCCGCTGATGTGGCGTTAAGCCGTATCGGAATCTTGCGAAGGGAATCGGGTATAGCAATGCGAAAGCATGGAGAAGAAGTAAAGCTAATGTCAAAAGGCGGATATGACCACTTCAAAGAGAACTCTGTAACGTGACCTTGACTACGCGCGCCGAATCTTCTTATACACCACCTGTTATAGAGACGCTGAAGTCTCCGACTCATTTGCTCGCCGCCGGTTTGGGATCGGGTTTAGCTCCCTGGGCGCCGGGAACCTTTGGCTCCGCGCTGGCGGTGCTCATTTACATGGCCTCTTTGGCGCATTTGGGGCCATGGCTGCAATTGTCTGTTATCTTCGTTTCCGCGCTGTTGGGCGTATACTTGTGCGGTAGAACCGCCCGTGACTGGGGCGTGCATGATCACAAGGCCATTGTGTGGGATGAGTTTGTTGGGCAATGGATAGCGTTGTTCCTCTTACCCTGGAATAGTGTGTTTATCCTGCTGGCTTTTGTTTATTTTCGGCTGTTTGATATCTGGAAACCGTGGCCGATCCGGTGGTGCGATCGTCATATTCATGGAGGTAAAGGAATTATGCTCGACGACCTGCTGGCAGGCGCCATGGCGTTGGCGGCGACGCAACTGACTATCTACTGCGTCGCATTGTTTTAGCCATTCAGAAAATTCTATGCGCTCGCATGACTCTGGCGGCCTGGCCTTCGCCGGGCAGGATCTGGGCGACTTTCAGGAAGCGACGCAATCCCTCTTCCGCGCGTTCTTTGGCGGCGTAAGGGCCGCTATCAAAGCCTTCCCGTGTAGAAAAATACCACTTGTCGCCGACGGCGAAAAAGCGATCGCTGCGAAACGGCGTCAAGCCATCTTCACCTCTTCTGTTGGTCGTATCCATATTAAAGTCCCTCTTCTGCATAGATATAGTGTTGTTATCGTTTGATTAAAAAGTGGCACAACTTATTAAATTAGGCAAATGGGTTAGCCTATGCGTTATTTTATTGGCTCAATAAGTGGCGTTACGAGGTTGCATAAGCCCTTCCGCCGTATGACAATTGAGCCCGTTTTATGAAAGCTCCTGAAGCTTCTTACGAAATAAAAGTTAAAGAGGATGATATGAAGGTTATTTGGTCCTGGCTCCAGTCGTCGCTTGTAGTGGCGTTAGCAGTCGCCATTAGTGCGTGTGGAACGACGCGAGCGATTAAAACCTATGATGGTCAAACCCTGGGCGATGGCCAAGTGGCTAAAGTCATGGCTCCAGCTGAAATAGAGCTGCTTGAAATTGATGGCGTTTCTCAAAAGAGCTTTCTCTTGGAAAACATTAATTTAACTTATGATATCTTGCCTGGTCAGCGCACCCTTGTTTACCGCTATACCAGTATTTGGGCTAAAACGAGGGAAAGTGACGACAGTGACGCGGAACATGTAGATAAGGTTGTGTCTGATCGCTTCCAAGTGACTGTTGATATGCAGCCTGGGCAGGTTTACACATTCGGATTCAACAAGCCTGATTCCAAAAGGGAGGCTGAAGCCTTTGCAAGAGCTCCCGAGATTGCTCTAGTGGATAGCGCCAATAGAGTTGTAGCTAATAGCGGGCCCTATCAGCCTGCTGTTGTTGCGGCTACCCAGCCTACTGTGACTCAGCCTTCGGCTGTGGGAACTGTTAGGGCTAATTCGCCAGTAGTGACTCCATCTCAGCCAACTCAAGGCGTTCAGGCGCCTGCTAATGCCGCTGTATCGCCATCAGATGCTGGCATCTCCCGTATTGAGGCATTAAAAGTGCTTTGGGAGAAGGCGTCAGCAGAAGAAAAGAAACAATTTCTTCGTTGGGCGTTTAAGTAGTTCTCTCTCTTCCCCGAGGCGTCACCCTGTACGCTTCGGGGGATGACAAATTTTCTTGGCGGGTTCAGAATAGACTTTCGATAAGACTCTCTAATTGTCTGCAAACTTGAAATTAATAATAGTTGTGAGACATCCAAAGGGAGATATTAATGTCTGTTCGAAAGCCTGCGGTGAGTGGGTTATTCTACCCCGCCAACGCGGAAGACCTCTCTGACACAGTGAGTCGCTATCTCGCGACGCCAGCCTCTTTTGATCATAATCCCAAGGCGATTATCGCACCTCATGCGGGCTATATTTACTCTGGTTCGATAGCCGGAGTGGCTTATAGCGCTCTGCGTAATTCTGCTAAACGCATCAGTAAGGTTGTTTTGTTGGGGCCAAGTCATCGTGTTGGCTTTAGGGGGATAGCTGTTCCGTCCTCTGATGAATTCTCTACACCCCTTGGCAATATTGCCATTGATGCCGTTAATCTCGGGAAACTTACATTACTCCCCCAAGTTATTACTTTGGACTCGGCGCACGCTCAGGAGCATAGTCTGGAGGTGCATTTGCCATTTCTGCAGCAGTGCCTTGATAGCTTTGAGCTCACTCCTCTTGTGATTGGCGACGCTGACGCCGAATCAGTCGCGGAAGTTCTGGAGCTTCTATGGGGAGGAGAGGAAACGCTGATCGTCATTAGTACGGACCTGAGCCATTATCATGATTATGTGACAGCTTTGGAAATTGACGCAGCGACGACACGTGAAATTCTGGCTCTTCAGCATAGTCTTATGGGAGATCAGGCCTGCGGCTGTAAATGTGTAAACGGGCTTTTGCTGTTGGCTGGCCGTAAAGGAATGCATATTTCCTGTCTGGCTCAGGCTAACTCTGGCGATACTGCTGGCGATAAGCGTCGAGTTGTGGGGTATGCCTCCTATGCCTTGTATTAATCTCTCGGACAAAGAAAAGACGCAGCTATATGAGGTGGCTTCTCTGGCGATTGAACAGGGGCTTGCTTCCGGTGAGAGACGGATAGTTGATCTATCTGGGTTTTCAAACACGCTGCGTCAGCCTGCTGCTACCTTTGTTACGGTCTTGAAGAAAGGTGGATTACGTGGATGCATTGGCGTTTTGGAGGCGATCCGTCCTTTAGTTCAGGATGTGTCGCATAATGCTTACAGCGCAGCATTTGAAGACCCCCGCTTCGCTCCTTTGAAACCGGATGAATGGCGACTATGTGCATTGCATATCTCCGTGCTTTCTCAACCGCGGTTAATACCCGTTACCTCCGAGCAAGATCTGGCTTGCAAGCTGAGGGTAGGGGAGGACGGGCTAATACTCTCATGGCGTGGACACCGCGCTACATTTTTGCCCTCTGTTTGGGGGCAACTCCCTGATCCTGGTGATTTTATTGGTCAATTAAAGTGTAAGGCTGGTTTGGGAAAGGAGTTCTGGGCTAAAGATATCAAGGCTGAAATATACCAGACTACATACATATAGCTCTGGGCGCGGCTCAATGTTCCGAGTTGACGTCCTTTTGCTTTTCCCCGGTTTCGTCAGGTTTCTTTGCTTCGGATAATAAGTTGCTAAAAAGAGCTGTGATATCCCCCAGTAAAGCTGCGAGGATGTTCGAAGGGCGTTGCTCTGCTAACTCTGGTACAGACTTCAGAGAGTTTAAGTCTGTATGCGCTAGTTCTTTTTCCAGTTGAGTGATTGCACTCTCAAAATGCTTGGTCAGGTCTTCTGGGTTTGTAATGACCTTCGGGTTGCTGGTTAACGTAAATGTTACCTCTCCGTTGTAACTCACCACGACGATAGAAAGGCCAAGACCGTCAAACAAAGGCGCGCTGCCAAGCTGTTTGATCACTTTGGCTCCGTTGAAGTAAAGGGGAATTTGTGGGCCTGGAATATTGGTAATTGGTATATTGAACAATGGTTTGTGTCTCTGAGCGAGCTGAAACTCGGTGTAGATGCGAGCGGAAAGCCCAAGCATGGAGGAGGGAATGAGCTGAGTCAGGCGAGCAGCGGATATCGCCTGTCCATATATTTGTGATGAGGTTGCGTTGTCATGGATAGACTTCAGGCGAATGGCCAGATTGGGCTCATCCGTAGCCAGCGAAATCAGCATGGCTGACAGCTGACTACCTGTGGGGCTATCAATGCGCTTGGAGCGAACTGAGATGGGCGACACAGCTATAAGTGGGCGCTCGGCGTCTTCGTTCAGGGAATGCAGGTAGCGTACTAATACTTCGGAGCATAGCGTCATTACTATGTCGTTAAGAGTAGTGTCTTCATGCTGTTTTTTTAGTTGCTTAAGCCTATCGAGGTCGCATGCGAAGTAGGCTAGGCTGCGTTCTTTTCCAATGGCGCGATTAAACGATGTGGGAGGCGCGCTGAAAAGGGCGGGTGGAAGCGCCAGTCTATGTAAACGTTGAATCAATAATGTATAGAATGCTGATGCCGCGGCGTCTTTAGCCATATTGGCAAGTCTGAATGGCGTGTTCAGGGCGGAGCCGTAGACGTTGCTGATCAGGCGTGTTTTGGACGGCAAAGGATTCGGGCTCCAGGCTTGTTGTGGCCCTCTTTTAGTTGGCTCAGGAGAAAAGTCGAGCAGGGCGCTCATCAGCTCTTCGCCCGTTGCGCCATTGATCACTGAATGATGGATCTTGACGACCAAGGCGCAGCAGGCGCGCTCTTTTGTGTCGTTTGGCCGGTAACCGCTTACCAGCGTTATCTCCCACAGCGGTCTCTCGCGGCTTAACGGCTCTGCGAGTATTGCCGAAGTGAGTTGGAGTAATTGTTCTTCCGTGCCAGGTGTTGGGAGATGGACGTTACGAAGATGATTATTTAGGTCAAAGTCTGGATCATCTACCCAGTAAGGGTGGTCCAGTTTTAACGGCACCTCCACAAGACGCTGCCTGAATTGTCTGGCGGCAGGCAGGCGGGACTCAATGTGCTGGTGAAACGCCTCGAAGCTCAGCTTTCTGTTTTGTTCTGAGCAGTCAAGGACATACACGCCGCCGATATGCATGGGGGCGTTCTCTGTTTCCAGATAAAGGAAGGACGCATCCAGTTCGCTTAGCTGCTGCATATCCGCTTAATATCCAGTAATGGCGTACTGCTCACTTTAACAGTACGGCGCAGTCCGCGATAGCGGGTTGTTTTCGCTTGTCCTAATATTCTCGTTTGAGCTTATTTGGTGCGGTTTACTGCTATTTTGGTCAAAGCAAATAACGCATCTCGATATACCGAGGGAGCTAGCCGTTCGAGTCTTGCTGCGGCTCGGTCTGCGTACTCTTTCGCAAGCTTGACGGTATAATCCAGAGCCCCGGATTCCCTGACCGCGCTCATTACCGCATCCAGTTGCTCTAATCCGCCTTCTCTAATTGCTTTTCGGATCAGTTTTCTTTGTGCGTCATCGCCTTGTTGCTGTGCGTAAAGTAGTGGCAGGGTAGGCTTACCTTCAGCTAAGTCGTCGCCTACATTTTTGCCCATTTCCGCTGCGTTACCCTGATAGTCCAGAACATCGTCGATCAGCTGGAATGCAATACCGAGCTCCAGGCCAAATTCCTTCATGTCTGAGGTCGTTTCGGCACTAGCCTGACAAAGTATTGCTGCGCTATGTGAAGCGGCTTCGAATAGCATGGCTGTTTTGGCGGTGATCACTTCCATGTATTGTGCTTCAGTGATATCGGGGTTTTTACAGTTGGTCAGCTGTAATACTTCTCCCTCGGCAATAACATTTGTAGCGTTGGCCAATACCGCCATCACGTCCATGTCACGCAGCTCCACCATCATTTGAAATGCCCGGGAATAGAGAAAGTCACCGACCAGAACGCTGGGGGCGTTACCCCATTTCGCATTGGCGGTGTCTCGCCCGCGGCGTAGGTCTGACGTGTCCACAACATCGTCATGCAGCAGTGTCGCAGTGTGTAGAAACTCAATGATTGCAGCCAATTTCAGATAGTGCTTTGAGTTGGCGTTTAGAGCATTGCTGACCAGTAAGACCAGAAGGGGGCGCAGTCGCTTTCCGCCAGAGTCGATGATGTATTGGCCAATCTTTTCCACAAGTGGAACATTGGAGAAAAGCTGATTTTTTATGAGCCCGTCGACGGACAGAAAGTCTTCGTTAACGGCTGCGTAAATAGTTTCTGCCTGCATGCTTGAATGTTCACCGGAAGGCTATGCGCCCGCTATCGGATGTCCGGCGCTGTCGCCGGCCGGTTCGCATATAATGCGGCCGATTAAGTGATTACCGATGGGAGCGTGAGTGTCGACACTGGGTTTGGCACCCTACGGGAGAGGAATGCTAGGGGGGAAGTCCCTGCTGTGTCAAGGTTTTGCGGGCAATTATAGGGCGCTTGGCCCGGATGAAACAGGATTCTCTCCCAAGCCTCGGAGTAGCGTGAGCCTATCTATAAACTTAGTTGCTCAATCTTTCTGCATTTTGTATAATCTTGCGCCCGCAAAAACCATTCCCTGTCATAGGGTCACCAAAGAGTTTCCCCTGGCAACAGGCGCTGCGGCGGTTTGCCCGTTCAGTTTTCTGGCGGAGCCGGTATTAAGTAATGGTGGTGCATGGACTTCCTGCAGGCCTGATGAATGACTTAAGAAGACAGGCGGCGAAGTTCATATTTAACCCGTGTGATTGGAGATTTATCTCATGTACGCAGTTATCGTGAGTGGCGGTAAGCAACATCGCGTAAAAGAAGGCGAGCGTCTTAAGCTGGAAAAAATTGAAGTTGAAACCGGTGGTGTTGTTGAGTTCGACAAAGTGCTGCTTGTCGCCAACGGAGACGATGTTAAAGTAGGCGCTCCTGTTGTTGAAGGCGCTAAAGTGACTGCAGAAGTTGTAGCTCACGGCCGTCACAAGAAGGTCAACATCATTAAGTTCAGACGTCGTAAGCACCATATGAAGCGTATGGGGCACCGTCAGTGGTTTACTGAAGTTAAGATCACCGGAATTTCCGGCTGATACGGCAACTAATCTAGAGGAGTAATAACATGGCTCACAAGAAGGCGGCGGGTAGTAGCCGTAACGGTCGCGATTCAGAATCCAAACGACTTGGCGTCAAGCGCTTTGGCGGTCAATTCGTTAAGGCTGGCAACATTCTGGTTCGTCAGCGTGGCACAGAGTTCCATCCAGGTGAGAATGTAGGTTGTGGCCGCGACCACACTCTATTCGCCAAGCAAGATGGCTTTGTTAAGTTCAACGTTGGTGGCCCGTTAAACCGCAGAACAGTCAGTATTGTCGCTGCGGAATAAGGCTGGCCCGTAACGTTAAAAAGCTCCGCAGATGCGGAGCTTTTTTGTTTGCGCCGCACTTGCGCAAACCTTGTGTTATAAAGATGTTGGTAATAGCTGGCTTTAAACGTCGGCGAAATTGCAATTGTTGGGAGAAAAGGCATGAAATTCGTTGATGAGGCCACAATTTACGTGGAAGCAGGTAAAGGTGGAAATGGCTGTTTGAGCTTTCGTCGCGAAAAGTATGTGCCGAAGGGCGGGCCGGATGGCGGCGATGGTGGTGACGGCGGATCTGTCATTCTGGAGGCGGACGAGTCTATTAATACGCTCATTGACTATCGCTATACGCGTAAGTTTAAGGCGGCGAATGGCGAGAGCGGTCGCGGAGGCAACTGTACTGGCGCCAGTGGCGCTGATCTGGTGCTGAAAGTCCCTGTGGGAACAACTATTATCGATACGGATATTGATGAGGTGCTTGGCGATTTAGTGGAAGTCGGACAGCAAATTAAAGTGGCGCAAGGAGGCTTTCATGGTTTGGGTAATACCCGCTATAAGTCCAGTGTTAATCAGGCTCCTCGCCAAACCAAACCAGGGCAGCCTGGGGAGTCGAGAAATATCCGACTTGAGCTAAAGGTGTTGGCCGATGTGGGGTTGCTTGGTTTGCCCAATGCGGGTAAATCGACGCTGATTCGTGGTATCTCCTCCGCCAAACCCAAAGTGGCGGACTATCCTTTCACGACTCTGGTTCCCAATCTTGGCGTTGTGCGCGTGCAGGCGCACCGTAGCTTTGTTGTGGCTGATATTCCAGGATTGATTGAGGGGGCGGCTGATGGCGCAGGGTTAGGTATACGTTTTCTTAAGCATTTGGTTCGTACTCGCCTCCTGTTGCATGTGGTGGACGTATCTCCGCTGGATGAGTCGGATCCGGTCGAGTCGGCGGTAAAAATTGTGGCGGAACTGGAAAAGTTCAGTCCGGCGTTGGCTGCTCGCGATAGGTGGTTGGTGCTCAACAAAACGGATTTGTTGGCGGAGGATGAGAAAGACGCAATTTGCGCTGATATTTTGAAGCGTTTGAATTGGTCTGGCCCTAGCTATGAGATTTCTGCTTTGGCGGGCGAGGGCTTACCGCGTCTTTGTCAGGATATTATGACCTGGATTGAGCGAAGGGCTGAGGAAGAGCGTGATGACCCTGATGTGGCGGAGGCGGATCGCCTGAATCGTGAGCAAATGGATCAGGAAGTTCGTGAGCGCATTCAGTTTCTGAATGAGCAGCGTCGCCAGGCGAGAAAGAAGGCGAAGGAATCTGATGGCGATGATGATGACGAAGATGTTGAAGTTTTTTATGCGCCTTAACGGGATCTATGGGGTTGTGTGAATTATGTCGGTCAGGCTGCAACTAGGACAATTAAACGAATCGCAGGCGCGAGCGCGTCTGCGGGAAACCCGTCGCTGGGTGATTAAAATCGGCAGCGCATTGCTGACAAATGATGGTCGCGGGTTGGCCTTGGACGCAATGGGGCTGTGGGTGGATCAGTTGGCGGCTTTACGCAAAGATGGTGTAGAAGTGGTCGTTGTCTCTTCTGGCGCGGTGGCGGAAGGGATGAGTCGCTTAGGGTGGAAGGAGCGTCCAAAATTACTGGACGAACTGCAAGCTGCAGCCGCAGTGGGGCAAATGGGGCTGGTTCAGGCGTGGGAGGCGCAATTTAAGCGTCATAATATGCAGACCGCCCAAATCCTTTTGACTCATGAAGATTTGTCCGACCGCAAGCGCTACCTGAATGCTCGGGGAGCGTTATGTACCTTAATTGATATGGGGGTGGCTCCTATTATCAATGAAAACGATACGGTGGTGACGGATGAGATTCGCTTTGGCGATAACGATACGCTAGCTGCCTTGGTTGCGAATCTGGTCGAGGCTGACCATTTGATTATTTTGACGGATCAGTCGGGCTTGTTTGATAAGGATCCTCGCTCCAATGCCGATGCTAGCTTGGTGGGAGTGGCCAAGGCTAATGACGCGGCCTTGGATAGTATGGCTTCTGGTAGCTCTGGGGCTTTGGGTCGGGGCGGAATGTTCACCAAACTGCGCGCCTCGCGTTTGGCGAGTCGCTCGGGGGCTGCGACAGTTATTGTGGGTGGGCGCATCGATTCGGTGCTTACCCGTTTGCGTAATGGGGATGAGCTGGGGACGCTTCTGCTTCCTGACCAAGAGCGCTGGGTTGCGCGTAAGCAGTGGCTTGCCGGACATCTCAAAACCCGGGGGCGTCTAGTGCTGGATGATGGCGCCGTGCGCGTGCTGACGCAGCAGGGGCGGAGCTTGCTGCCTGTTGGAGTCAAGTCTGTGGATGGCGGCTTTCAGCGCGGAGAGATGGTGAGTTGTTATGATTTGCAGGGTAATGAGGTCGCCAGAGGGTTGGTGAACTACGATGCGGATGAAGCGGTGCGAATTGTTGGCGTTGCTTCTGAGAAAATTGAATCTATTCTAGGCTATATCAATGAACCAGAGTTAATACATCGAGATAACTTAGTTTTATTGTAGTTTTTCCTGGAAAGCAGACAATAAAAAACCGACCTAAGCCGGTTTTTTATTGTTCAGAAGAACTTAGCTAGCCTTCAGCGCCTTAATTTTGGCGTTTAGACGGCTCTTGGTGCGAGCAGCTTTGTTCTTGCTGAAAATGCCTTTGTTGACCATGGAGTCAATGATCGGCGCTGCAGTAGTTAATGCTTGGGTTGCGCCGTCATAGCTGCCTTGCTCGATCTGGGCGCTAACTTTCTTGATGTATGTGCGTACCATGGAGCGCAGGCTCATGTTATGAGCGCGGCGTTTTACTTGCTGCCTGGCGCGCTTCTTGGATGAAGGATTGTTCGCCACCTTGAAACTCCTCAATAATCGAATGCTGTCGGTTGGTGTCGCCGAAATAAATGACGCGGAAATATGCCGCTTTCGTGGTCATTTGTCAACGATTATGGCAAAAAAAATGATTGTTTTTCATTCAACGCAAGCGTGGCGCCCGAGTGATCTATTTTTCCGCTAACTCTCACATGATAGGATGTGCCGCCTGTCAATAAAGGGGCTTTCGTCCGCCTCTCAACGCTATTCTCAATTTTCCTAGGTATGAATGATTTGTGAGCGCAGCAGATACGCATAAAGAAAAGCCTACTCCGTCATTATTGAGGTCCAGTGGCTTGGTCGGAGTGATGACCATGCTTTCCAGGGTGTTAGGCTTGGCTCGGGACATTGTAATCGCCAACTTTTTTGGCGCGGGCGCTGGGGCTGATGCTTTTTTTGTGGCGTTTAAAATTCCAAACTTTATGCGCCGCTTGTTTGCAGAAGGCGCCTTTTCGCAAGCTTTTGTTCCGGTGTTGTCGGAATATCGTACGAAGCAGTCGCCGGTTGCGGTGAAAACGCTTGTGGATAATGTCTCCGGTACGCTGGGGGTGGTTTTATTGATCATTACTGTTCTGGCTGTAGTGGCGGCTCCACTCTTGGCGGCATTATTCGCTCCGGGCTTCCTGGATAATAATGATAAGTTTGCGCTTACAGTGGAAATGCTGCGTCTGACATTTCCTTATCTGCTGCTTATTTCAATGACGGCGTTTGCGGGAGCAATATTAAATAGCTACGACTATTTTGCTGTTCCGGCATTTACTCCCGTGCTGCTGAATCTATCATTGATTGGCGCGGCATTTTTGATCACGCCATATATGGACGAGCCAGTGATGGCTTTAGCTTGGGGCGTATTAATTGCTGGTATGGCTCAATTGCTGTTCCAACTTCCTTTTCTCTCTCGCTTGCAGTTGCTTCCCAAGCCCAAGGTGGATAGAAAGCATGAGGGAGTCCGCAGAATTTTGCGATTGATGACGCCAGCCATGTTTGGCGTGTCAGTAAGCCAGATAAACCTTCTCCTGGACACCATCCTGGCCTCTTTTCTGGTGACGGGGAGTGTTTCCTGGCTGTATTACTCTGATCGCTTATCGGAGCTGCCTTTAGGTGTTTTTGGAATCGCGATTGCGACTGTGATCTTGCCCAGTCTGTCGCGAAAACATGCGGCAGATAACGCCAAAGACTTCTCCGCCACCCTTGATTGGGCGATACGAGCGGTGCTTTTGATTGGCCTGCCTGCTGCGGTGGCTCTAATGACGCTTGCGCAGCCTATGATTGCTACGTTGTTCCAGCATGGGGCGCTGACTGACTTCGATGTGAGAATGTCTGCGCAAAGCTTGCAGGCGTATTCTCTCGGCTTAACTTTTTTTATGTTGGTGAAAGTTCTGGCGCCAGGCTACTTCTCACGGCAGGACACTAGAACGCCTGTAAAGATAGGGATTGCGGCGATGATCGCTAATATGGTGTTCAATCTCGCATTGATTTACCCCATGGCGCACGCGGGTTTGGCTCTGGCGACGTCTTTATCGGCAGCGTTAAATGCTGGTCTGCTATGGCGCGGACTGGTGAAAGCCGGCGTACTCCAGCACCAATCTGGTTGGAGAGTGTTCTTGTTGCGTCTTGTGGGCGCCAATGTCGTGATGGCGCTGGTTCTCGTGGCATTATTGCCTGCTGAGGGTTTCTGGTTTTCGGCGAATACTGCGACGCGTGCGTTTTGGTTGTTGGGAATATGCTGCGCAGGCGGGTTGAGTTATTTCGCGTCTCTTTATGTGTTTGGCGTTCGGCCCCGCCAGTTTTTTATGCGCGGATAAAGGCCTTGCTTCAAATGAGACCTCATAGATTGGGCAGCCGGCGCCACATGCTTTATAATCGCGCTTTTGCATGGCCGCTGTAGACGCATGAAACTGATTCGGGGACTGCACAACTTAAAACCATTCGCCTCTGGCTGCGTGGCGACTATTGGAAACTTTGATGGCGTGCATATTGGTCACCAAGTCATAATCAGTCAACTACAGTCCAGGGCTGAAAGCATGGGCGTTCCCGCCGTCGTCATGGTGTTTGAGCCACAACCGCGGGAATTTTTTGAGAAGTTGGACGCCCCCCCGCGCTTGATGCGGTTCCGTGAGAAATTGGATGCCATCGCCGCCCTAAATGTGGATTATCTGTTGTGTCTTCAGTTTAATCGCCGACTGCGAGGCCTGACTGCTCAACAGTTCATTGATGATGTTCTGGTAACGGGGCTTCATGTTAAGCACCTTGTCGTTGGAGATGACTTTCGCTTTGGCTGCGATCGCTCTGGAGACTTCCGCCTGCTGGAGAAGTCTGGCGTGGCATCTGGCTTTAGTGTTGAAAATACGCCCACTGTAGAGGTAGAGGGGGAGCGTGTTAGCAGTACGCGAATTCGCGCCACACTGGCGCAAGGCGAATTTGCGCAAGCGGAAGACCTGCTTGGAAGGCCGTACAGTATTACCGGATGCGTGGTGCACGGACGTAAGCTGGGACGACAGCTCAATGCGCCAACGGCCAATGTATCGTTAGGCCGTAAAAGGCCTGTGCTGTCCGGTGTCTATCTGGTTAAGACGACACTGGCCGCAGGTCACGTGCGTTTTGGTGTGGCTAATATTGGGGTTCGTCCTACCATTGATGGTTCGGGAGTGACGCCAGCTTTAGAAGTGCATCTTTTTGAGCATGCCGACGACATATACGGTCAGCGAATAAATGTGCAATTTCTGGAAAAACTGCGAGATGAACGTAAGTTCAGCGGATTGGAGCAGTTACAAGAGCAAATACGAAGAGATATTGAAGGCGCTAAGAGGCGACTGCAATCTATGCCACTGCACGACATCAGTAGCGCAGGTTGAAGAAAAATCTGCATGATGTGTGGTGGGCCGTAATCGTACGTTCTTTAAGTATGGTGAGGCTCTGCTGTAGGGCGGTCGCAGCAATTGAACTGACCGCCGTAAGATGACTTTTAAGTGAAAACAGTAAAATGTAAGTGGATGGCAGGCGCAAAATCCTGACTTTGGCATATTTTAGGTAAATTATGAGCGACTATAAGCACACCCTTAATCTTCCTCAGACCGATTTCCCCATGCGTGGCAATCTCCCTCAACGTGAGCCGGATATGCTGAAGCGCTGGGGAGATATTGAGCTCTACGAGAAGATTAGAACGGAGTTTAAGGGGCGTGAAAAGTTCATACTGCACGATGGCCCTCCTTACGCCAACGGCAATATTCACTTGGGGCATGCGGTTAACAAAATACTGAAGGACATCATCGTCAAGTCAAAGACTGTGGCGGGTTACGATGCGCCTTATGTTCCTGGCTGGGATTGCCATGGTTTGCCCATTGAGCACAAAGTCGAAACTATGATCGGTCGCGCTGGCGACAAGGTCGGCTATAAAGAATTCAGGCAGAAATGTCGTGAGTATGCTCTGGAGCAGGTGGCCAAGCAGCGGGAAGATTTTATTCGCTTGGGAGTCTTCGGCGACTGGTTCAAACCGTATCTGACGCTTGATTTCAAAACTGAAGCGGACATCATCCGGGCGCTGGGCAAGATTGCGACGAGTGGACACCTTCAGAAAGGATATAAGCCGGTCTACTGGAGTGTTGTTGGCGGCTCCGCCTTAGCGGAAGCAGAGGTTGAATACAAAGATAAGACTTCTAACTCCATTGATGTCAGCTATCCTGCCGAAAATGAGCAAGACGTACTGAGTGCGTTCGCTGACGCATCTGGCGAAGGGGATGTTTCCATCGTTATCTGGACGACTACCCCGTGGACTTTGCCTGCTTCTCTGGCTGTGTCATTGGGAGCGGAGATTGAATACGCGCTGACGCAGTGCAGCGTTGATGGGCGTCCGCAACGTTGGATCGTAGCGGAAAAAATGCTTGAGTCAGTGATGTCTCGCTGCGGCGTTGAAGATTATCAGGTCGTGGGGCGTTGTACTGGGCAGGACCTTGAAGGCAAGATATTCCATCACCCTTTCTATAACCGCAGCATTCCTGCGTTGTTAGGGGATCATGTCACTCTGGATGCAGGCACCGGCGTTGTCCATACCGCTCCTGACCACGGTATGGAAGACTTTGCTGTCTGCAACAAATACGGTATCGAAACTGTTAATCCGCTGGATGACCGCGGCGTGTACCGGGATAACGTTGAGTTATTCGCAGGGGAGCATGTCTACAAAGTCGATGACCATGTAATTGAAGTATTGAAAGAACGCGGGCGCCTGTTAAGCCATGGCAAAATCACCCATAGCTATGCCCATTGCTGGAGAACCAAGACGCCGCTGATTTACCGCGCCACGCCGCAGTGGTTTATAAGCATGGATAAACAAGGGTTGCGTGATCAGGCATTGGCGGAAATCAAGCAGGTGCGTTGGGTTCCATCCTGGGGACAAAACCGCATTGAGGCGATGATTGAGCAGAGTCCGGACTGGTGTATTTCTCGTCAACGTACATGGGGTGTCCCCATCGCTTTCTTTGTGCATAAAGAAACTCAGGAGCTACACCCGGAAACCGCGCGCTTGGTGGAAGAAGTCGCCAAACAAGTTGAGAAAACAGGTATTGACGCATGGTGGGATATCAATGCGGAAGATCTGTTGGGCGCTGATGCGCAGAATTATGAGAAAGTGACGGACACTTTGGATGTGTGGTTTGATTCCGGCGTCACGCATAGTGCGGTTCTGGAGCAGCGGGAAGAGCTGGGGCAGTTCCCTGCGGATCTGTATCTGGAAGGATCTGACCAGCATCGAGGCTGGTTCCAATCTTCTTTGAAAACAGCTGTAGCGATCAAAGGCAAGGCTCCGTATCGGCAGGTCCTCACCCATGGCTTCACCGTGGATGAAAAAGGCCACAAGATGTCTAAGTCCTTGGGTAACGGCATCGAGCCTCAGGAAGTCATGAACAAGCTTGGCGCGGATATTCTACGGCTGTGGGTCGCGGCGACGGATTATAGCGCTGAGATGGTGTTGTCGAAAAATATCCTGGAGCGTACGGCGGACTCTTATCGCCGAATTCGTAATACTTCTCGCTTCCTGCTTGCGAATATCAATGATTTTGATCCTGCCAACGACATGGTGGCGATGGATGATCTGTTGGCGTTAGATCGCTGGATTGTTGATCGCGCCTGGTTGCTGCAGGAAGAACTGAAAAAAGCATACGAGCAGTATAATTTTGTTCAGGTATATCAGAAGGTGCATAACTTCTGTTCCGTAGAACTGGGTAGCTTCTATCTTGATGTCATCAAGGATCGTCAATACACCATGAAGCTGGACAGCCTTGGCTGTCGATCAGCGCAAACTGCGCAATATCATGTCATTGAAGCGCTAGTGCGTTGGATTGCGCCGATCCTGAGCTTCACCGCAGAAGAAATTTGGTCGTACATTCCAGGACAGCGCTCAGAAAGCATCTTCCTCGAAACTTTCTATGAAGGTTTGCAGCCTCTGGTTGAAGGCTCTGAGATGGGGCGCGAGTATTGGAGCCGCCTGTTGCGGGTCAGAACCTCCGTCAACAAGGCGCTTGAAGAAGCGCGTAATGCAGGCAAAGTGAAAGGTTCACTGACAACGGAAGTGTCCTTGTTTGCCACTCCGGAAATGCAGCGTGACCTGAGCGCTTTGGGTGAAGAGTTGCGCTTTGTATTCATTACATCAGGCGCATCTGTTTTCGGCGTGGAAGAGGCGTCTGAAGCCAATTCAGTCGCTACGGAAACGGAAGGTCTGCGTGTGGGTATCAGGAGCTCTGAATATAAGAAGTGCGGCCGCTGCTGGCATCATCGCGAAGATGTTGGCGCTCACTCGTCTCATGAAGATCTGTGTGGGCGTTGTATCGAAAATATCGATGGCTCAGGAGAAGAAAGGAAATATGCCTAATGGATGCGCGGATAAGTGAAGCCAGTCAAGGCGGAGGCGAGATGCAGAAAGTGAATCCGGGAATGCTGCGTTGGTTTTGGCTGACCCTGGCGGTTATCGTTCTTGATCTGGGAACCAAGTGGTATGTGAGCGCCAATATGGTTCTGGGCGAGTCTGTGCCTGTCGCGCCTTTCTTCAGCTTTACGCTGCTGCATAATACCGGCGCGGCGTTCAGCTTTCTGGCGGATGCGTCAGGCTGGCAACGCTGGTTCTTTATCATCCTGGCGGCCGTAGTGAGTGTTGTTTTAGCACTCTGGCTGGTGCGGTTAAGCCGTGAAGAGCGTTGGATGGCCTGCGCTCTCAGTTTGGTGCTCGGGGGGGCTCTAGGCAACCTGTATGATCGGGCTGTATTGGGGTATGTCGTTGACTTCCTGCACTTTTTTTATGGTGGATACAACTTCCCCGCGTTTAACTTTGCCGATACCGCGATTACTATTGGCGCTTTCATGATTGCGATTGATGTATTCCGTAATCCTTCCGGTGCGACGGAAGATAAGTAATTAATGAGATGATGCAATGACTGAAATGTTTGTCGGCGCCGGTACGCTTATCACTCTGCATTTTGAGCTGCGTTTAGAGAGTGGGGAAGTTGTTGACTCAACTTTTTCTGGCAAACCGGGTGAATTTGAGTACGGCGACGGCGCGCTGCCCGCAGGCTTTGAAGAGCTGTTAAGAGGGATGCGAGCAGGAGAGCGTAAGAGTTTTTCCGTTCTGCCTGAGAAGGGGTTTGGTATGCCGAATCCCAATAATGTTCAGGAATTTCCATTGGATAGCTTTCCTGACAAGGAAAGCTTGGAAGTGGGAATGGTGATGTCATTTGCTGACGCCGCTAAAGCGGAATTGCCTGGCGTGATTAAGCAGATCGAAAGCGGTATGGTGACAGTGGACTTCAATCACCCGCTTGCAGGCCATACGCTGGACTTCGAGGTAGAAATTTTAGCGGTAAAAGAAGCGCAAACTGACAAACAGGAGGGCGGTCATGAAAATTAAGTTGGCGAATCCTCGGGGTTTCTGTGCAGGGGTAGACCGCGCTATTGAGATCGTGAACCGGGCTTTAGACGTCTTTGGCGCTCCGATATATGTGCGTCATGAAGTGGTGCATAATCGCTTTGTGGTGGAAGGGCTCAGAACAAGAGGCGCGGTCTTTGTGGATGAGCTTGACGAAGTTCCTGACGGCGCTTTGGTTATTTTTAGCGCTCATGGCGTCTCTCAGGAAGTGCGGCAGGAGGCCGACGCCAGAGGGTTGAAGGTTTTCGACGCGACTTGTCCCTTGGTTACCAAAGTCCATATGGAAGTGATGCGTTACTCCAGAGATGGCCGGGAATGTATCCTGATTGGTCATGCCGGGCACCCTGAAGTAGAAGGCACCATGGGGCAGTACGACAGCGCTAATGGCGGCGCTATCTACTTGGTAGAGGATGAAGAGGATGCTGGCAAGCTCATTGTTAATGATCCCGGCAATCTCGCCTATGTCACCCAAACAACCCTGTCTGTTGATGACACGGCTCGAGTCATCGACGCCCTGCGTCAAAAATTCCCTGAAATCAAAGGTCCGCGTAAAGATGATATCTGCTACGCGACGCAAAATCGCCAGGATGCAGTCAAAGAATTGGCCGCCACATGCGATGTGGTGCTGGTGGTCGGTTCAGTAAACAGCTCAAACTCCAACCGTTTACGGGAGTTGGCTGAACGTATGCAAACTCCTGCGTACCTCATTGATGGCGCCCATGAGATCCAGCCAGACTGGTTCGCCGGAGCCGCCACTATTGGCGTCACTGCAGGCGCCTCCGCCCCAGAGGTGCTGGTGCAGCAGGTTGTTCAAAGACTAAGAGAACTTGGCGGCGAAGCTCCGGCTGAGATAGCTGGACGCGAGGAAAATATCGTATTTTCGATGCCTAAAGAGCTCAGAATTCCCGCCGTTAACCAATCATAATCAAACACTGGAGCGCAGTGCTGACCTGTGCTCCAGTTCACACTTCCCATCTCATTGAGACCGTTTATCCCGCAAATGCTCCGTTTATCGTGCGGCGCATGACTATGCTATTCATCTAAATTATTTTTAAGGTGCTGAAGAAGGGTGAAATTCTATGAAGCAGAAAGGTTTTACATTAATTGAGCTGATGCTGGTGGTGATCATCACCGGAATAGTTTTGGCGTTTGGGGTGCCTTCTTTTCAGGAAATGATAAGAAATCACCGTTTAACCTCAAATACTAATGAGATTGTATCTGCGCTTAACTTTGCAAGAGTGGAAGCTGTGAAAAGAGGTAATAACGTCCGGCTTGGTAGGCGAGATGGTGCGTCATGGAGTGGGGGGCTTGTCGTATATATTAGTAGCGACGACAACTGGGATGCAGGAGAAGAGCTCAGGCTGTGGGACGGTATAGCTGGAGAAAATACGGTGACAGTGTCAGGAAGCGCTACGAGCTTTGTATTTTCCGGCACTGGTGAAGTTGATAAAAGTGCAAATGTCACCATCGACATTTGTGACGACAGAACCGGAGAAGAGGGACGCCGTATCACTATATTACCGTCAGGAGTAATAATGAATGCAAAGCTTAACTGTGCGTAACAATATGATTGGGAAAAGAAATAGTCAAAGAGGCTTCTCTATGATGGAAATCCTAGTAACTCTATTGATTACAGCAATAGGTTTATTAGGGTTGGCGTCTATGCAAATGTTAAGCCTTAAGAATGTAAATAATAGTCAGTTTAGAACCCTTGCCACTTTTTATGCATATGATATGGCTGAGCGCATGCGATCGAATAAGAAGGGGCTGACGACTTATCAGTCAATTACTGGATCTGAGACAAAACCATCGTGCTCATCATCCTGTAGTGCATCAGATATCGCCAAGCTTGACGCATATGAATGGAACGAGTTGATCGATAACCTGCCTGAAGGTAATGGGAGTGTCTCCAAAAACGGCGATAAGTATGAAATAAAAATAGAGTGGAGCGAACAGGTTAAAGGAGGCGGTGGCGGTAGCGTAGAAAAACAGTCACTGACTTTAGATGTGTCGATATAGGGGGGGCGGCATATGAGTTATAGTTTTAAAGCCAAACAAAAAGGGCTGTCTCTCGTTGAGTTGATGATTGCTTTGGCGTTAGGGCTGATGATTATGCTGGGTGTTCTTCAAATCTTTGATGGAAACCTGGCAAGCTCAAAGTTACAGACTGCGTTTGCACGAGTTCAGGAAAGCGGTCGTATCGCTACTGAAATGATGGCGAGAGATATCCGAATGGCGGACAACTGGGGGTGTATGCGTGATTTGGAAAAAATTAGTGACCACCTCGATAAGTCAGATAAAGATTACGCAAATTTTGCTCCAAATAATCCTTTTAAATCGCATGGTGTATTAGGAAAAGATAACGTGGCTGCTGGTACAAAAATTAATTCAATTGAAGTTGTGGCAGGTACGGATACGCTAACTTTAAAAGGGGCTCACTCGCTATCAAGCACACGAGTTGTTCCTCCCTACATGACTCCAAACGCAGCAACAATTCATCTTAATAAAGGAAACAAAATTGATATTGGACAAATTGTGCTTATAACTGATTGTAATGGTGGGGATCTTTTTTCTAATACGGCGGCTAATACAAAAGATAGTGGAAGTTTGGTGCATAACACTGGGGCTATCTCAAGTACTGACGCGCCAAATGCTATCAATAATTCAATTAAAGATATGTCTCATACATATGATTCTACTGCGCAAATTCTAGTGCCAGTAACAAAGTCATATTTTGTGGGTAAGAACAGTGCAGGCTCAAATTCTCTATATCGATCTGTTGATGGGAGAGCAAGCGAAATTATCAGAAATGTAACTGATCTTCAGTTTAAGTATGGCGTTGACTCAAACTATGTGACGCATACTGAAAATTATATGGACAAAGTAGTTGATACATATACTGACGCAGCTGGTGAAGCGACAATGGATAAAGTTATTTCGATCCGGTTTACCCTAACCGTTGAAAACGATGAAGGCATTGATGGGGATAAGGTAACGAAAGTGTTCTCAGCTACAGCTAATGTAAGAAATAGGACTTTGTAGGAGGCAGTTATGATGAATGTTTATAGAAGGCAATCAGGTGCTGCTTTGATCGTTAGTCTTATTATCTTGATTGTATTGACGGTCATTGCACTACAAGGAGGGCGCTCTGTTGTAATGCAGGAAAAGATGACGGCTGCAGTCAGAGATGGGCATATTGCGCTTCAGATTGCTGAGGCGGGCGTACTTGATGCGCAAGTATTCATTCAAAATAATGTGAATAATCTTTCTGATTACAATGAAACTGGTACAGGTGGTTTGTACAGCTTGGGAACTGGACCGATAGATGCGTGGTCTGAAAGTGTTTGGTCTGACTCTACCAAGATTAAGACTGCGACTACATCAATAGAAGGTATGGTGGCGCAATATTACATTGAATATATGGGGCGTATTAAAACGGAAGATGATGACCTCGGAGGGATTAATTTGAATAACTATGGACAAACCACCGGGGAGGGGGATGTTGATGCATTTAAAGTTGTTTCCCGTTCTTTAGGGAAGAGTGGAAATTCTGAGAGGATTATAACGGCTCTTTTTGGTAAGCGCATATAACAGGCAATGAGGAGATGTTGTAATGTGTGATAAATATTTTAATAGATTTCTATATAGCGCCTTGGGATTTTTGCTTGTCGCGCCAAGTGCTTCCTTTGCGACCAAATTGGGTTTGCCGGATAATCCGTTAGTTGTATCTTCGCGGCTAAACCCTAATCTTATGATGCTGCTTGACAGCTCTGGTTCTATGCAGAATGTTGTAATGGACGCGCCTTTTGATGCAGCTAGTTTCAGCTTTAAATGTACAGGCGGGAATGTACTGAGTGAAACTTATCCCATTCATATCTCTATTCGCCGCAGCAATGGCCTTGTTAATATTTATCGGAATGGTAGAGACTTGGCTTTTGGAAATGGGTCTGGTCAGTACTGCTTTAATAACTCTGGGACTTATACAGCGGAGCTCTATGCAGACTACTCTGATGACACTTGGTATTGGGCGAGCAGTAACTATGGTTATGGTGAGTATAGTGGTCAGTATCTGAACTGGTATTTTTCTAATGGCAGTGGAAGCGCAGATTACTTTGTGTCTGGAGGGGTTGTTCAGAAAAAGAAACCATCCGTTAAGACGCGCGTTGAAGTAATGCAGGAGGCGGCTGAAGCCCTCGTTAATTCGATGGAGGATATTCGTGTTGGTTTAGCCAAATTCGATGGAGGCGCTGGAGCTAGAGTTCTGACTAACATCGGTGATATTAAGTCAAATAAGACGAACTTGATAAATGGCATCAACTCTATTAGCGCTGGCGGCTCTACTCCTCTGGCTGAAGCATTTCAAGAGCTTGGACGTTATTTTTCATATGGAACTACGAATACCAATATAACTATCCACCCAGGAGGGGTTACAGGTAAACAAGAGGAAGTTGCTCTTACAACGGTATTTCCAGCAGAGCCGAGTTTTTCAAGCGGCTTGAAGGCCCCGTCGAATGTTGTTCAAGGTTGGTGTCAGTCAAACTACATAATGGCATTAACTGACGGTCAGCCTACCAATGACTACAACGATGTTTCTTCATACCTCCGTGACTATGATGGAGATTGTACTCCAGCTAATGGGTGTAATGGATCGGGTACAGGGAGTAGCGATCGAGACAAAAAAAGTACAACCGGCTATACATATGATCCAAATGGTTCCGACTACATGGATGACGTCATTCTAGCCCTATATGACATTGACTTTCGTACAGATTTGTCAGAGGACGCTACGGTTAAGGAAAAACGGACTAAGAATAATATCCGTACATTCTTAATAGGATTCGCTGAAACTGGTCTGGCAGGCGATCAATTAATGGCTGATGCTGCCAAGGCAAGCAACAATGGCACACCTTATAATGCACTGAATAGCTCAGAGCTTGCGGAGGATTTTGAGGACATTATCAAGACAGTTAAATCTGAGGAAGCTGCTGTTGGCTCTGTTGCTTTCAACTCTAGTCAATTAAGTTCAGATAGTGCAGTTTTTCAGGCGAAGTTTACGACAGGAACCTGGACTGGCTTGCTGCAAGCATATCCTTTGAATGGAGATGGCTCTTTTGAAACTGAGACTGACGCAGATGGGAATGTTTCGCTAAAAGTGGCATGGGAAGCTGGCGCTCTCTTAAACTCTACATCAGCTTCTGCACGTAACATATTCTCTTACAATGGTAATGCCGGAGTGCGCGATGGCGTGGCGTTTAAGACCTTTGCTGACTTAGGTGACGCTATGAAGGCTGACTTATATATGGGCGTTGATATAGATGGCGATGGAAACTCCACAAATGATGCAGATGATGCACAGTCGCTTTTAAATTATATAAGAGGCGATGATTCCAATAAAGGCGCGGCGACTAATAAGTATCGTTCAAGAAGTGGTAAGTTGGGGGATCTCGTAAACTCTACTCCCGTTTATGTTGGTGTTCCTCAAATGGACTGGCCCGATAATACTGGGGTTGCTAATACTAAGTTCGGAACTGTGGACAAGAAGTACTCAACCTTTAAATCCAATACTACGAGAGATGAGGTTCTATACGTAGGCTCAAATGATGGGATGCTGCACGGATTTAATGCTTCACTGACAAATACAAATAAAGGCAAAGAAGTTTTTGCGTACATTCCCGAGGCGATAGCTTCTACATCGGGAACGGCTGGACTGCATTATTTGGCGAGTCAGGATTATGTCCATAAATTTTATGTTGATTTAACTCCAGTAGTAAATGATGTATTTATTGATCCAACTTCGCCTGTGTCAAGCGCTAGTAGAGACTGGCGTACAGTATTAATAGGTGGGCTTCGAGCTGGTGGAAGAGGATATTTTGCTTTGGATGTAACAGATCCTTCTAAATATTCAAGTGCAAGTAATGCTAGTGATATTGTGCTTTGGGAGTTCACCAACAAGGATGACGCTGACCTTGGGTATACATATAGCACCCCCACTATTGCCATGATGCAAAACGGAAAGTGGGCGGCCATATTTGGTAATGGCTACAATAGTGACGCTGAAAAAGCGAAGCTCTTTATTGTATTTATTGAAGAGGGGGTGGATGGCACTTGGAGTGCGGGAGACTACATAAAGATAGAGACTGACAATACACTGGACTCCAATGGATTATCTACCCCACGAGCGGTTGATATAGATGGGGATAAGGTGGTCGATAGAATTTATGCTGGCGACTTACGCGGAAATCTGTGGGCATTTGATGTGACGGATGCTAGCGAAAAAAATTGGAAATTAGCTTATAGCGATC
This sequence comes from Hahella sp. HNIBRBA332, assembly GCF_030719035.1. Classification (NCBI taxonomy): domain Bacteria; kingdom Pseudomonadati; phylum Pseudomonadota; class Gammaproteobacteria; order Oceanospirillales; family Hahellaceae; genus Hahella; species Hahella aquimaris. Next base: position 6,859,690 of record NZ_CP132203.1, read on the forward strand.
CTCTATTTACCGCTAAAAACGCAGCCAACGAAGAGCAAGCGATTACTAGCGCTCCACTGTTGGCGTTAAATCGTAACGTTACTACAGTTGATGCAAACAGGCCGAACGCGTTGGTTTTGTTTGGTACTGGGCAATTCCTTCAACCATCCGATCTGAACTCTACTCGTGAACAGAGCTTCTATGCTGTTTGGGACTCAGGAAAGTCAAAGATCAGTCGTAGCGATTTGAAGGCGAGAGTTCTAACTACTACTGGAAACCAGCGGGAAATTACAGGGGCGGATGTGAACTATAGTGGGGCTACGCCAGATTATGGCTGGTACATGGACCTTAAAGACTCCTCTTCTGCAAGCCTACTTGGGGAACGGGTTGTTTCGGAGCCGCTATTAAGACGTCAGGTTCTATTCTTTAACAGTATTATTCCTTCAAGCACAGATTGCTCTTTTGGGGGAACTGGCTGGTTGATGTCAGTTGACTTTGATTCTGGGAAAGCGCCCACGTTTCCGGTTTATGACGCAAATGGCGATGGTAAGATTGACTCCTCAGATTTAGGCAAGGTTGGAGAAAGATACGTAGAAGGGTTACCTTCTAAGTCTGGTATCCTTGGAGATATTCAATACACACCCGGAACCAAGGGTGTAATAGAGGCCCGAGAAGTGGAAATAGGACCTGGCCCTAAAGAAGGCCGTTTATTCTGGGAACAATATTTCCGTGACTAAAGAGATTTAACTATGAAAGCAAATAAGGGATTCACTCTGATCGAGCTTATGATAGTTATTGCTGTCATTGGAATAATTGCAGCCTTTGCATACCCAGCGTATCAGGACTCGATTGAAAAAAGTCGTAGGAGAGACGCGCAAGCGGCTCTCCAAGGATTTGCTCAGGCAATGGAGCGGCATTACACAGACTCTGCGTCTTATGCCGGTGCAGCAGGAACGAGTGGCGCTCCTAAGGATACTGGTGCCCCATGGATATTTCCGAGTAAGTCGCCAATTGATGGATCGCAGTCTTTTTATAATTTAAAAGTTGTTTCTGCAACTGCTACTGGTTATGTACTAGCGGCCGAGCCTGTTAATGGGCAGGCTGGCGATGGAATATTGGTCCTGAAATCAACTGGCGCTCGAGGCTGGGATCGAAATAATAGTGCAGGCGGCGTTGTTGGTGGCCTAGGCGCGTCTCCTAACGAAGTCGAGGCGGGGGAGTGGTGTTGGGAGAACTCTTGCTAAATTGATTTAATTGTTAGGTTGGATATGTCCGCATATAAGGCGGACATATCCCTGGGGGCTACTAAGAACACAACGGAGTTTTGTTCTCGGGCAGCTCAATTATCCCGTCATTGTTTGCATCTCTTGCAACGAGAGGTCTACCGCCACGATTAATTATAATTGCTCGGATATATTCTTTATTCTCTGTACACAGCGTGAATGTGCCATTCTGGCGATAAGTGGTCCCGTCTGGCTGATACCTTAGGTAGTATTGTCCGCCCCAGCCCTTCCAAACTAATTGATAATTTATGTTTCTTTCTTGAACTCGATATATGGTTTCATTTGCATCGATTTTCTTATTCCAGTTTGTATCAGAAAATACATATAGAGTATTGTCCCAGTTACTGGTGCATGTGATTCCATCGGGGGTGGGACATAAAGTAATTGCTTTTCCGCCAGTAACAGCTTGAATGCGAGTAAAGTTAATTATATTCAGCAGCCCATTAGTGGCGGAGCTTGCCTTTATCTTTTGTATGAAATGAGCTAGTTGGGGATAGCCAAAGCCGACAGTGATCGTTAGGACGGCGAGAACAGCCAAAAGCTCAATGAGGGTAAATCCCTTGCGGTGCATAATTCAGTTCCTTCTGTTTGGTTAAACCGATTCCAATCGGAAGGCGTATTATGCAGATTTTTGAGTCTTTGGCTAGTGTTTGATCAAAGGGGCTGAGTTTTGCTTGGTTTGTTATAGCGTGGAGGGATGGATTACTCCATCCCTAGTTTCTTCAGGCGATAGCGCAGGGCGCGAAAACTGATTCCCAGCTTTTTGGCTGCCGCTGTTTTATTCCACCGAGTTTCTTCAAGTGCTTTCTCAATAGCTTGCTTTTCAATGTTCTCAAGAAAGTGTTCAAGGTTGACCTTGTTCTCGTCGAACTCAGGAACATCTAGTTCCATTGCGTCTGCTGCTGAGCCTTCTGTATCTGTCTTAGGCAGGTGGATGTCCTCTTCGTTTATGACGTCGTCTTCGCATAGGGTAAAGGCGCGCTCCATAATATTTTCGAGTTCACGAACGTTGCCAGGGAAATAATAAGATTCCAGTTTCTGCATGGCGGCTTTGCTAATTGAAGCGTTGGGGATCTCACACTCGTCCGCCAGTTGTTTAAGAAAATGATTAGCAAGAAGCGGAATGTCTTCTTTTCGTTGGCGTAAGCTTGGGACTCTCAGTTCAATGACATTAATTCGGTAGAAAAGGTCTTGACGAAACCGTCCCTCATCTACTTCATTGTGCAAATCTTTATGGGTGGCGGACAGTATGCGAACGTCGATGGGGATCTCTTTTTGTTCGCCGACTGGACGAACCGCTTTTTCCTGAATCGCGCGCAGAAGTTTCACCTGCATCGTTAGGGGTAAATCAGCGACTTCGTCGAGAAACAAGGTTCCGCCGTTTGCCGCCTGAAATAGTCCCACTTTATTTTCAACTGCGCCGGTAAATGCCCCTTTTTTGTGGCCGAAAAATTCACTTTCCATTAGCTCGCCGGGAATAGCGCCACAGTTGACTGGCACGAAAGGTCCTTCGCATCGCGGCCCTTGTTCATGAATCGACTTGGCGACCATTTCCTTACCGCTGCCTGACTCGCCGCTGATATAAATCGGCGCCTGACTGCGCGCGAGTTTTCTAATTTGCCCGCGTAGTTTGTCCATGGTGGATGACTCGCCGAGCAATTGGGTTACTTGAGGGGATGCTTTGGGCGCGTCATTTTTCGACAGCTTCAGTGCACTGTTAACCAGCTCGCGCAGACGGGCAAGATCTACAGGTTTAGAGACAAAATCAAAGGCGCCAGCCTTAAGTGCGGAAATGGCCGTATCAATGCTACCGTAAGCTGTAATGACTGCTACTGGTGTATTAGAGGACTGCTTCTGGATGTGGGCGACAAGGTCGATACCATTGCCGTCCGGCATGTTCATATCAGTCAGTACAAGGCTGAAGCTTTCTTCACTTAGCAACTGCTTGGCTTGTGTAATATTTTCAGCCGCCCGTGTTTCTATCTGCATGCGGCTTAAAGTGATTTCCAGTAACGCGCGAATATCGGGTTCGTCGTCAACGATGAGTACTTTCTTTATCATAACTGATTGTTCTATATAGCTCTTTTCGGATGGGGAAAGGTGATGCGGAAGCAGCCGCCCCCTTCCTGTCTTGTGAGATAGTCTAATTGCGCTTGATTAGCTTCACATAGCTCTTTGGATAAGTATAAACCCAAGCCTGTCCCTTTGGGGTCAGTTGTGAAAAAAGGCTCAAATAGATGATTTAGTTGCTCCTCATTGATGCCCGGGCCAATATCTATTACGTCAATAAAAGCTTGCCCTGTCTCTTCAATTTCGCCCACGACCAATTTAACCCAGGAGTGTGTGCTTTCCTGTTTGCTGTAGCGCAACCCGTTGCCCACGAGATTATTGAGGATCTGATTTAAGTGATTGGGGTCGAAGCGGCCATGTATGTCGCCCTTTAAGGGGAGTATTTCAATTTCTGCGTCGCGCGTGCCGGCAGCTGTGTAGTCACACACAAAGTCCGTTAGCCAGGGAATCAGAGTTAGCATCTGTGGTGAGCTGATTTTTCTGCGTGACAGGCTCAGTACATTCTCGATGATGCCGTTCATACGGGTGGCGTGTCGTAAAATAATCTCCGCCATTTGTTTGTCGGGAGGTGTTAACTCCTGTGACTCCAATAGCAACTGTGCGGCGTGGCTGGCTGCCCCCAGCGGATTTCTAATTTCATGAGCGATGCCCGCAGTTAGTCTGCCTAATGACGCTAATTTGAGTTGCTGAGCCTGTTGCGCGATTTTGCCTGTATCTTCGAGAAAGATCAGAATGTCCTGGCCTTCTTCCTTCTGCAAAATGGCGAAATTGGCTTGTATAGGCGCTCTGTTTGCCGAACCTCGAAAAGGAGTGGTTTTCTTGCTTGAATCTTCCTGCCATTCCTGTAATCGGAGCAGTAAATCCTCTGGTAATGAGGTTAACTCATGCGTTTCATCAACGCTGAGTAAACTTTGGGCGGCCTGATTGGCCATTCTCACAGCGCCTTTTTCGTCTGCGACAATAATGCCGGTTAACATTCTTTGTATGATCTGATGATTGAGACGCTCAAGTTCAAGGATGTTTTGCGCGCGTTTACGGGCGAGGTTCTCACTAGTGGCGATACGTATCGACAGGTTTTTAACGAGCAGTGCGGTGGCGAAGTATACTACACCTAGAATGCCGGCGCGGAATACGTTATCCACGTCACTATATTGCGCCGCCATTCGGAATATTTCCTGAGAAACAACCCCCAAGCTGGCTATGGCCGCCAGTAATGTGCCTAACTGGCCTCGCAAAATTATATTGCCGGCGGCCACGCTGATGACCACCATATTTCCCAAGCCGCTTGAAACGCCTGTCCCGAATAAAAGCATTGCAGAGATCAAGAGAAGCTCTAAAACAACCGACACCATGGCGTGACGTATTTCGGGACGGAAACCTGCTAGTAGTAAAAAACCCGTAAATACGTGAATCGCCAGATAGCAGATGACAGAGACTTCAAAGTAAAACGGCGACAGGTATTGGTTAACACTGGATGAGCTTTGCAGGTATAAGGCGCTCACCAGAATGATGCCCACCGTCACTCTATAGTGGTTATAAACCCGGAATAGCCGGTTGGTGGTTTGTTCTACATCGGTGCTTAAATCAGACATGCGCGAAGCCTGCAACAAAACTATCCTTGAAGATGTGAGCGGTACATTTAATTCGATGTTGACGGAGAAGTGTCCGGCATTGGAATTATTTCGGTATAGTGCTCAGAATTTTAATGAAAACAGTATAATGCAAACTTTCCTAATGTTTGTGTGACAGATGGTAACCAGAATGACGCAGCTTAAAGTCGCTTTCGCACAGATCGACTGTTTGGTCGGGGATATACCCGGCAACGTAGATAAAGTCATAGAGGCCGCGGAGACGGCTAAGACAAAATATAACGCCGACTTGGTAATTTTCCCTGAGTTAACTTTGACCGGCTACCCGCCTGAAGATCTATTGCTGAGGGCTAGCTTGCAGGTCAGAGTCGAGAAAGCCCTGGAGCGGATCTTGAGTTCTGTGAAGGACATTGCGCTGGTCGTCGGTTTTCCTTGGAGAGAGCAGGGCAAGTTGTTCAATTGCGCAGCCTTTATTGATGGTGGCGAGATAAAGGCGAAGTATCGTAAGAAATGTTTGCCGAACTATCAGGTGTTTGATGAGAAGCGCTACTTTGAGCCGGGCTCTGAAACGGTGGTTTTGCCATGGCGAGGTTTCAATCTGGGCATTTCTATCTGTGAGGATGTGTGGGAAGAAGGGCCAATCGCTGCGACAGCCGCCGCAGGCGCTGATTTTATCGTCAATATAAATGCTTCTCCCTACGATATAGCCAAGCACCAACAACGGCGCACGCTTGTTCAGTCTCGCGCAGTGACTAATAGTGTCCCTATCCTGTATGTGAATATGATTGGCGGACAGGATGAGCTGATTTTTGATGGCGGTTCATTCGCGGTTAATCGTCATGGACGAGTTTGTTTTAGTGCGCCTCAATTTGAGGAAGGGATTTATCTGCTTGAGTTGAATGATGTCATTCATGGCGAAAGCCAGGAGGCTGCCGATCAGTCGCCCACTATGACGGTGGAGGAGAGTATCTATAAAGCGCTAGTGACTGGAGTCAGGGATTATGTGAATAAAAACAGGTTCAAATCGGTAGTCATCGGTTTGTCTGGCGGCATTGACTCTGCCGTTACCTTAGCTGTTGCTGTCGATGCGATTGGCGCTGATAGAGTGAGAGCGGTGATGATGCCTTTCCGCTATACCTCCCAAATGAGTCTGGAGGACGCGGAAGCGGAAGCAAAGGCGCTGGGCGTTCAGTATGATGTGGTTCCAATTGAGCCTATCTATGATCAGTTTATGGGAGCGTTAAATCCCTTGTTTGCTGGTTTGGATCGCGACACGACGGAAGAGAACATTCAGGCGCGCATACGTGGCGTTATTCTGATGGGGATTTCGAATAAAACTGGCGCACTAGTGTTGACCACTGGTAATAAAAGCGAAATGGCTGTTGGCTATGCGACTCTGTATGGCGATATGGCTGGCGGCTATGACGTTCTGAAGGATGTCTTTAAGACCATGGTGTTTCGCCTGGCTTGGTATCGTAATACGTTATCGGCAGTTATCCCTGAAAGGGTGATAACGCGTCCTCCGTCGGCTGAGCTGGCTCCGGATCAGAAGGATGAGGACAGCTTGCCTCCCTATGAGATCCTGGATGAAATACTGTCCTTGTATGTTGAGCACGACATTAGTGCTGACGGTATTGTTGCGAAAGGCTTTGATAAGGAGACGGTTTACCGAGTGGTGCGTTTGGTGGACATCAACGAATACAAGCGGCGCCAGGCTCCTGTGGGAGCAAGAATCACCATGCGAGGGTTCGGGCGGGATCGCCGTTACCCGATAACTTCCGGCTGGAAGCTGGGGGAGTGAGTCCGTTCTCTTAGGGGCTAGTCCTAAAATAGGTGTTAACTCTATTCAGGACGGGGCACGAACATAAAAAAGGCCGCAGATGCGGCCTTTTCTACATATGATCCGGGGCTAATCGCCAAGGCCGAAGTCAAAATCAAAGACACTGCTGATATTGCGGTCTTCTTCTTTGAATTCAGAGCCACTGAAGCGCATGTTGGCGTCGAAAGATTTATAGTCTGGGTAGCTCGCGGCGAGCAAGACTAAAGCGTCATCGGCATGACGCTGCATACCCAGGTATCTGTAAAGCTCGACCATTAAAGATAACGCTTCAGGCACGACGGGCGTTTCAGGATAATTTTCGACGACGTATTGGGCGCGAGCTACTGCGGCCACGTAGGCCTGGCGACGAATATAATAGCGTGCGACATGCATTTCATATTGGGCCAGACGCTCTTTTATCGCCAGCATGCGCTTTTCTGCGTCAGCCGCATAGGGGCTGTCTGGAAAGTTAGTGACCAGGGTCGAGAAATCTCTGAAGGCCTCTTTCGCACGTCCTGGGTCACGGGAATTAACATCGATAGGGAGAAATCTTGGACCTAAACCCAAATCTGCATAATAGGCGGCCAGCCCTTTTATGTAGTAGGCATAATCTACATGAGGGCTTTCAGGGTGAAGGCGGATAAATCGCTCTGCCGCTGACTCTGCTCGCTCTGGATTCAGCGAGTTATAGTGGGCGTATATCAGATCCAGCTGCGCCTGCTCCGCATAGCGTCCGAATGGATGGTAAGTCTCCAGATCCTCCAAGTGACGCGCTGCTTCCAAAAAGTTGCCTGAGTCCAAAGCGGATTTTGCCTTGTCGTAGTATTCCTTTTCACTCAACACTTGTGGCGGGGCGGAGGCGCATGCTGTCAGCAGAAGAAAGGCCAGCATGGCAAAAAGGGCGCGAATAGGATGCATATTTGAATTAAACTTCACTAATTTCATGGAATAGAGCAGTCTTGCGCAGCAAGGCTTTCGTGAATATTGGCGCGCCATTATTCCACAACCATAGTTTTGACAACACCCCACAGCCGACGGATTTAATTTATGAGTCATCGCATACAGCAGTCATTGATTGTTCCCGCTGAGCTTGGCGAGCAGCGGTTGGATATGGCTGCAAGCGAGCTAATGCCTGAATATTCAAGGTCCAGGATACAAAGCTGGATTAAGCAGGGAGCCCTGCGCGTCAATGGAAAGCAGGTTAAACCTAAAGAAAAGGTAATTGAAGGCGACCAGATTGAACTGGATGTCGAGCTGGAGGCGCAGGGTGACTGGGAGGCGCAGCCCATTGCACTGGATGTTGTTTTCGAAGATGAACACCTTTTGGTGATTAATAAGCAAGCGGACTTTGTTGTTCATCCCGCTGCAGGACATAGTGACGGAACGGTCGTTAATGCCGTTTTACATCACTGTCCTGCTTTGGCGGAACTTCCCCGCGCTGGCATTGTGCATCGGCTGGACAAAGACACGACCGGTTTGATGGTCATTGCGAAAACGCTTGTTGCGCACAGTTCTCTTGTTGAGCAGTTGCAGGCAAGAGAAATGGGGAGGGAGTATGAGGCTGTCGTATACGGCGAGTTAACTGGCGGAGGAATGGTTGACGCCGCGATTGGCAGGCATCCGCAGAGTCGCCAGAAGATGGCGGTGACCCGTGGAGGAAAAGATGCGGTGACCCACTACAGGCTGATACGACGCTGGCGAGGCTTTACACATTTGAGGTTGAAGCTGGAAACAGGGCGAACGCACCAAATTCGCGTGCATATGGCGCACATTAACCACTCTATATTAGGCGATCCGCTATACGGGAGCCGCCCGCGCCTTCCGAAAGGGCTGTCGGCGGATACTATTGAGCGCCTGCAATCTTTTGGCAGACAGGCGCTGCATGCGAAAGCCCTTGAGCTATCGCACCCGACAACTGGCGAATTGCTGAGCTGGGAAGTGGACTTGCCCGAAGATATGAAAAACTTGCTAAACCGCTTGGATATGGAAGAAGAGGAGGCTTCATAGATGGGTGCCGGCAGACTGCAGTTGATTCAACCTGACTGGCCTGTTCCCACGAATATCCGAGCGCTGGTGACGACGCGAGCAGGCGGAGTCAGTCAGCGGGAATTCGCCAGCATGAATCTTGGCGGCCACGTTGGAGACGATGCTGTTGCTGTTGAAACTAACAGACGTTTTCTTGCTCAGGAGGTGGGCCTGCCTGTTGATCGCTTCCATTGGTTAGAACAGGTGCATGGCGTCGATGTGGTCGTGTTGAAGGGGGTAAGACCTGTCCAGTCACATACCGGTGATGCAGCGTTTACTACTCAGTTGCAGCAGGCATGTTGCATCCTGACCGCAGACTGTCTTCCTGTTCTATTCGCAGCAGCAGATGGTTCTGCAGTGGCCGCAGCTCATGCGGGGTGGCGTGGACTGGCCGCCGGTGTATTGGAAAACACTGCAAAATACTTTAGCGAACAGACAGAATTGCTGGTTTGGCTTGGACCTGCGATTAGTCAGACTGCCTTCGAAGTTGGTCAGGATGTAATGGACGCTTTTGTCGCACAAGAGCCTGAGTCTGCTACTTGCTTCATCCCTTCATCGTCTAACGCCGGTAAATGGTGTGCGGACTTATATGCTCTGGCTCGGCTTAGGCTGCACAGACTTGGAGTTACACGAATCTTTGGCGGCGACTATTGCACCTACACGGATTCAGGCAGGTTTTTCTCCTATCGCAGAGATGGCGTAACAGGACGAATGGCGTCAGTTATTTGGCTTGCCTCATCTCCTTAGAGATTAGGGCTTGAGATAGATCAATATCCAGCACACTTTTCTTCTCTTCTTGGTGCGCAGCCTTGAAGCTTTCAGAGCGTGGCCCCACATTTTCGGTAATTGAAACTGCGTCTTAGTGTGCGCGGGTAACATCGGAATTTTGGGGTAATGCAGATGCGATTTGATAAATTCACCAGTCGTCTCCAGATGGCGATATCAGAAGCCCAGTCGCTTGCCTTGGGTAAAGATCACAACTTCATAGAGCCTGTACACCTGTTCCAATCACTGTTGAGCCAGTCAGGAGGCTCCACGGCGCCGCTGCTACAGCAAGCCGGTGTTGACGTGGCTCGCTTTAAAGCCATGCTGACTCAGGAACTGGATAAGCTCCCGCAGGTTCAGGGCTCTGACGCGGATGTTCACCTATCCAATGATTTGGGACGGCTGTTAAATCTGGCGGACAAGCTTGCGCAGAAACGCAGCGATCAGTTTATTTCCAGTGAGTTGGTGCTTCTAGCGGCGATAGACGACCGGGGAGTCGTAGGAAAGCTGCTAAAAGAGTGCGGCGCTGATAAACAAAGATTGGAGAGGGCGATAGAGACTATGCGTGGCGGTGAAAAAGTGCAAGATCAAGGTGCGGAAGAGAGCCGCCAGGCGCTCGATCGTTTTACTATCGACCTTACCGCCCGTGCGACGGAAGGCAAATTGGACCCTGTTATTGGCAGGGACGATGAAATCCGTAGAACGATTCAGGTATTGCAGCGCCGCCGCAAAAATAACCCTGTTCTAATTGGTGAGCCAGGTGTAGGTAAGACCGCGATTGTTGAAGGGCTTGCGCAACGTATTGTGAACGGTGAAGTCCCTGAGGGGCTGAAAAATAAGCGCGTACTGGCTCTGGATATGGGGGCTCTGATAGCAGGGGCCAAATTCCGCGGCGAATTCGAAGAACGTCTGAAAGGCGTGCTTAACGAGCTGGCGAAGCAAGAAGGGCAGATCATCTTATTTATCGATGAGCTCCATACTATGGTTGGCGCAGGCAAAGCGGAAGGCGCGATGGATGCGGGCAATATGTTAAAGCCTGCATTGGCTCGTGGAGAGTTGCATTGCGTTGGCGCTACGACATTGGATGAATATCGGGAGTACATTGAAAAGGATGCAGCGTTGGAGCGTCGCTTCCAGAAAGTGCTGGTGGACGAGCCGAATGTTGAGGATACCATCGCGATATTGCGTGGATTGAAGGAGCGCTATGAAGTTCACCATGGCGTTGAAATCACTGACAGCGCCATCATCGCAGCGGCGAAATTATCCCATCGCTACATTACGGATCGGCAGCTACCGGATAAAGCTATAGATTTAGTTGATGAAGCCGCCAGCCAGATTCGGATGGAGATTGATTCCAAACCTGAGCCGTTGGATCGGCTGGAGCGCCGGTTGATCCAACTAAAGATGCAGCGAGAAGCACTTAAGAAAGAGAAAGATGCGGCATCCAAAAAAAGCGTGGAAGAGCTGAATACGCAAATAGAGGAGATGGAAAAGGAGTTTGCGGACCTTGAAGAGGTCTGGAGTTCTGAAAAAGCGGCGTTGCAAGGCACGCAACAAATTAAAAGTCAGTTGGAGCAGGCTCGGGTGGATCTGGAAAATGCCCGCAGACAAGGAGACCTGACCCGCATGTCTGAACTGCAATATGGACGCATTCCAGAGCTGGAGAAGCAGCTGGATATGGCGAGCCAAGCGGAAATGCTGGAAATGCGTTTGCTGCGCAATAAGGTTTCTGAAGAGGAAATTGCCGAGATAGTCTCCAAATGGACCGGTATTCCTGTCGCCAAAATGCTCGAAGGCGAACGTGAGAAACTGCTGCGCATGGAAGAAGCATTGCATCAGCGCGTTATAGGACAAGATGAGGCTGTCGTCGCGGTCGCCAATGCGGTGCGTCGCTCCAGGGCGGGTCTGAGTGATCCTAACCGCCCGAACGGCTCATTCCTGTTCTTGGGGCCGACAGGGGTCGGTAAAACAGAACTATGTAAGTCTCTGGCAAGCTTCTTGTTTGACACGGAAGAGGCGATGGTGCGCATCGATATGTCAGAGTTTATGGAGAAACATTCTGTCGCTAGATTAATTGGGGCTCCTCCTGGTTATGTAGGCTATGAAGAGGGGGGGTACTTGACAGAAGCCGTCAGGCGCAAGCCCTATTCTGTCTTGCTTTTGGATGAAGTAGAAAAGGCGCATCCGGATGTATTCAATATTCTGTTGCAAGTGCTTGAAGATGGTCGCCTGACGGATGGACAAGGGCGAACTGTAGATTTTCGCAATACTGTCATTGTCATGACATCCAACTTGGGATCAGATCTGATTCAGGCGATGGGTGGGCAAGATGAAAACTACAATGAAATTAAAGATGCTGTGCTGGAAGTGGTTGGTAGACATTTTCGTCCAGAGTTCATCAATCGAATCGACGAAGTAGTTGTTTTCCATCCGCTGACCGCTGAACAGATTCGCGGTATCGCGCTGATACAGCTGGAAATCTTGAATCGTCGCTTACAAGAGCAGGACCTTAAAGTTGAACTGAGCGCCGAAGCAATGGCGACGCTGGCGGAAGTCGGCTTTGATCCCATATACGGGGCGCGTCCACTGAAACGGGCGATACAGCAACGGGTAGAGAACCCGTTAGCTCAATCCATACTCAATGGTGAGTTTCAGCGGGGGGATGTGATTGAAGCGGAAGTGAAGGACGGTAAGCTGATATTTAGTAGGAAGTAGTTTGATACATAGCGAGGGGAGGGCTTACTGGAGACTGTAATTTAATTTGTGTATCTGCCTATCACTAGTACCCTATAGCGGGGTTAAGGATAGGTAGACAATGAACCAGAAAGAATTAGAAGCATTTGCCCGTGAGGCAGCCAAATCTCTGAAAACAGAAAAGGATCTCAACGAGTTCCGTCAGATGCTCACCAAGGCGACCGTGGAAGCCGCGCTCAATGCAGAGCTGGATGTGCATCTGGGATACGAGAAACATCAATCTTCAAATTCAGACAATAGCCGTAACGGCTATTCCAGCAAGACCCTCCGTACCGAGGACGGTCAGTTTGAAGTTAATACTCCCAGAGATCGTCAGGGCAGCTTTGAGCCTCTACTGGTCAAGAAGCAGCAGACCCGCTTCACCACCATGGACGACAAGATTCTCAGCCTCTACGCCAAAGGCATGAGCACCCGAGAGATCGTGGCCACCTTTAAGGAAATGTATGGCGCGGATGTCTCTCCCACCTTAATCTCCAAAGTCACGGATGCCGTGATTGAGCAGGTGGTGGAATGGCAGTCTCGTCCTCTGGATGCGGTTTATCCCATCGTGTACCTGGACTGCATTGTGGTGAAGATCCGCCAGGACAAGCAGGTGATCAACAAAGCGATCTATCTGGCCCTGGGGGGCAACCTGGAAGGCCACAAAGAATTGCTAGGGATGTGGCTCTCGGAAACCGAAGGGGCGAAGTTCTGGCTGAATGTGCTGACCGAGTTGCAGAACCGGGGCGTGAAGGACATTCTGATCGCCTGTGTGGACGGCCTGAAGGGTTTCCCCGAAGCGATCAATACCGTGTATCCCCAAACCCAGATACAGCTCTGTATCGTGCACATGGTGCGCAATGCGGTGAAGTATGTGCCGTGGAAAGACTATAAGCCGGTCACAACAGATCTGAAGCGGATCTACCAATCGGCCACCGAGGAGGAAGCCCTCTCAGAGCTGGACAGGTTTGCCGAACGATGGGATGAGAAATATCCCCAGATCAGCCGATCCTGGCGGCTTCACTGGGAGAACCTCAACACTCTGTTCCGCTACCCGGAAGACATTCGCAGGGCCATCTACACGACCAATGCCATTGAGTCCCTTAACAGCGTCATTAGGAAAGTGATCAAGAAACGGAAGCTGTTCCCCACGGATGATTCCGCGAGAAAGGTGGTGTATCTGGCGATCATGGATGCGTCGAAGAAATGGACGATGCCGATCAGGAATTGGAAGTCAGCGCTGAACCGATTTATGATCGAGTTCGAAGATCGCTTAACGGAGTATCTTTAATAACCAGGCAGATACACAGAATTATTTACAGGGTCGCTTACTGCCCTCCGCACTCACTATCAACTCGAGCTTGAGTTTCTTTGCGTTGTTGTAAAATTTCTTCAGGTGTCATGTAGCGTTCGGTACCATCTTCCTGCTTTTGACGAATCCGAGCAGTGTTCATTAAAGTCTGTAGATTGGATTTTAATGCATCGCAGATTTCTTTTTGCTTTGCTTCAGCTGTAGAGTTTTCTTGTGCTTGTTGGGCTCTGATTTTTTCCAGCTCTTGTTGCTCATTTAACTGCTGGGTTTGCTCTTGCAAGTCAAGCGCCTCTTTTGTTTGAGAGCCGGTTTGTACATTGATTTCAGTGCTGGACTTAAAGTCAGGCTTTTTGTCCGAATAGTGGATAACGCCATTCTCATCAGTCCATTTATACACGCCGCTTGCAAAGGACAGAGAGCTGATACTTAAAAGAAAAATAGAAAAGATGGCTGTACGCATAAAATGAAGGATCTCCAAGCCACTGAAATTCATAAACAACAGAGAGTACATAATACCGGAAAGATAGATGAAAGCGCAGCGTTGGTAAAGCCGCGGAAGCCGTGAAATGCGCATTTTCTATTGACAGAGACGGACGGGATGTCAAAATTGTCGATTGCTCGAACATCGACGTAACTTTTACGGCAAAACCAACAAAGCTACGAACGATCATGACCACACGATATCTGCAGACCACAGACTCCTAACACCAGGAGCAGTCTTTGAGTAAATGCCCAACAGGCATGTGTGAGCAAGTCAAGAGATAACCTCTCGCGATAAACAGCTAGTGTGGCGGCGTCCACCATATGTATCCTTTTGGGTCTATATTTGAGTGGAAGTTATTAGCAACCAGCCCTAATTCGCGCTGACGCATTCTGCGCGTATTAAGAGAGGAAGACGTGACGGCAGAAATGTTATCTGGCGCCGATATGATCGTGCGCTTTCTGCAAGACGAGGGTATCGAGTACATATACGGATATCCCGGCGGCGCGGTGCTTCATATATATGATGCGCTGTTTCGCCAAAATAAAGTAAAGCATATCCTGGTGAGACATGAGCAAGCAGCCGCCCACATGGCGGATGGCTATGCTCGGGCGACAGGTAAACCTGGCGTTGTTCTGGTGACTTCAGGTCCTGGCGCGACCAATACTGTGACGGGCATAGCAACCGCCTACATGGATTCAATTCCGATGGTGGTGTTGTGCGGCCAAGTTCCTTCCACACTGATTGGCGAAGATGCTTTTCAGGAGACTGACATGATGGGCGTTTCACGTCCTGTCGTGAAGCATAACCTGAGCGTCAGAGATCCCAGTGAAATCCCTGTGGTATTGAAAAAAGCCTTCTATCTGGCCTCTACGGGTCGTCCCGGGCCGGTCGTAGTTGATATTCCTAAGGATATGACTACGCCTAACGAGAGGTTTGAGTACGTATACCCCAAAAAGGTGAAAATGCGCTCATATAGTCCGCCAACCCGCGGACATGCAGGGCAGATAAGAAAGGCTGTAGATATGATGATGGCTGCCAAACGCCCCATCATATATGCAGGCGGCGGCATTGTTCTGGGGCATGCCTCTAAAGAGTTGGTTGACCTGTCGCATCAGCTGAATTTTCCCGTTACCACAACCTTGATGGGCATTGGCGGCTTTCCCGCGGATGACAAGCATAGTCTTGGCTGGTTGGGCATGCACGGTAGCTATGAATCTAACATGGCTATGCATCATAGCGATTTGATTGTGGCCGTCGGTGCGCGATTTGATGATCGCGTCACCAATGCGACGGAAAAGTTTTGTCCAGGCGCCAAAATTATCCATGTGGATATTGATCCCGCTTCAATCTCAAAAACCGTTCAGGTTGATGTGCCTATCGTAGGACCTGCCGCTTCCGTATTGCGCGATATGATTGCGTTTGTGAAAGAGGACAACTCACGTCCAGATAAAGAAGCGCTGTCGGCATGGTGGAAGCAGATTGATGAATGGCGCGCTTACCATGGTGGACGCTATCGAACCGACGACAGTGAGATGCTCAAGCCGCAGCAGGTGATTGAAATGCTGTGCAAGATCACGGAAGGCAACGCTTATGTCGCCACTGACGTTGGCCAGCATCAGATGTTTACGGCACAGTATTACCGCTTCAACAAACCCAATCGCTGGATTAATTCTGGCGGTTTGGGAACCATGGGGTTTGGTTTGCCTGCGGCGATGGGCGTCAAGCTGAGCTTTCCTGAAGAAGAGGTCGTGTGCGTGACTGGAGAGGGCAGTATTCAAATGAATATTCAAGAACTCTCAACCTGCAAGCAGTTCAATCTTCCGATAAAGATCATCAATCTGAACAATCGCTCCTTGGGAATGGTTCGTCAGTGGCAGGACATGAATTATGAGGCGCGCCACTCGCAGTCTTATATGGAATCATTACCGGACTTTATGGCGCTGGCTGAAGCTTATGGGCACGTTGGGATTACCATTCGTAAGCCGGAGGAGCTAGAGGAAGGCTTAAGAAAAGCGTTTGCAATGAAAGACCGTCTGGTGTTTGTCGATATATATGTAGACCCTCATGAGCACGTTTACCCGATGCAGGTGGCGCGCGGCGCAATGAAAGATATGTGGCTAAGCAAAACGGAGAGGGTATAAACGGCATGCGTCGAATCATATCAATGCTACTGGAGAACGAGCCTGGTGCGTTGTCTCGAGTGGTAGGACTGTTTTCGCAACGGAATTACAACATTGAAACGCTGACGGTGGCGCCAACAGAGGATCCGACACTTTCCAGGTTGACTGTCACGACGATTGGTTCAGACCGGGTCATTGAGCAGATTACCAAGCAACTGAACAAGTTGGTGGAAGTCGTGAAGGTGGTCGATCTGACTGAAGGCGCACATATTGAACGTGAGCTGATGTTGATCAAGCTGAAAGCCAGTGGCGCATTAAGGGCCGAAATAAAGAGAACGGCTGATATTTTCCGGGGGCAGATTGTTGACGTGACCAGTACGGTCTATACCGTTCAATTAACCGGAGATAGCGATAAATTAGATGCTTTTATCCAGGCGATTGGAAAAAGCAGTGTGTTAGAAGTCGTGCGCAGCGGGGTTTCCGGCATTGCGCGCGGTGAAAAAACATTATCAGTTTAACGAGTAAGGGCGCGAGCGCGCACAGAAATAGGTGAATAAAATGCACGTTTATTACGATAAAGATTGTGACCTTTCCATCATCCAGGGCAAGAAAGTTGCAATTATTGGCTACGGCTCTCAAGGGCATGCGCATGCTAACAACCTGAAGGATTCCGGTGTTGATGTGTGCGTTGGTTTACGTAAGGGCTCCGGCTCCTGGGCCAAGGCTGAAAACGCGGGACTTGCAGTTAAGGAAGTGGCGGAAGCTGTCGCTGGCGCAGATGTCGTAATGATACTAACCCCTGATGAGTTTCAGGCGAAGCTTTACAAGTCTGAAATCGAGCCGAATCTTAAAAATGGCGCAACGCTGGCGTTCGCTCACGGTTTCAGCATTCATTACAACCAAATCGTGCCGCGCGCAGATCTAGACGTCATTATGATCGCTCCCAAGGCTCCAGGGCATACTGTTCGCTCTGAGTTTGTAAAAGGTGGCGGCATTCCCGATCTGATCGCTATTTTCCAAGATGCTTCAGGTTCAGCGAAAGACTTGGCGCTTTCCTATGCTAGCGGTGTAGGCGGAGGTCGTACCGGTATCATCGAAACTACCTTTAAAGATGAAACCGAAACGGACCTGTTTGGTGAGCAAGCAGTGTTGTGCGGTGGCGCAGTAGAGCTGGTTAAGGCTGGATTCGAAACCCTGGTGGAAGCTGGTTATGCTCCGGAGATGGCGTACTTTGAGTGTCTGCATGAGTTGAAGCTTATTGTCGATCTGATGTACGAAGGCGGCATCGCCAACATGAACTACTCCATTTCCAACAACGCGGAATATGGTGAGTATGTCACTGGTCCTGAAGTTATCAATGATCAATCCAGGGCCGCCATGCGCAATGCCCTGAAGCGTATTCAGGATGGTGAATACGCCAAGATGTTCATTGCTGAAGGCGCTCATAACTATCCATCAATGACAGCTTATCGTCGCAATAACGCAGCTCATCCGATCGAGCAAGTGGGCGAAAAACTGCGTAGCATGATGCCTTGGATTGCATCTAATAAAATCGTAGATAAGTCCAAAAACTAATCGGCGATAATGCTACAGACCTGAAAACGCGGCGCAAGCCGCGTTTTTTTTGGGGCTGGTTGTCTAATCCTGCTCTCATGTATAGTTGTGTGCTCTATTGGAAATTATTGAGTGATATATGACCTCTTCAAACTCTAAAAAAGAAGTCGAGCTTGCTGACATCAAGGCTGACGCTCCCCGCAAAGATGAAACGGTTGCTGGAGCTGAAGTCGTTGAAGAAGAAGTTGTCGGTGGGGCCAAGGTGCGGCGGAGAGGGGTATACCTGTTACCCAACCTTTTTACTACAGGGTCTTTATTTTCAGGCTTTTACGCTATTGTCGCCGCGATGCATGGAAACTTTGAGAATGCCGCCATTGCGATATTCATTTGTATGATTCTAGATGGCTTGGATGGGCGAGTTGCGCGCTTGACCAATACGCAAAGCGCGTTTGGCGCTGAATATGACAGTTTGGCTGACATGGTGGCGTTTGGTGTGGCCCCAGCGTTAGTGGCCTTCACTTGGACATTATCTGACCTTGGAAAGATTGGTTGGGTTGCGGCTTTTATCTATGTGGCGGGCGCAGCGCTACGGTTGGCTAGGTTTAATACTCAAATAGGATCGGTAGATAAAAAGTATTTTGTTGGCCTCCCCAGCCCCTCTGCCGCGGCTGTCGTCGCGGGAACGGTGTGGACGTTGCACACATTGGAGCACTCCATTTGGCTATCATACGGTGCGGTGCTGATCGTCGCAGGCGCAGGCGTATTGATGGTCAGCAACATACTGTTCTACAGCTTTAAGGAGTTTGACCTCAAAGGTCGTGTGCCCTTTGTCGCTATACTGGTCGTTGTGTTGATCTATGCGGTCATTGCTACGGCTCCCGCGCAAGTGCTGCTGGGTGGCTTTTTGCTATACACAGTTTCTGGCCCATTTCAGGCATTGCAGCGCTGGAGAAAAAAGAAACGGCAGGCTAATTGAATCTTTTCTGATCCCTGCGGTCTAACTTGGGTGTGAATTAATGATTTAGTTGTTACACCTTGCCGGAAGGACCGCTTCAATGCTCATTAAAACCTCTACAGACATTCCTTCATCAGAGATCACGGACGAAAAAGTCTACCTGTCACGCCGTAGTTTTATGAGGGGGGTGGCGGTTGCAGCGGTATCAAGCTCTGCTGCTGGATCATTAATTGGTTGTACTAGTTCTGCGAGTGCGGCAGTTACCCCTTCAAGACAAGCATGGGAAAAGTTGGTGGCTCCCCAGTTTCAAAATATTAAAACTGGGCCTTTCAGTACCTCTGAAGAGCAAACTCCCTACGAAGATATTCTTCGCTACAACAACTTTTACGAGTTTGGCACTGATAAAACTGATCCGTCCAGATATGCGGAGCAGTTGGATATTCAGCCATGGTCTATCAAAGTAGATGGCGAATGCGGAAAGCCCGGAAGCTATCAACTTGAAGACCTTGTCAAAGAAAGTCAGCTGGAAGAGCGTGTGTATCGTCTGCGCTGTGTCGAGGCATGGTCGATGGTGATTCCTTGGGTAGGAATACCCATGGCGACTATTCTGAAAAAGTTTGAGCCTAATTCTAATGCGAAGTATGTCGCTTTTGAGACGGTGGTCAGACCAGAGCAAATGCCGGGGCAGCGCTCACTGTTCAGCAGCATTGAGTGGCCTTATAGAGAAGGGTTGAGAATTGACGAGGCAATGCATCCTCTTACCCTAGCTGCAGTTGGTCTTTACGGCAAAATCCTCCCTAATCAAAACGGCGCCCCGATACGCTTGGTGACGCCATGGAAATACGGCTTTAAAAGTATTAAGTCGATAGTTGGGATTAAGTTCATGGGGGATGAGCCGTATACAACGTGGAATGCTTTAGCTCCCAATGAATATGGCTTTTACGCCAACGTAAATCCCAGTGTCGATCATCCCCGCTGGAGTCAGAAGAGTGAGCGGCGTTTACCTGGAGGCCTCTTTGGTCCTAAACGCATAGATACCCTAATGTTCAATGGCTATGCGGATGAGGTTGCGAGTCTTTATACGGGCTTGGACCTAAGGAAGAATTACTAATATGGCTGCAGAAAAGTGGGGCATCGCTCGCTGGTGGGGGATATTTTTGTTATCACTAGGGCCGTTAGTGTTCCTGGTTTATCGGGTTGTATCCCGAGACTTGGGGCCTGATCCTGGTGAGGCGATAACGCGTTTCTCAGGCCTTTGGGCTTTGAACTTTCTGTTGATAACGCTTGCCGTCACTCCCGCAAATCAATGGCTAAAGCTACGCTGGCTGGTTCGCTACAGAAGAATGCTGGGGCTCTATTCCTGGTTTTATGCAACATTACATTTTATTTCTGGCTTCTTGCTGGTGCTGGACATTCAAAACTTCGTCCAAGAAATAACTAAACGTCCTTATATAACAGTAGGCTTTGTGGCTTTTGTGATTTTGGTGATGCTTGCTGCGACATCCCCTAAATTCATGGTCCGTAAATTGGGAAGAAACTGGAAGAAGTTACACAAGCTGGTTTATCTAAGTGGCGTTCTCGCGGTTGTACACTTTATTTGGCTGGCTAGAGCTGATTACACCG